>NZ_KI911559.1:2263894-2564793 GCF_000515255.1 Rhodovibrio salinarum DSM 9154 | reverse complement strand
CTCGATCTGGGCTTCTACATTTCGATGTCCGGCATCGCGACCTTCAAGAAGGCCGAGGAGATTCGCGACGTCGCCAAGATGGTCCCGGCGGACAAGCTGCTGGTAGAGACGGATGCGCCGTACCTCGCGCCGGTACCGCGTCGGGGCAAGCCGAACGAGCCGTCCTACGTTTCCTATACCGCCGACAGCCTGTGCGAGACGCTGGGGCTTGAGCGTGCGGAACTGGAGCGGCGCACGACCGACAACTTCTTCCGTCTGTTCAGCCGTGCCGCGCGTCCGGCGGAGGCCGCGTGACGCGTCGAAGAACCCGGAGAGCAGACAGGGCGAGGTTGAGGGCAGGGCGGTCGTGACGGCGCACAGCGACATGCAGGTTACGGTGCTGGGGTGTGGCGGTTCCGGCGGAGTGCCGCTCGTGGGTGGTATCTGGGGGGCGTGTGATCCCGCCGATCCGCGCAATCGCCGCCGGCGTCCGTCAATCCTGGTGCGCACGCCCCAGGCGACGATTCTGATCGATACCTCGCCGGATCTCCGCGAGCAGCTGCTTGACGCCGAGGTAAGCAACCTCGATGCGGTGCTGTTCACGCATTCCCACGCCGACCACTGTCATGGCATCGACGACCTGCGCCCGTTGGTTTACGCACGCGGCGAGCCGATCCCGGCTTTCAGCGATCCGGCGACGATGACGAACCTGACGGCGCGCTTCGACTATGCTTTCGCCTCGACGGCGTCGACCCGGTCCGGCTATTCCGCGATGTTGCGCGATCACACAATCCCCGTGGGCGCGCCGTTCAAGTTGTTCGGCCTGGAGATCACGGCGTTCGAGCAGGGGCATGGGCCAATCACCACACTGGGCTACCGGATCGGGCCGGTGGGCTATTCGCCGGATGCGGTGGAAATTCCGGAAGCGGGGTTCCAGGCACTTGAGGGCGTGCATCTGTGGATCGTCGATTGTCTGCGCCATGAGCCGCATCCCAGTCACGCGCACTTCGCCCGGACGATGGCCTGGATCCGCCGCGTCGCACCGGCGCGCGCGGTGCTGACGCACATGAACCATACGATGAACTACGCGGACGTGGCCGCACAGTGTCCCGCAGGCGTGGAGCCCGGACGCGACAACATGACGATCGATCTGGCGGACCTTTAGAAGTCTAAGAAGGCGCGCATAACGCGTTGATCATGCGGAATAAACCAATGTTACTCGATTTCCAGACCATTCCGGGCAAGCGCAAACCGAACAGTGCTTTGGCGCTGCCAGGCCATGCCACGCGCACGGACGCGGACCTGGAGAGCCCGATCTTTCCGGCGACGGTGCAGCAGGTGCGCGATGCGGTCGTGTCGATCGCATCGCGCGAACCGCGCACCCATCTGCTGCATCTGGATCGGGAGGCGATGCAGGCGGAATTCGAGCAGACCTCCAAGGTTTTCCGCTTTCCCGACAAGATCACGGTGGCCTTCGAGGCGGTGGATGCAACGCATGCCACGCTGTCGATCTACAGCCGGGCCAAGCTTGGCTATTACGACTTCGGCGTGAACCGCAAACGGGTGCAGCGTTGGCTATCCGAGCTGCGCGAGATGTTGGGATCGGCAAACGCGTAAGGTTGGTTTCGGCGATCTGACTTTTCCATAATATGTATTATGCGCGGAACGTGTCCGTATCTGCCGTCGTCCGCACCACGCCGCACCTGCGTGCGGCCTTGGACGCGTTGGCGGCTCTCGATCTTCCGGACGCTTGGATCGGCGCGGGAGCGTTGAGGAACGCCGTGTGGGACGTGATGCATGGCCGTGCGCCCGAGCGTCCCAGTGACGTCGACGTCGTGTACTTCGATCCGGAAGATGACGGCTTCCAAGAGCACCGCATTGAAGCTGAGCTCTCGCGGCGCGCGCCAGCCTTCGTTTGGGAGGTACGCAACCAGACACGGATGCATGCCCGTCACGGGCACGCGCCATATCGTTGCACGGCCGAGGCCATATCATACTGGGTCGAGACAGCTACCGCAGTCGCGGTCCGTCAGATCGGCACCGACCGTTACGAGTTTTTGGCGCCTCACGGTCTGGGCGACCTTGAATCGCTCCGGCTGCGCGCGGTGTCGTCCGATGACAGGACGACGCGCGCACTGTCGGAGCGCGCGGCGCGAAAACGCTGGGTCGAGAGATGGCCCCTGCTGTCTATTGAGTCCTAACGCGCTGTGGACTGTCGTTCATGGACGACCTTATCGGCGAGCCGCCCGGACAGTTCCTGTAGATGGTCGTAGGCGTGCTCGAAGAAACCGACCCCCTGGGTCACAGAGCGCAACTCGACGATCAGATCGCCCAGCTCGCTTGCGGGCATATGGGCACGCACCTCGTCCCATCCGGGCCAGTCAGCCTTCTCCTCGATGCCCAGGATTTGACCGCGCTTGCCCGAGACTAGGTTGGTCACGCGGGAGATGTATGCGCGCGGAGCTGCCAGACGGACCTCATCGATCGGTTCCAGCAGTACGGAGTCACAGTCCTGCAGCCCTTCCTGCATGGCGATGCGACCGGCCGTCCGGAATGCTTCGTCGCTACTGTCGACAGAGTGGTACTGCCCGTCCAGCAGTTCGACGGCGACGTCGACCACCTCGAAACCGAGCGGTCCGCGCTGGAGCCCTTCGCGGACGCCGGCCTCGACGGCCGGGATGTACTGCTTCGGCACCGCGCCGCCGACGATCGAACTGGTGAAATTGAAACCGGCGCTGCGCGGCTGCGGAGAGATCTCGACCTGGATATCGGCGAACTGACCGTGGCCGCCGCTCTGCCTTTTGAAGCGGGCGTGGTAACGGGTCCCCTTGCGGATTGTCTCGCGGTAGGAGGTGTGCGGACGGGTGCTGTCGACGGCCACGTTGAAGCGGTTGCCCAAGCGCTCTAGCGCAATGCCCAGGTGCAACTCGCCCTGCCCGCGCAGCAGCAAACCTTGGTCCTCCGTCGTCCGGTCGAGGATCAGGCTGGCGTCTTCTTCCCTGAGCTTACCGAGTGCGCTGGTCAGCTTGACCTCGTCTTCCCGTCGCTGTGGGTGGACGACCAATCCGTAAACCGGGAAACCCGGTTCGGGCCAGGCGATCTCCGGGGAGACCACCCTACCCTTCGGGCCGATCACATCACCGGTGTGCAGGTCCTCGATCCGTCCCAGGGCTATGAGGTCGCCGGCCTCTGCACGCGCCTGTTTGATCAGTTCACTGCCGAACATGCGGTAAAGGCTGCCCAGCCGCTGACCCGCGAGGTTCGTGTCCTCGCGCAGCTCGCCCTGCCAAAGACGTATCAGGCTCAGCTTGCCAGTATGCGGCAGGTAGAAGGTCCGCAGCACGCAGGCTGCCAGATCACCCGCTTGCGCGCCCGCCGCTTCGGGCACGTTCAGCCGTGCAGCGGCCACGCTGGGGTCTGGCGTCTCGTGACGCAGGGCCTTCCAAAGGCGCGTAACGCCGTGGTCCCGCTGCGCGGCACCCAGCATCACCGGCACGATCTTGTCGTTTGCCAGGTCCTGTGTGATGTCCTGATAGATCTCCTCGGCCGGCGGCACGACGTCCTCCAGCAGTTTCTCAAGCAGGGCGTCGTCGAAGTCTGCCAGCGATTCCAGAAGCTCCTGGCGCGCCGCATTCTCGTCATCCTGCACACTCTCCGGCATCCGGATCAGCTCGGAAGACTGTCCGGTGCGGTAGCGATAGGCGCGCTCGCTCACCAGGTCGACGTAGCCGGTCACGCGATCGCCGTCGCGCAGAGGCACTTGACGCAGGACCAACGGTCGGGACGAGACGTCCTGGAGGGCGGCGATCAGCTCTTTGATCGGGCCTTGTGGGGCGTCGACCTTGTTGACGAACAGCATGTGCGGGATGCGGTGGGCGTCGAGGAAGCGTAGCAGCGGTGTCAGCGTCAGTGCCTTGGCCGGATCCGGATCGACGACCACGACCGCGACGTCCGCCCCCATCAGGCAGGTCTTGGTGTCCTGCATCAGCTCGATCGAGCCAGGGCAATCGATCAAGGACCAGGATTCGCCAAGGAACTCGGCATGGGCGATGTTCGGCTCCGTCGACATCTCGCGTCGCCGGGCCTCCGGACTGTGGTCACCAACGGTATGACCGCCGGCGCCGCTATTCGGCGGGTCGATGGCGCCTGCCGTATGCAGCAAGGCCTGCAACAGGCTGGTCTTGCCGCTGGTCGCGGTGCCGGCCAGGACCACGCAGCGATTGGGATGGGCGGACTCCTGGGCCATGACGTGTCACCTCCCCGTGCTGGCGCGTACGGCCAGATTGCCGTGCGGCTGTCGGGATATCGTCTCAGCAGGCAAAGCGGGAGGACAAGCGGCAAAAAGCCACGCGACACAGCTTGTTACCCAAACAATCCAAGGCTTAAATGCACCCGGCGCACTCCGGCTCTGCGCCCACTGCAAGGCTGTTAGAGCCGAGACCGTGGCACGTTGCGGGCGTTTGCGCGCTTCGCCATGGTTCGTCTGTGGCGCTTTGCCGTACAAGAGGGAAGCGGCCCGGAAGAGCCGTCCAACACAAGGGTATCTATAAAGGGGGTTTACGCTTTGGCGTTTACACATGACTTCAAATGTTTTGCCGGTCGCGCAGCGGCTATCGCGCTGACAGGCGCGCTCGCGCTGTCGGCGTTGAGTGCGCCGGCTACGGCGCAGGACGAGGTGCGCTGGAAGCTGCAGACGGCCTTTTCGCCCGATCTGCCCGGACTGGGGTCGCCGGCGGCCTACCTGAGTGAGCAGGTCGACGCGGCTAGTGGCGGTCGCGTGCAAATCCGCGTGTTCGAGCCAGGCAAGCTGGTTCCGACCCTTGAAATCGCGGAGGCCGTCTCGACCGGCAAGATCCAGGCAGGCTTCAGCGCGACGGCCTACGAACAGGGCCAGGTCCCGGCGGCCTCGCTGTTCAATTCCCCGCCGTTCGGCCTGAAGCCCTGGGCGTTCATGGCTTGGTACTATGAAGGCGGCGGCCATGAGATGCTGCAGGAGCTGTTTCAGGACGAAGGCTACAACATCCACTTCGAACTGTGCGGCCTGACCGGCCCGGAAACCGCCGGCTGGTATAAAGAGCCGATCGAGAGCGTCGAAGACTATGACGGCATGAACATCCGGTTCGCCGGCCTCGGGTCCGAGGTGATCAAGCAGTACGGCGCGTCAGTCACGTTGATGGGGGGCAGCAAGATCTTCCAGGCCCTGCAGACCGGGCAGCTTGATGCCACCGAGTTTTCCATGCCGATGATCGACCGCCTGCTCGGCTTCGACAAGGTTGCCAACTACAACCTGTTTCCTGGTTGGCATGCGCCGGCGAACGCGGTCTATCTGTTCGTTAACAGCGAGTCCTGGAACGAGGCGTCAGAGGCGAACCAGGCGCTGGTCAAGAACGTCTGCCGCGCTGCCACGGCCACCTCGCTGGCCCAGAACGAGTACAACAACGGCCAGATCCTGGAGACCTATCAGGAAAAGGGCGTGAACATTCAGGATATCCCGCGGGAGACCCTGAAAAAGCTGCAGGCGACCACCGAGGAGGTTCTGCAGGCCGAGGCTGAGAGGGACGCCGACTTCAAACGGATCTGGCAGAGTCAGAAGGATTTTCAGAAGACTCACCGGCTCTGGGAAAAGCGCGCCCACCTTCCGGCGGACTTCTACGATAGCGAGTAAGCTGCCCGAGATTCAGAAATTTTCTGGGAGTCGGCCAATACGCGGCCGACTCCTTCTTTTTGCGCGGCTACCCACCCCGCACTGGTCTGGCGCGAGCGCTTTAGGATCGCTCTGCGGCTTTATCGATTTGCGGCTGAGCGATGGCGCCGGCCGTTGCCACCTCTGCCAGCAGTTGCTTGACGCTACGCAGCTGGAACTTCTGCAGGATGTTGTTCCGATGTTGTTCCACCGTACGGTGGGACAGTCCAAGATTGCGCGCGATTTCTTTCGCGCTCAGACCGCGCGCGGTATACGCGAACACGTCCCGCTCGCGTGGCGTTAGGGTGTTGAATACCCTGGAAAAGTGTGTCGAAGGCTGCTTCTGGCTCAAATCGCGGACAAGGGACAACGAAATCAGCTGATCCCCTACGTTCGGCAGCGGCGTGAGGGTGTGCTCGGTCGGAAAGCAGGTCCCATCGGCGCGGCGCATCCAGAGTTGGCCGTGGAATGGCTGCCCGTGCTCCAGAATGCCTTGGGACGACTGCGCGAAGCCTTCGTATGCGTCTTCGGACAAATGGAGCAGACAGGTCGTATTGCCGAGCAGCTCGTCCATTCGATACCCAAACATCCGCTCCGCGCGGCTGTTACACGCCATCACCGTGCGGTTGCCATGTTCGATCATGAAGGCTGCTTCAGGCATGCTTTCCAGCAGTGCCATCAGCAGCCGCGTTTCGATGCGGTCCTGCGACAGTTCGTTGGCGTTCGCAAAAGGCCAAACAACCGTCATCTTGGGGCTTCCTTCTTTGTGACCGGCCGTTTCGCGCAAGCCGTTACCCGATAACGCCGGGCGCTGGGATGCGCGAAATCCGGGGGTATTTTGTCTCCAAACACATAGTTGGTTGTTGGTTAATAACTGGCCAAGACAGCATGTTCGGAAACCATACAACGGTCACTTAGCTGAACATGCTGCACCACGCGCTAACCTCCGTATTTCAACGGATATCCACAGCGATCGCGATCAGGCATGTCACAGGTGCCCGCTGGGGGTGTGACACCTCCTGCGGGTATATGATCCACTGGATTCGTGCGGAAGTACTACGTTGGCGAAGCCCTTGCGTACCTTTAAAGACGTGCACAGCTGCCCGGCTCCACTGCGCAGCCTGCACCAGTATTGGCAGAGCAAGCGTCAGGGCAATGCCCTGCCGACGCGTGATGACATCGATCCGATCGAACTACGCAGCTATCTTGGCCGGATCACGCTGGCGGAGCGGCGGGGGAGCGAGTTGGTTTACCAGCTCGTCGGCGCGGACCTCGCGAGTGAATGGGGGTTTGAATCGACCGGTAAGCGCATTGTCGAGACCGTGCCGGCCTCGCACAGGGACACCTTCGTCGCCCTTTACGCCACCGTGCTCACCGAGGCCTGTCCGGTGCACGCGACACTCCCGCCACCCAGCCGACGGGAATCCGATCTCACGATCGATAAGTTGTTCCTGCCGCTGTCATACGACGGCCGGTCGGTCGACATGGTGCTGACGTATGCCACCAAGCCGCGCGAGCGGCGCACGGAAGAGCCTTAAAGCGTGAGATAGCCCATATAGCCGGCGTAGAGCGCCAGGAACACTCCGCCCTCCCGCCGGCTGATCTTCAACCCGCTGAGGGCAACCGGCAGGAGTGCGGCGCTGACGAAGACCATCAGGCCCAGATCGACCCAGGTGATGTCGGGCGGCAGATGCAGTGGCGAGATAAGACCTGTCAGACCCAGGATGCCCAGCACGTTGTAGATATTGCTTCCCACGACATTGCCGAACGCGACGTCGCTGTGTCCGCGCAAAGTGGCAACGATCGCGGCCGTCAGTTCCGGTAGCGACGTGCCCACCGCGACGATGGTCAGACCGATCACGCCTTCTGAGACACCGGCGCTTCGGGCGATCCCGACGGCACCATCGACCAGCCACCCTGCCCCCAACAGTGTCAGCCCCAGACCCGCCGCGGCCGTCACGAACGCGAACGGCAACGCCATACCGGTTGCCGGGACCTGCGCGGCCTCGTTTGCATGCAGTTCCGCGCTCGCCCCGTCCTGCTGATCCAAGCGGTAAGTCCAGACGACATAGAGGGCAAGCGCGGCCACGAAGGCCAAACCGACCATCCAGCCGATGCCCCCCAGTCCCAACAACACCGCCGTGGCGACGCCGGCGGTGACGATCACGATCCAGCAGTCCCGGCGTACAGCGTTCGGATTCACGGCGATCGGTGTGATGACCGCGGAGAGTCCAAGGATCAGCAGCACATTGGCGATGTTGGACCCGACGACGTTACCCACCGCGATTCCGGGAACGTCGTCCAGCGCAGCCTGGATGGAGGTCACCAGTTCTGGCGTCGAGGTCCCGAAACCGACCAGCGTGACGCCAATGATCATGGGCGAGATGCCAAGCCGTGTCGCTGCCGCGACCGCCCCGCGGACCAGTAGTTCACCGCCTAGGAGCAGCAAGCCAAAGCCGAGGACAAGAGCTAACGAAGGAGTCACCGACGCATCATTCCATGTCGCCGTATTCCATGTCGCCGTGTGGCGGCGCACGACCCATACGATTGCACCAAGGGCAAAACACGAACGCGCTACGCACGCAAGGGCGGGCTCCGCTCTGCACGGAACCCGCCCTTTTATACCTCAGCTGTCGATGTGGGTGGTACGTTAAGCTGCGCGAATTTTACCGATCACATCCGTTACCGTATCCGACAGTCGACTGATGTCTTCGGAAACCTCGTGGATGTGACTGCGCATCTCGTTGGCTTGATTGCCGGTCGCCGTGGCATCGTCAGCCAGGCCGGAGACGGCATCCTGTACGCCTGTGGTGCGCTCGGCCACGCTACTGACCTTGCTGGCGATCTCGCCCGTCGTCGCCTCCTGTTCTTCGACAGCCGAGGCAATGGCATGAGAGGTTTCGTTGATCTCGGTGATCGAGTGGGTAACCCCGTCGATCGCCTCGACGGCCTTGGTGGTATTCTGTTGCACCCCTGAGACCTGCTCGGAAATCTCCTCGGTCGCTTTCGACGTCTGCTGGGCCAGGCTCTTGACCTCGTTGGCGACGACGGCGAACCCCTTGCCGGCTTCGCCGGCGCGGGCGGCTTCGATGGTCGCGTTCAACGCCAACAGATTGGTTTGCTCGGCGATGCCATTGATCAAGGTGACGATGTCGCCGATCCGACGCGCGGCCTCGTCGAGTTCACGGATTTTTTCGGTCGCGTCATCCGCCTGCTGGGAAACTTGAGTCGTCTTCTCCGCCGTCGTCGATGCACGTTGCGCGATCTCTCGGATGGCGGTCGACATCTCCTCGGTGGCCGAGGCCATGGTCGAGACGGCTTCGTTGTTCTCGGAACTGGCGCTTGCCGCGTGTTCCGAACGTTCGGCAGATTGGCTGGCCAACTGTGCGACGGTATCGGCGCTGTTCGACATCTGGGAGGCAGACTTGCGCACCTCTTCCACCGTTTGGCGCACCGAGCTGTCGAGCATGTCGGCAACTTCCGAAAGCACGCGCTTGCGTTCCTCTGTGGCTTGAGCTGCCTGCTCTTCGTTCTCGCGTTCCAGTTCCTTGCGACGCTGCACACTCTCTTTCAGGATCTGCACCGCCTTTGCCATCGAGCCGATCTCATCGCTTCGCTCGCGCCCGACGACCTCCGGCGTGCTGTCATTGTGCGCGATCTGTTCGGTCACACCGGTGAGCGCGACCAGCGGCTTCGCGATCGACGAACCGACCCAGACCAAGACAGCGACGACGGCGAGCACGATCAGGACGCCCACGATCAGAATGCCGCGTTGCAAGCTGTCGGCATTCGCCATGATTTCGCTCGTCGGGGCGCTGACAATGGCGGTCCAGGTCGTGTCCCCACCGGCAAACTGCACCGGGACCGCCGCGAAAAGCGATTCGGTCCCGCTTAGATCAACTGTCTGCAAGCTCGTTTGCCCGGCTTTGGCGCGCTCCAGCGCGTCGCGGAATTCCGGGGCACTGACCATCTTACTCAGGCGCGAGCCATCTGGGTGCGACACCCATAGGCCGTCTTCGCTCAGCAGTGCGCCAAACCCGGTCTCGAAAATCTCGATACTGGCGATCTGTTCTTGAAGGTCGGTCAGTCCCAAGTCGATCGTCGTCACACCCACGGCTTTGCCGTTGTGCATGACCGGTGCGGAGGCGGTGGTCATCAAGACATCCTTGCCGCCGACCGGATACAGGTAAGGTTCGGTCAAGACCGGGGCTCTCTTCGCCATGGGGGCGTCGTACCAAGTCTCCGACCCGGAATCGCCGCCCATGACCAGGGGCTCCCAAGCAACAGATCCCCCATCGTGGTAAAAATAGGGAACAAGACGCCCTTGGGCGTCGTTAAAGCCTATATCACGATGATTCGAGTCCTGGCCCAGGACGTTTGGCGCGGACCCTAGACCGCCACCAACAACGCCGGGATTGTCGGCAATGGTCTGCTGCACGACGCGCGCATAAGCCGAGCGGTCGGACCCGCCACTGCGAAGCAATCCTTCCAGCGAGGACGCCATTGTGCTGGCGAGTGTTTCAGCACGCCCGATTTCACCATGTGTTGCTTCGGCAATACGTTCTGCCTGCTGAGCAAGTATTTCCCGACCCGACTGATGCGCAAAATTTCCTTGTTCGATCGATACATACGCAAAAGTGCCAGCGAAACCTGCCAGGGTTACCAAAGCAGCTGAAAACGCAATCCGTCTTGAAAGCGTCATCTTGATCAAGCCCGTTCTCCTCCGCACGATTTATACCAACCCATGCGGAAATTCCCGCGAATTCTTTAAAGTCATATTAATTGCTATACGAAGGTTTGCGGATCTCTTGGCTTTCCTGGTCCCAGACATTGCTTGGCTCAGCAGAGCCCGGATTGTAGTTTTACCGTCGAGATGAGCGAACAGAACGACACCCCCCAGAAAGCGGCGCCCCAACCTACCCAGCCGATCCCCCGTCATTCGAGCGGGATCGACCGGCTGCGTGCCGTCATGGCCTGTCTGCGCGACCCACACCGCGGTTGCCCGTGGGACATCGAGCAGACCTTCGCGACGATCGCCCCCTATACGATCGAGGAGGCTTACGAGGTCGCCGAGGCCATCCGCAACGCCGACATGGGTGAGTTGTGCGATGAACTGGGCGACTTGCTGTTGCAGGTCGTCTATCACGCGCAGATGGCCAGCGAAGACGGCCAGTTCGATTTCGACGACGTGGCGGCCGGGTGCGCGGACAAGATGATCCGCCGGCATCCGCACGTGTTCGCCGATGAACGGGTGACCGGCGCGGATGCCCAGACGGTCAATTGGGAACGCCAGAAGGCCGACGAACGTGCTCGCAAGGCACGCGCCGAAGGGCGCGACCCGAGTGCGCTGGACGATCTGTCGCTTGGCCTGCCAGCCCTGATGCGAGCATCGAAGTTGTCCAAGCGCGCGGCGCGCACGGGGTTCGACTGGCCAGAGGCGGAGCAGGTGTTCGCCAAGATCGATGAGGAGATCGGTGAACTCCGCCAGGAGATCGCCCGGGGCGATGCGCCAGAGGCGGTGCACGAGGAAATGGGCGACCTGTTGTTCACCGTCGCCAATCTGGCGCGCAAGCTGGACGTCGATCCGGAGACCGCGCTGCGGGATGCCAACGCCAAGTTCGAACGCCGCTTCCGGGAGGTCGAGCGGCGCGTGGCCGCGGAAGGTCGACGGCCGCAGGACTGCTCCCTCGATGAACTTGAAGCTCACTGGCAAGCCGGCAAGCGGAGCGCTGCGGCAGACTGATGGCGTGCAACAGATTGCCGTACAGATTCTGAAATAGACTGAATAACAGTCGATTATGGGAGGAAGCTAATGTCGATCGACAGCGAAAAGGTGGATCCTGCCGAGTTGACCGTGCTGGTCACCGGCGCCACCGCCGGTTTCGGCTATGCCACCGTCAAGCGCTTCCACGAGCAGGGCGCCAAGGTGATCGCCACCGGCCGTCGACAGGAGCGTCTCGACGAGCTGGCCCAGGAGTTCGGTCACGAACGGATCCACACGGTCAAGCTCGACGTCCGCGACCGCGAGGCCGTGTTCAAGATGGTCGACAACCTGCCGTCCCTGTTCGCCGAGGTTGACGTGCTGGTCAACAATGCGGGCCTCGCCCTGGGGCTGGAAGGCGCTCAGGATGCGGTGATCGACGACTGGGACACCATGGTCGATACCAACTGCAAGGGCTTGATGTACTGCACGCGCGCGCTCCTGCCCGGCATGTGCAAGCGCGATCGCGGGCACATCATCAACCTGGGCTCGGTCGCGGGCTCCTACCCCTACCCTGGCGGCAACGTCTACGGCGCGACCAAGGCGTTCGTCGCGCAGTTCTCGCTCAACATCCGTTCGGACCTGCTCGGCTACAACGTGCGCGTCACCGACATCGAACCGGGGCTGGCGCACACCGAGTTTTCCGAAGTGCGGTTCAAGGGCGACACCGAGAAGGCCAAGAAGCCGTACGAAGGCCTGCAGCCGTTGCGTAAGGAAGATGTTGCCGAGACGATCTACTTCGCCGCAACGATGCCCCGGCACGTCAACATCAACCGGCTTGAAGTCATGCCCACGATGCAGGCCTTCAACCCGTTTAAATTCCATAAGGAATAGCGCACGAGATGCGACCCCCCTCCTCCTCATGGAGGAGGGGTGTTATTTACAAAGTCCTATCCTTAGGCGTTGAAGTCCAAACCCCACGGCGCATACCGCTCGGGATCGTCGGTCCAGCCTTCGCGGACCTTGACGAACAGGAACAGGTGGACGGGCTGGCCCAGCTGTTCGGCTAGATCGGCCTGGGCGGCCTCACGCACCTTGCGGATGTTGCTGCCCTGCCGGCCGAGCGCGATCTTCTTCTGCGCTTCGCGTTCGACGTAGATCGCCTGCTCGATGCGTACGCTGCCGTCGTCGAAGGATTGCCAGTCTTCGGTCTCGACGGTCAGGGCGTATGGCAGTTCCTCATGCAAACGCAGGAACAGCTTCTCGCGTGTGATCTCCGCGGCGATCAGGCGCATCGGCAGGTCGGACAGCTGATCCTCCGGGAACAGCCAGGGCCCCTCCGGTACCTGACCGGCCAGATAGCTCCGCAAATCGTCGACGCCGTCGCCGGTCTCGGCCGAGATCATGAAGGTCTGCTGGAACGTGCCTTCCTGATTGAAGCGGGCGGCGATCTCCAGCAGCTTCTCGCGCTTGATCCGGTCGATCTTGTTGAGTGCGAGCACCATCGGCGTCGACAAGTCGTTGAGCCGGCGGACGATGCGCAGCGTATCCTCGTCGATTCCCTTGCGCGCGACGTCGTAGAGCAGCACCACCACATCGGCGTCGTCGGCGCCCTGCCAGGCGGAAGCGACCATCGCCCGCTCCAGCCGGCGTTTTGGGCTGGTGAAGACGCCGGGGGTGTCGACGAACACGACCTGGCTGTCGCCTTCGACCGCCACGCCGCGTACGCGGGTCCGGGTCGTCTGGACCTTGTGGGTGACGATCGACAGCTTGGCGCCGACCATCCGGTTCATCAGGGTCGACTTGCCGGCGTTCGGCGCGCCCACCAGCGCCACCACGCCACAGCGGCCCTGACGTGGCGTTGGCGCGGACTCGCCGTCGCCGGGCGGGATTGGCTGATCCGTCATCTTTGGTTTGTTCCTTCAGCCGTCTGCAGGCGCTGTAGAAGACGCGTGGCGGCGTCCTGTTCAGCCAGGCGCTTGGAACGCCCCTGCCCGCGTTCTCCATCAAATCCGTCGACCATCGCTTCCACGGTGAATTGCGGATCGTGTGGCGGTCCGCTCCGCTGGACCACGCGGTAGGTCGGCAGCGGCAGGCCGCGACCTTGCGCCCATTCCTGCAGCGCGGTCTTGCTGTCTTGTGGGGGCTTGCGGTCCTGCCGGACCAGCGGGTCCCACTTCGGCACGACGAATGTGCGTGCCGCGTCCAGCCCAGAATCCCGATATAGGGCGCCGATGATGGCTTCGCAGACGTCGGCCAGCATCGTGGGGTTTTGCCGGCCGCCGCCCTCATCCTCGCCTTTGGAGATATGCAGGAACTCGCCCAGGCCGAGGTCGCGCGCAACCTCGGCCAGCGCCTCTCGGCTGACCAGGAAGGCGTGCCGGCGGGCAAGCGCTCCTTCCGGCTCGTCGGGAAAACGCTCCAGCAGCATGTCCGCCACGATCAGACCGACCACCCGATCGCCCAGGAATTCCAGACGCTCGTAGCTGACCAGTTCAGCCTTGCGGCTGCCGGCGGCGCTGGAGTGCGTCAGCGCCTGTCGGAGCAGTTGCGGATCGGCAAAGCGGTGGCCGAGCCGTTCGCTCAGCCGGTCCAGGTTGGCGTCGGCGTTAGTCGATGCCATGGAGCAGCCGTCCGTAGCGGATCGCGGTCGGCCAGTTCCAGACTTCCCAGATCGACGCGGAGCCGTCGTGGCTGAAGAACACGACCTCCGCACGGCCGACCAGATTTTCGAACGGGACGTAGCCGACGCGCTGCAGCGCCCGGCTATCCTGTGAGGAGTCCCGATTGTCGCCCATCATGAAATAGTGGCCCTTCGGGACTTCGTACACCGGTGTGTTGTCGAAGTAGTTTTCGTCGCCGCGCTCGCGGATCAGATGGGTGCGCCCGTTGGGCAGGGTTTCGCGGTAGATCGTGACCGCCGCCTGCCCAACCCGTGTCTCACGGACCTTCTCGCGCTTCACCGCCTCGCCGTTGATCTGCAGGATACCGTCGACGACTTGGATCCGGTCGCCCGGCAAGCCGATCACCCGCTTGATGTAGTCGGTCGAGTTGTCGGCGGGCAGCTTGAACACAGCCACGTCTCCGCGTTCCGGTTGGTCGGCCATGATCCGGCCGTTGAACAGCGGCAAGCCCAGCGGTAACGAAAAGCGCGAGTAGCCGTAAGCATACTTGGAGACGAACAGGTAGTCCCCGACCAGCAAGGTGGGGATCATCGAGCCGGAGGGGATCGAGAAGGGTTCGAAGGCGAAGGTGCGGATCACCAGTGCGATCAGCACGGCGTAGATCACCGTGCGCAGGGTCTCACCGAAGCCGCCCTTGTTTTGCTTTGTCGCCATTTTATCGACTGCACTCGTTGTCTTGGACGCCGCCCGGGGATCCGGGGACGGAACGGAAGTATGGGCGTCAGGTCTGCGTTGCCGGCACAGCGGAGATCAGCACGAAAACGTGCGCCAGCGGATATTCGTCGGTAATCGTGACATCAATTTGCGCCGTCATCCCGGCCGGGGTCAGCTCCGACAGCCGGTCTGCGGCCCCTCCGGTCAGGCTCATTGTCGGCTGGCCACTCGGGCGATTGACCACACCCATGTCGACCCAGTACACGCCCCGGCGCGGGACGCCGGTGCCAAGCGCCTTGGCGCAGGCTTCCTTGGCCGCGAACCGCTTGGCATAGGTGGCTGCCCGGTTCGCACGGCGCTCGGCGCGCGTTTTCTCGGTCGTCGTGAATACCCGGTCGGTGAAGCGGTCACCGAAGCGTTCCAGGGTCTGCTCGATCCGACGGATATCGCAGATGTCGTTGCCGATCCCGATGATCATAACGCCGCTGCAGCCGCCTCGCGTGCTTGGTCCATCAGCTCGCGCATCCGCCGGATTGCGGCGTCCAAACCGGTGAAGGTTGCCTCGCCAATCAGAAAATGCCCGATGTTGAGTTCGACCACCTGGGGAAGCGCTGCAACCGGCTTCACCGTGTCGAAGGTCAGACCATGACCGGCATGACACTCCAGACCAAGCGCTGCGGCCAACCGGGCGCCCTCGACGATCCGGTCGAGTTCGCGATGGGTTGCGTCGTCTGGCGCCTGCCCTTGCGCCGCGGCTTCCAGGAAAGCATCGCAGTAGGCGCCGGTATGCAACTCCACGACCGGAGCACCGATCGCCGCCGCTGCTTCCAACTGCTGGCGTTCGGGATCGATGAACAACGATACGCGTGCCCCTGCGGCGCCCAGCTCGTCTACGAAACGCTTGAGCGTATCCTGTTGGCCGGCGACGTCGAGGCCGCCTTCGGTCGTCACCTCCGCGCGGCGTTCGGGGACCAGACAGCAGGCGTGTGGGCGATGCTGCCGGGCGATCTCCAGCATTTCCTGAGTCGCCGCCATCTCCAGATTGAGTGGTACGGTGAGTTCAGCACTCAGCCGTTCGATGTCGCGGTCGACGATGTGCCGGCGGTCTTCGCGCAGGTGCGCGGTGATCCCATCGGCCCCCGCCTGCTCGGCCAGCTTGGCGGCGCGGAGCGGATCTGGGTGGCGACCGCCACGGGCATTTCGCAGGGTGGCAATGTGATCGATGTTGACGCCGAGCCGGATCGGCTGCGTCATGACTGCTCTCCCTTGGCCTCGGCACGGGCGGTCTTGGCGGCGGCTTTGGCGGCGCGCTTGGCCTCCCGACGTTCGCGAGCGCGGGCGCGGCGCGCCTCGCGGTGCGCTTGATATCGGGCCACGGCCTTATAGCACGGCCAGAAGAAAATCAACCACGCCACCAAGGCGGTCGGCAGCCCGCCGATCAGCATGGGGTAGAAGACATCCCAGGTGTGGTCGAAGATGTAGTTCAGGGTCAGTTCGTCGGGCAGCGCAGTGCCGTTCGGGTGCCCCAGAATGAGCCGGCCGAGCCAGAAGATCGCCGTCCAGATGAAAGGAAAGGTCCAGGGGTTGCCCACGGCTGTTCCGATCGCCGAGGCGATCACGTTGCCGCCGATGAGAAAGGCGATCAGCGCGCCCAAGAGGAAATGAAAGCCAATCAACGGCGTGAAGGAGATCGCCGCACCGCAGGCAAAGCCCGCCGCGATCGAATAGGGCGATCCCGGAAGACGCCGAACGCGGTGGGAGATGTAGATCAGCGCGCGGCGCAAGCCGGCCTTGGGCCAGACCGTATCACGCACGCGTCTCCAGAAGTGCGGCCGCTTGCGGCGCCCGAAAATCATGTCGACATCCGATTGGTTTGGCGCACGCTAGCCGCCGCTAGCTGCGCGCCCGGTCGACCGATGTGATGACTGGTGACGCACGCAGCGCCGCCATCACATTGGTGAGGTGCTTGACGTCGGTCACCTCGACGTCGACCAGCATCTCGAAAAAGTCGACCGACCGATTGGTGATCTTGAGGTTGGAAATGTTCGCCCGGTTCTTGCCGATCACGGTCGACAAATCGCCCAGGCTGCCGGGTTCGTTGGCCACCACGACGTGGAGGCGGCCGGTGTAGGGTTCGTCGGTCTCGTCCGCTTCCCAGGCGAGGTCGACCCAGCGTTCCGGAGCATCCTGGAAGTTCTCCAGCGTCTCGCAGTCGATCGTGTGCACCGTGACCCCCTTTCCGGTCGTAACGATGCCCACGATCCGCTCGCCGGGCAACGGGTGACAGCAGTGCGCGTAGTGCACCGCCATGCCCGGGATCAGGCCGCGGATCGGAATCGCGTGTTCGCGTTTGCCGCTTTTGTTCTTGGCGCGCTGCTGGATCGGGACGACCTTGCGGTCCTTGTCGCTCTCCTTGCTGCCGGGGAAGACGGCGTAGGCCACTTCGCGCGCGGTGATGTCGCCTCGGCCGACATAAACGTAGATGTCGCCGACGTTCTCCGCCTTAAAGCGCTTCAGCACGCCGGCTACGGCCTTCTCGGTAAAGTCGTAGCCCGCCTGACGGAAGGCTTTCTGCAACATCTGTCGGCCGAGCTCGAGGTACTGTTCACGCTCCTTCTGGCGCACGAAGCGGCGGATGCGTGCGCGCGCCTTGCCGGTGACGACGAACTTTTCCCAGTCCGGCGAGGGCGTCTGCGCCTTGGAGGTGACGATCTCGACCTGGTCGCCGTTTTTGAGCGTCGTTTTCAACGGGACCATGCGGCCGTCGACCTTGGCGCCGACACAGGTGTCGCCAACCTCGGAGTGGACGGCATAGGCAAAGTCGACCGGCGTCGAGTTGCGCGGCAGGGCGATCAGGTCGCCCTTGGGCGTGAAGCAGAACACCTGGTCCTGGAACATTTCCATTTTGGTATGCTCCAGGAACTCCTCCGGGTTGGAGGCGTGTTCCAGGATGTCGAGCAGTTCGCGCACCCAGCGGTACTGTCGGCCGTCTACCGAGCGGCCCTGCCCGTTCGTCTCCGCCTCGGCACTCGGCTGCTTGTAGAGCCAGTGCGCGGCCACGCCGTATTCCGCGACCTCGTGCATATCGAGGGTGCGGATTTGCACCTCGATCCGCTGGCGCTGCGGCCCGATCAGGCCGGTGTGCAGAGACCGGTAGCCGTTCGGCTTCGGCGTCGAGATGTAATCTTTGAAGCGGCCCGGCACGACGGGGTAGCGGGCGTGCAGCACGCCCAGGGCGTGGTAGCACTCGGACACCGTGTCGACGATCACCCGATACGCCATGATGTCGGATAGCTGCTCGAACCCGACGTTCTTGACCTGCATCTTGCGCCAGATCGAATAGGGCGTCTTGGTGCGACCGCGGACAGCGGCGTGCACCCCCTCGCCGTCCAGCGCGTATTGGAGTTCCTGGGATACCCGGTTCTCCAAGTCGCCGCCACGCTCGCGCAGGAATTCCAAGCGTTTGACGATCGACTCGCGCGCTTCCGGGTTCAGTTCGCGGAACGCCAGGTCTTCCAGCTCGTCCTTGAAGGACTGCATGCCGATCCGCTCGGCCAGCGGCGCATAAATCTCCATCGTCTCTCGCGCGATCCGCTTGCGCTTTTCCGGATCGCGCATGTAATGCAGCGTCTGCATGTTGTGCAGCCGGTCGGCCAGCTTGACCAGCAGCACCCGGATGTCTTCGGACATCGCCAGCACGAGCTTGCGGAAATTCTCCGCGTGCTTGCTCTGCTCGTTCTGCAGTTCCAGGCGTGACAGCTTGGTCACGCCGTCGACCAGTCGCGCGACGTCCTTGCCGAACAACTGCTCGATGTCCTCGATCGAGGTGTCCGTATCCTCGACCGTGTCATGCAGCAGCGCGGTCATGATCGACGCGCCGTCCAGCTTCAGGCCGGTCAGGATGCCGGCGACCTCCAGCGGATGCGAGAAGTAGGGGTCGCCGGACGCGCGCGTTTGCGCCCCATGCGCCTTCATGGAGAAGACGTAGGCGCGGTTCAGCGCGTCCTCGTCGACGTTGCCGTCGTAGGACTTAACCGTCTCCACCAGTTCGAATTGGCGCATCATCGAAGAACGTCCGCGCTGCGGCTCGTGTCAGGGCCGGGCTGCCGCGTGTCCCGGCTGGGTCGCGTTGCTGGTGCTGGTTGGCGGTGCGAGGCCATGTCGGCGGGTGGGGGTCTCACCCAGCCTCCGCCCCAGGTCTAATGTACGGTCGATGCCGGCGTGCTCCAAGCCGTCGACGCCGTGACGAACGGCCGCTCACAGCAGGAATTGAAAGAAAAGAGGCTTCGCGGACGCCAAGCCGCGAAGCCTCCCATGTGCGCTGCACTGTCATGTGCGCGTAATACGTGTCCGGCCGGCCAACGCTTACACGGCTCAGGATTGATCGCCGTCCTGATTTTGCGCGCCTGTATCGGTCTCGGCTTCCTGTTCACGCATTTCCTCGAGCGAGACCCCCTCACCTTCGGACTCGTCGCTGGCCGAGGCGTCCGTGCCTTCCGCACCGGCGTCGACACCCGCTGGGCGCAGTTCTTCGGCCATCTGTGCGCTGGCCTCGAGTTCGCCTTCCAGGGCGTCGAACTCGGGCACGTCTTCGTCCTGGTCTTCGCGGGCCGCGTACTTCTGCTGGCTCTGGATCAGGCTGTCTTCGAGCTCGTCCAGCGCGATCGTGCTGTCGGCGATCTCGCGCAGCGCAACGACCGGGTTCTTGTCGCGGTCACGGTCCACGGTGAGCTGGGCCCCAGCGGAGACGTTGCGCGCCCGCTGGGCGGCCATCATCACCAGTTGGAAGCGGTTGGGGATGCGGATGATGCAGTCTTCGACCGTTACGCGCGCCATGGCGTCGCTGTCTCCTGAAGCCGGATGTTCGGGAAATGTCTATCGTGCGTTATATGGTGCGCGCCCCGTGGTTTCAAGACTCCGCCTGGGTGTCCGGTATCTTGCGGCAGCTCTGATCGGCTGGCAGGGCGGCCAGAAGTGTGTCGATGTGTGTGCCGGTTGCTGGATGACGCCAATCGGGTGCGATTTCCTTCAGCGGCATCAAGACGAAGGCGCGCGCGTGTAGGCGTGGATGCGGCAGAACCGGCCAGTCGTCTGACGCACTTACCCGACCGCCGGCATCGATCAGGTCCAGATCGACAGCACGCGGAGCGTTAGCGATCGACCGCACCCGGCCCAGCTCGGCTTCCAAAGCGTGCAGGGTCTCAAGGAGCGGACCTGGGTCAGGCGTTGCGTCCAGACGCACGACGGCGTTGATGAACCAGGGCTGATCGCTCATCGGAACCGGGGCACTCTCGTACCAGCTGGAGCGTGCGGCGACCGGCAGCCCGCGCTCCGCCATCAGCGCCAATGCGGCCGTCAGCGTGGCCTTCGGCGGGCCGAAGCGCTCCGAGGCAAGGTTGGCCCCGAGGGCGATATAAGAAATCATGACAATGACACCCAGCCGTCTGCCTTAACTGTCTTGCGTGGCATGGCCAATCCAGCTACGCCCTCATACAGGGAGGTGGATTAACGCGTCCCAAGTAGATGTCTGTGCCTTAGCGCGTCGACATCGCCTCAGAAAACCCTTTGCTGTTTAAGGATTCCTAGATGCACTTTTATCATTCGGAGAAGACCGCGCTCTTTATCGACGGCGCCAACCTCTATCAGACGGCCCGGGCGCTCGGCTTCGACATCGATTACCGTCGTCTTTTGGAGCTGTTCGCCAACGAAAGCCGGCTGGTGCGTGCATTCTACTATACCGCTCTGGTCGAGGATCAGGAGTACTCTCCGATCCGTCCCTTGGTCGATTGGCTGGATTACAACGGCTATACCATGGTTACCAAGCCGACCAAGGAGTTCACGGACTCCTCGGGGCGGCGCAAGACCAAGGGGAATATGGATATCGAGCTTGCAATCGACATGCTCGAGATCTCCAACTACCTCGATCACGTCGTGCTGTTCTCTGGCGATGGCGACTTCCGCCGCTTGATCGAGGCGGTGCAGCGCAAGGCGGTGCGCACCACGATCATCTCGACGATACGCACCTCGCCGCCGATGATCGCCGACGAACTGCGCCGGGCGGCTGACACCTTCATCGACCTGGAGACGCTGCGCCAGGATATCGAGCGGATTCACACCTCCCCGCCGGACGAGCGGCGGCGGAACCGGCCGCCGCGCGATATGGACGACCTGCCGGACGACGACGAAGACTACAACCGCTAATCCTCAGGTCTGCCGCCGATATGTTCGATATCCAGCCGCCGGAGCCACCGGCCGACTGCCAGCTTTGTCCGCGCTTGGCAGAGTTCCGCGCGTATAACCGCCAACGTCATCCCGACTTCCTCAACGCGCCCGTGGCGTCGTTCGGCGACCTCGATGCGCAAGTCCTGGTGGTCGGCCTCGCCCCGGGTCTGAAGGGCGCGAACCGCACCGGCCGACCGTTCACTGGTGATTGGGCGGGCGATCTGCTTTACCCCACGTTGGTCGAGGTCGGCTTCGCCCGTGGAACCTTCGGCGCCAACCCGAACGATGGGCTGGAACTGGTCGATTGCCGGATCACCAACGCGGTGAAGTGCGTGCCGCCGGAAAACAAGCCCACGACGCAGGAGATCAAGACCTGCCGATCGACCTTTCTGGAGGGCGAAATCGCCGCGATGGGCCGATTGCGCGCTGTTTTGGCGCTGGGCAAGATCGCCCACGATACGCTGCTGGTTGCGCGCGGTCTGCGCCAAAGCCACTACCGCTTCGCGCACGGCGCCTGGCACGTGTTGCCCGATGGCCTGATCCTGGCCGACAGCTACCACTGCTCGCGCTACAACACCAACACGGGCCGCCTGACGCCCGAGATGTTTCGAGAGGTACTTGGCCGGCTGGCGCGGGAACTGGCCTGATCCGGATCGGGCTAGTCCCGTCCGGTCCCGAACGCTTTGTGCAACACGGTGGAGCCGACCGGAATCTCTAAGCGCTCGGTGGTGCCGCCGCGTAACTCCAACACCGCCTTGACGCGTTGGCCGGAGGAGATCGGGCGTCTGGATTGCGGCACCGTGCGTTCGGCGATGCGGACGACTTCCCCGTTCGGTTTGATGAACAGCATGTCGAGCGGGATGTAGGTGTTGGCCATCCACATCGCATGCAGCCCGACCCGGTCGTACAGGAACAGCATGCCGTGGTCGCCGGCCATCTCGCGGCGGTACATCAGGCCGCGGGTGCGCTGCTGGTCGGTCAGCGCAAGCTCCACCGTGAACTCGTGCACATCGCCCGAGGGCGTGCGGATTGCGAGTGTATCCGTCTTGAACTCCACCGCTGAGGCGGGGGCAACGAAAGCGGTCAGAAGGGCGATGGCCAGGACCAGCGGGCGCAGCACGGCAGTCTCCTCATCAACAAGCGGTATCGTGGACCGGTGATGCCGCGAGGGCCGCGGCGACGGCCTCCCGCACGGCTGGCCGCAGCGGGCCGCGCCGTGGCGGATCGGCGAGCGCGGTGAACCACGACTCCGGCGGGTTGCGTCCCCGACTATGCCGCCAGGAAAGGCCGCGCAACACCCGTTCGGCTTCCGGGGTCACGCGCGCTGGAATCTCAAAGCCGTTCAGGACTGCCCAGAAGCCCGCCCATGTCCGCCCGACCGACCAGGGATTGTAGCCGCCACCGCCTAGCATCAAGGTGCGTGGCGCCAGGTCCATGACTGAACGGACGACCCGCCACAGCGCGGTATTGGACAGACCAAGCCGGCTCAAGGGATCGTCGGCGCAGGCATCGCTGCCGCCTTGGATCACGATGGCCTCCGGCTCGAAAGCGTCGATTAGTGGCAATACCGCGGCTTCCAGGACGTAGGCCATCTCATCGTCGTTGAAGTCGGGCGGCACTGGGATGTTGCGCGCCGCGCCGCCAGCAATGTCGCGGGCGGAACCTTTGACCGTCCCGTCGGCGGCCGTCGCCATTGGCCAGCGACCGTCCTCATGCACCGAGATCATCAGCACGCGTGGATCTCCGTGCAGGGCGTCCTGAACCCCATCGGCGTGGTGCGCATCGGTATCGAGGTAGAGCACCCGACTCAGCCCACTATCGAGCAGGGTCAAAAGCGCCAACACCGGATCATTGAAGTAGCAGAAGCCACTCGCCCGGTCGCGTTGGCCGTGGTGTGTTCCGCCAGCGGGGCTGTGCACCTTGCCCGGCCGGTCCAGTAACATCCGCGCGGCCAGGATCGAGCCGCCCGCCGCCGTTGCCGGGCGGCGGAACATTTCTGGGAAAATCGGATTACCGCGCGCCCCCAGGTCGTGACGGGCGCGCACCTCTGCGCTGGTGTGCTGGGTGCGTTCGGCTGCCTGGACCGCGGCGATGTAGGCCGGGTCGTGGAAGCGCGCCAACTGCTGGTGCGTGGCCAGCGGACTGTCGTGGTAGACGTTCTCCGGCAGCCAGCCCATTGCCCGGCATAGATCGATACAGGTGGATACCCGCGGGATCGACAGCGGATGCTTGGTGCCATAGCTGGAATGGCGATAGATCTCGCTGCCGATGAATTGCGGCGTGCACGCCTCTTGTCCGCTCGACATTTGGGCGGCAGGCTGGGGAAGTGGCGCATCGTGCATGGCGCACATGATGGTAAGGCCTATGCGCAGTACGGCAAGCCGAGCGCCACGAGACGCGTGAATTTCACCGGGGGAGCCGCGAGCCATGGAGCGGCTGAGAGGTCCCGTAGGGCGGGACGACCCCTTAACCTGATCCGGTTCGTACCGGCGTAGGGAGAGTGTGCATTGACCCAGTCAGACTGGCCCGCAGACGCCCTGGGCGGCGTCTGCGCCCGCCCCTTTTCCAACCTTCACACGCAAGCTCAGGCTCCCCGACAACCGGCCGCGCCGGGCGTGCGGGTACGCGGCGCCCACCTCGCCTTCGCCGGTGTGCAGCTGTTCGACCGCCTCGACCTGGACCTGCCGGCTGGGGAGATCACCTGCCTGTTGGGCCCGAGCGGGGTCGGCAAGACCAGCCTGTTGCGCCTGATCGCCGGGCTGGCAGACGCTGCCGGCGGCGACGTGAGCGACGGGCATGGCACCCCGCTGCAGGGGCGCATCGCCTATATGGCGCAGCAGGACCTGCTGCTGCCCTGGCTGTCGGCGCGTGCCAACGTTCTGTTGGGTCCTCGGCTGCGCGGTGAGACGGTCACGTGTGCGTTGCGGGCTCAGGCCGATGCGTTGCTCGACCGCGTCGGCTTGGGGAACGCTGCCGGCGCCCGCCCGAGTGAGCTGTCCGGGGGCATGCGCCAGCGGGTCGCCCTCGCCCGTACATTGATGGAGGACCGCCCGGTCGTCCTGATGGACGAGCCGTTCGCCGGTCTGGATGCGATCACCCGCTACGAGTTACAGGCGCTGGCCGCCGAGCTGCTGGCCGATCGCACGGTACTGCTGGTGACCCACGACCCGCTGGAAGCGCTGCGCCTGGGCCACAGGCTTCGTGTCATGGCGGGCCGGCCGGCGCGGCTCGACGACAGCGTGGCCGGACCACCTGGCGTGCCGCCGCGCCCCGCAGAGCAGGTTGCAGACCGACAGGGCCAGCTGCTGGACCGGCTGGCCGCTGCCAAACGCGCGCAGCAGGAGGTGGCCGATGTCTGAAGCCACGCTCCGTTTCGTGCGTCCAATGGCGATTTTCGCAGGGCTGCTCGTGTTCTGGCAGGGCGTGCAGTGGGTGAGTCAGGCGCCCGCCTACATTCTGCCCGGCCCTGTCGCGGTCGGCGAGGTGTTGTTTACGCGGTGGTCGCAGTTGGCGAACCACGCCTGGGTCACGTTCGCCGAAATCCTGATGGGGCTCACCCTCGGCCTGACGCTCGGTACAATGAGTGCGCTGGTGATCGCCAGCTTCCGAACGATGCGCCGCTGGCTGTTGCCGGTGCTCGTCGTCAGCCAAGCCATTCCGGTCTTTGCGTTGGCACCGATTCTGGTCGTCTGGCTGGGCTACGGCATGGCGAGCAAGGTGGTGATGGCCACACTGATTATCTACTTCCCGGTGACCAGCGCCTTTTTCGACGGTCTGCGCCGGACCGAGCCGGGATGGCTCGACCTCGCCCGTACGATGGGGGGCGGACGCGCGCGCGTCCTCTGGCACATGCGGGTTCCGGCCGCCCTACCCGCCCTCGGTTCAGGGCTGCGCGTGGCGACCGCCGTGGCGCCGATCGGCGCGGTGGTCGGGGAATGGGTCGGATCAAGCGCCGGGCTGGGCTATCTGATGCTGCAGGCGAACGCGCGCATGCAGGTCGATATCATGTTTGCCGCGCTGTTCGTGCTCGCCGTCTTTGCGGTGACGCTCTACTTCGCGGTCGACCAACTGGTTCGTCGTGCGGTTCCCTGGCAAGCAGAGGAACGATAACGCTGCTGCGCGGAACGCGGAAAGCCGAGCGTCAGCTTCGGCGTGTCGGTTCGTGCGGGGCGTCGTCGGGAAGATGGCCGGCGAGCGTGCGGGTGCCGCGGTCGTACTTGCCCTCAAGTTCGTCCAGCTCGGTCCCTTTCCACAGCGGCACGCCCGACAGGTAGGCAGCCCGGCCCAGCAGGTGTGCGGCAACCGGTGTGGTGGCGATCAGGAACAAAACGGCTGCGACTGCGCGCAGCACCACGTCCAGGGTGTCGGCCTGCACGGCGACCGCCAGCAGCAACAAGCCGGAGCCGAGTGTGCCGGCCTTGGTCGCCGCGTGCATGCGGATATAAACGTCGGGCATGCGGACCAACCCGATTGCGGCTACAAACACGAAGAGCGAGCCGATCAGAATCATCACCCCGGCGATGATCTCGCTGACAGGCGTCATCACCCAATCCTCCACTTGGCAGCGCGCATTCGCTAGCGCTCCTTCGCCCGGTCGGCGGCGTCGTAGCCGTGATCCAGCTCGCTTCCGCGCGTTTCGATCAGCCGGGCAAAGAACACGGTCGCCAGAAAGGCGACCAAGCCGAGGGCGAGCGCGATCTCCAGGTACAAGACATCGCCCGTGGCGATCACGCGCAGGCCGACGATGCCCATCGCGAGGACAGTCAGCAGATCGAGGGCGACCACCCGGTCGGCCAGACTCGGTCCCTTGATCAGTCGAACGAAGGTCAGGAGCAGCGAGACGCCGATCAAGACCACGGCGATCGCGACCGCGGCTTCCAAAAACCCGGTAACTTCGCTGAATGGGTTCATTGCAGCGCCTTTTGGATCGGGTCCTCGAAGGTTCGCTTCATATCGCGTTTTTCCGCCTCGGCATCCTGAGTGTCCATGGTGTGGACGTAGAGCGTGCTACGGTCTTCGGACACGTCGAGCGACAGCGTGCCAGGCGTCAACGAGATCAGGTTAGCGAACAGGGTGATGCCGAGGTCGTGCTTGGTGTCCAGAGGCACCGCCACGATCGCCGAGCGGAACTTGAGCCCGGGGCGCAGCACCAGGATCGCCACCGTGGCGGCCGAAGCGATCAGTTCCCAGAGGAAGATCCCGGCCAGGCGTAGAATCCGCCACGGCCGGCGGAAGTAGGTATCTTCACCCCACATCCGGCAGGGCAGCCACAGCGCCAGGAATGCCAATACGTAACCAACCGCGAGATTGAGCAGCGAGAAGGCGCCAGTGGCGAGCGACCAGCCAAGAGCGAGCACGACGTTGAGGACGAACACGTTGAGCCGTGCGGTGGGCGGCACCTCCACCGTTTCGGCGTCGCTCGCCGAGGCGTTCCCGTTAAAGCCGCGTTCGGGATCTCGGTCCGTCATGCGCCCTCCCCTCCCAGCACGGTGGTGACGTAGGGCTGATGATTGATCAATTCGTCGGCGGCGCGTTCGGATAGGGTTAGAAGCGGCTGCGCGAACAGGCCAATCAGCAGCGTGGCCAGCGCGAGCGCGGCGACTGGCAGCAGGGTCAGGCGCTGCTCACTGCGGCTCATTTCGCCCGTTTCGAGGATTCCAGGCCCCGCAGCTGCGACCGTATGCTCTGGCTGCGTTTTCCAGAACGCAAGCGCCCAGACCTTCGCCATCGAATAAAGGGTCAACAGGCCGGTCACCAGGGCTGCCGCCGCGACGACATAGGCGTCGGTCGCGAGCGACGCCTTTACCAGGATCACCTTAGGCCAGAAGCCGGAGAGTGGCGGCACGCCGGCAAGCGACATCGCCACGAAGAAGAACAGCACCGCGATCCAGGGATGCTTCTGGTACAGACCGCCCAGGTTCGTCAGACCCGGTGCGCCGGCAATGCGCTGGGCCACGCCGGCAACCATGAACAGGGCCGACATCACGATAATGTGGTGCACCGTGTAGTAGAGCGCGCCGGCCAGACCGAGCGCGGTCCCCAGGCCGACACCGGCCAAAATAAAGCCGATACCGCTCACCAGGTTGAAGGACAGCACCCGGCGCACATCGTCCTGCGTGATCGCGCCCAGGATGCCGACCAGCATGGTCGCGATCCCTACCACCAGCAGAACGGTGTAGGCGAACTCCTGGCTTGCCGTGAAGACGAGCGAAAACACCCTGATCAGCGCGTAGACTCCGACCTTGGTCAGAAGCGCGGCGAACACCGCGGAGATCGCGGCGGCCGGCGTGTGGTAGCTGGCCGGAAGCCAAAAATAGAGCGGGAATACCGCTGCCTTCATCCCGAAAGCGAGCAGGAACAGGGCTGCGATCGCGGTCAGCAGGCCCTGGTCGGGATGGTTGGGCACCACGCGCGCCAGATCCGCCAGGTTCAGCGTCCCGACGACGCCATACAGCAGACCGATCGCGATCAGCATCAGCGTGGTCGCCAGCAGATTGAGGATCACGTACTTCACGCCGCCGTCGACCTGCTCGCGCTCGCCGCCCAGGGTCAGCAGCCCGAACGAGGCGATCACCATGACCTCGAACCAGACGTACATATTGAAAATGTCGCCGGTCATGAATGCCCCGCCGACCCCGGTCAGCAGCGCCTGGAACAGCGGATGAAAGCCAGCGTTCTCCCGCTCGGCCCCGATGTCCCCCAGGCTATAGATGGCAACCCCGAGGCCGATCAGGGCCGCCAGGCTTGCCATCGTTACAGACAGCGTGTCCGCGACGAAGGTGATGCCGAACGGCGCTGGCCAGTCGCCGGCCTGGACGGAGACGATGCCGGTTGTCCAGACCTCCCGGAACAGCGCCAGGACGCCCGCCGCGAGCACGCCGGTCCCGAGCAGCGAGACGATCCGCTGCAGATCCGGCCGGCTCCAGAAAAGCAGGCACAGCGAGGCCGTCAGGATCGGGACCAGAATCGGCCAGAACAGCAGCCAGTGGGTCATTCCGCAGTCTCACGCAAGCGGGCGGGATGGGCGTCCGGCTGCCGGCCGGCGGCGCCGCTCGGCACATTCTGGTCCGGGTATGGCGGCTCTGCCAGGCGCATCGCGTCGATGTCGACCGTGCGCATCGTGGCGTAGGCGCGGTAACTCAGCACCAGTGCGAAGGCGAGCAGCGAGAAACCGATCACGATCGCGGTCAGGATGAGCGCCTGCGGCAAGGGGTTGGCGATGACGCCCTCCGGCACCTTGACCCCTTCGGGCACGATCGGCGGAGCGTTTCGGGTCACCCGACCGCTCGTGAAGATCAGCAGGTTGGCCGCGTTGGACAGGATCGCGAGACCCAACATGACCCGGATCAGGTCGCGCGCCAGGATCAGGAAGACCGCGCAGGCGAACAGGATGCCGACCGCGATGGCGAGGATGCTTTCCATGTCAGTCGCGCGCCTCCTCCAGCTCCAGGGCGATCGTGCTGAGCGCGCCCACGACGACGAGGTAGACACCGATGTCGAACAGCAGCGGTGTCGACAGCGCCACCTTGGCCTCGATGCCCAGCTTGGGGATGTACCAAAGCCCGGTCAGGAACGGCAGCCCGTGGATCGCGGACAGCAGGCCCGACAGCGCGGCGAAGAACAGCCCGGCCCCAGCGATCGACAGGCCCGAAGTGCGCAGACCGTGACGTGCCCAGCTGCTGCCGAAGGAGACCGAATAGAGGATGATACCGCTGGCCGCGATCAATCCGCCGATGAACCCGCCGCCCGGCTCGTTGTGGCCGCGGTAGAGGATGTAGATCGAGAACATCAGGATCAGGCTGGTCAGGATCCGGGTCGCGGTATGCAGGATAATCGAGTTCACGCCTCACCTCCCGGCATGTCGCCCGAGTCCGTCCGCTGCGCTGGCTGGATCGATGCCCGGGCTGCCTTGCGCCGCGATAGCGTTAAGCGCAGCAGTCCGAAACAGGACAGACCGGCCACCGTGACCACGAAGATCTCGCCCAGCGTATCCAGTGCACGGAAGTCGACCAGGATCACGTTGACGATGTTGTGGCCATGGGCAACCGGCACGGAGTTCTCGATGAAGAACTCGCTGAGCCGCAGGTCGAGCGGTCCTTGCGTTGTCGTCAGCAGTACCAGGCTGACCGCGGTGCCGACCGCAATGGCGATCAGGCCGTCGCGAAGCCGACCGGCCCGGGTCCGCAAGGCACTAACTTCCAGCGGCACGCGCATCAACACCAGCACCAGGATGACCACCGTCAGGGTCTCCACCATGAACTGCGTGAACGCGAGATCCGGCGCGGAGAAGATTAGGAACAACAGGGCGACCGCGTAGCCGACGACACTAACGGCCGCGACCGCCGCAACGCGGCTAAACACGATCGTTGCCACGATTGCACCACCGATCAGGAGCGCGAGCGCGATCACCTCTGGCAGGAGCAGCGTGGGCGAACGGAAGTCGGTTGGCAGCCCCCCAACCCAGATCAGGGTCCCGAGGATGAATGCGGCGGCGACGAGGAAGGTCGCCATCAGATAGTGGCGTAGGTAGCCGGTTTGCTGCACCCGCGTGACGGCGTAAGCCAGTCGTTCGAGGCCCGTTATGGTCTGGTCGTAGCCGTGGTCCGGTCCCCAGCCGATCGCACGCAAGATGGCGGCGATCCCGGCGCGCATCTGCGGCCAGAAGACAAAACCGAGCGCGCCCAGGGCCAGGGTTGCAAGTGACAGAATCAGGGGCGGTTTGATGCCGTGCCAGAGGTACAGTTCCGCCGCCTGGTCGCCGACCGGCAGTCCGTTCAAGCTCGCCATCACGGGCGCGGCGACGAACTCGGCGGTGAGCGGAAAGGCGACACCGCAGAACAACCCGAGTGCGGCCAGCAAGACCGGCCCCACGAGCATCGACACCGGCGCTTCGTGAGGATGGTGCGGGGTCGATTTGTGCGAACTCAGGAACGGGCGCAGCCCGACGATCCCGGCGGCGACCACGTTGAAGGCGTTGCCGAATACCGCCGCGACTGTCACCAGAACAACGCCCGTCGCGCCGACATGGAGCGTGGCCTCGTACATCACCTCCTTGGCGATGAAGCCGACGAACGGGATGATCCCCGCCATCGACAGGCCGAGCAGGACGGCTGCGGCGAAAGTCGCCGGCATCGGCCGCGCCAGGCCGCCCAGGCGCGTGGCGTCACGGGTGCCGGTGCCGTGGTCGATCGCGCCGGCGACCATGAACAGACCGCCCTTGTAGAAGGCGTGCGTGATCAGGAACAGCGCCATCGCCTTGAAGGCGTAGTCGCCGCCGAGCCCGATCAGCATGGTCAAGATGCCAAGACCGGCCACGGTGGTATAGGCGAGTACCAGCTTGAGGTCGCTCTGGCGCATCGCCAGGATGCCGCCGACCAGCATGGTGACCGCGCCGAAAACCACCAACGCATAGAACCACAGCTCCGTGCCCCCAAGCCCGGGGCTGAGCCGAGCCAGCAGATAGACGCCGGCCTTTACCATCGTCGAGCTATGCAGGTAAGCGCTGACCGGGGTCGGCGCTTCCATCGCATTGGGCAACCAGAAGTGCAGCGGGAACTGCGCCGATTTCGAGAAGGCGCCCAGCAGTACCAGAATCGTCATCGGCACGTAGAGCGCCGAAGACGTCAGGACCTCGGGACTACCCAGAATCTCGGACAGCTCGGTCGTCCCCGTGACCGCGGCCATGATCAGCAGACCCGCCAGCAGCGCCAGTCCGCCACCGCCGGTGACCACCAGGGCCTGCATCGCCGCGCGGCGCGACTTCGCCTCGGTGTGGTTGAAACCGATCAGCAGGAACGAGGTGATCGAGGTCAGCTCCCAGAAGACGAACAGCGTGATCACGTTGTCCGCCAGCACGAGCCCCAGCATCGAGCCCATGAACGAGAGCAGGTAGAGGAAGAACCGGCCGAGGTGATGGTGCCCGTGCAGGTAACCGCCGGTGTACAGCACGATGAAGGTGCCGATCCCGGTGATCAGCAAGGCGAAGATCAGGCTGAGCCCGTCCAGGTAGAACGACAGCGTAACGTCCAGCCCCGGCACCCATTCGCTGGCGACGCGAACGGTGTTGCCCGCTGCGATCGTCGGCAGGAACTGCGCGAAATAGGCGAACAATGCGGCTGGCAACAGTGCCAGCAGCCAGTGCACGTACGCACCCAACCTCCGGGTCAGCCATGGCGCCAGCGCGCCCAACACGAACCCGGATATGACGGCAGATGACATCATGGTCGGCTGACGGCCTCGCCTTTCGGTTCGGTTGTTGTCATGAGGTCGTCGGACCTGCCCCCTTGAAGCCCGCAACCTACTGATCAGCGCAACCCGCACGCAAGCGATTCCGGTTGGGCTTGATTTTGTCCATCCCATGCAAGGCGTTTGCGCCCGCCCGAATGCTGAATGTCGCGTTCTGGTCGCAAATATCGCTTCAACGTCGTTCTAAACGCGTAATGCGTTAACAAGCGGACTGCCCTACGGTCCTTTGCATACGTGCGCATTCCGAGTCCCCTCTCGTGCGACCCGCCGGCGCTATCTGCAATGGAGATTAAAACGGTGTCGTCTACCGACCACCGCGACCCCCCGGTGGTGATTACAGCTGGCCTCACCTGGTGCATCGCCGCGGGCGTGCATGTCCTCGAACATATGCAGCTTCCTGTGGAGATCATTCCCGCAGAGAGCGACCATATCGTTGCAGAACGGCTTCAAGCGGATCCGAGTTCCGCCGTGATCTATGTTTGCGGCGCAGCCAGTCCACGGCATTTCCAAGGGCTCGAACGTCTGCGCGGCGAACACCCACACGCCCACCTGATCGCTGCGAGCCCGGAACCGGACCTGGATGTGGCTCAGTATGTCCGCGCGCTCGGCCTGCTTGGCTATATGCACTTCGATGCCGGGCGCGACGACACGATGGAGGTGATCCGGCGTGTGCGGGCGGGCGAACGTGCCTATCTGCCGACCGAGCGGCCACCCGCGCCACCGGCCCCGCAACTCGATGATCCCGAACTGGAGCGTCGCGCCCGGCGCCTGACCCGGCGCGAACGGCAGGTCATGGAGCTTCTTGGCAAGGGCTACGCCAACCGGGATATCGCCGAAACCCTTGGTCTGCGCGAGGGCACGATCCGAATTTACGTCCACCGGGTGATCCGCCAGCTGGGCATGCGAAACCGCGTGGATGTCGCGCTGTGCGCCAGTCGCATGAACGACCCGGCATGAGCACATGAGGGGCTGCTCTTCTGCCCCGGATTGTCACTAAGATCGTCTCGGCGTGATCGCTAAGCCGTGAACCGGCCTTAGTTGCGTCCCACGCAGGTTGTCTTTACCTTCCGCTTTATAAACTGGTCTGTTTGGCGTGCCTTTGTGTGGCAAACTTGCTTGCCGAATGGAGAATGCCGGCGTGCGCCCATCATTGAAGCCGCAGTCGAACAATGCGAGCCGTGGGCGCCCGTCGATCAAAAAAATTAAAAACCTGGGGAGGTTCACGCTATGACTGCTTTCCGCAAGCTGACCGTCGGGCTTGCCGGTTTGGCCGCGTGTGCAATCACAGCACCGGTCTCGGCAGCCGACGATGCGCAGTTCGACGGCACCATCACGCTGGGTGCCGCGATTTCCCTCACCGGCAAGTACTCCACGAACGGTGGGCACACCAAGAACGGCTACGACATGGCCGTCGACCGCATCAATTCGATGGGCGGCGTCGAAGTCGGCGACAAGACCTATAAGCTTGAGGTCACTTACTACGACGACGAGTCCACGCCGGCACGTGGCGCACAGCTCGCCGAGCGGCTGATCCAGCAGGACGGCGTGAAGTTCGTCCTGGGCCCCTACTCGTCCGGTATGACCAAGGCGATCGCCCCGGTCACCGAGCAGTACGGCGTGCCGATGGTGGAAGCGAACGGCGCTTCCCGTTCGCTGTTCACACAGGGGTACGAGTACCTGTTCGCCGTGCTGTCGACCAGCGAGCAGTATCTCGCGAGCGCGGTTCAGCTGCGCGCGGAACTGGCGGAGAAGGACGGCATGGACCCGTCCGAGATGACCATCGCCGGTGTTTTCGAAAACGACCCCTTCAGCCAGGATATCCGCGCCGGCGTGATTGCCGACGCCGAAGAGCACGGCATGGAACTGGTGGTCGACGACAAGCTGCCGCCGGAGATCAACGACATGTCCTCGACGCTGATCAAAGTGAAGGCGAAGAGCCCGGACATGATGGTCGTCTCCGGCCACTCCAAGGGCGCGGCCCTGGCGATCCGGCAGATGTCCGAAATGCGCGTCGACGTACCGATGCTGGCGATGACCCACTGCGACAGCGCGCAGATCATCCAGAAGTTCGGCGACAAGGCTGAATACACGCTGTGCGCCAGCCAGTGGGCGCCGTCGCTGACCTACAGCGACGATTATTTCGGTTCGGCCAGCGATTTCGCAGCGGACTTCGAGGCGCGTTATGACTATGCGCCGCCGTATCAGTCGGCGGAATCCGCAGCGGCCGTGCTGGTCTACAAGGACGCCTTCGAGCGGGCGGGCAGCCTGGACAAGAAGGCGGTGCGTGACGCCCTGCAGGCGACCGATCTGATGACCTTCTACGGCCCGGTGAACTTCGACGACACCGGCAAGAACACCGCCAAGCCGATGGTGCTCTACCAGGTTCAGGACGGCGAATATAAGGTCGTTGCTCCGACCGAGTATGCCAGCGCCGAGGTGCGTTACCCGATGCCGAAGTGGTCCGAGCGTTAAGCGCTTTAAACTGCTCCGCCGGGTGACCGGTGCTCGGTGTGGACCACCCCGCCGGCCCCCTTTTACCCGCCGTAATGCGATGCGGTCCCCCGTACGTTGCCTGAGGCATACGGAGGGCTGCGTTGCGCGCACAAGGACGCCGTGACCTGAGAAATGGATAACCTGTCCCTTCTGCTGCAGGCACCGCCGCTCGCTCTTCAACTGGTAATCGAAGGCATTCTGCTGGGCGGCGTGTTCGCACTCGCCGCTTACGGGATGGCGCTCGTCTGGGGCGTCATGAACATCATCAACATTGTACAGGGCGAATGGGTCATGCTGGGCGGCTTCGTCGCCTTCGCGCTTAGTCAGTGGGGCCTGCCCACCCTGCTCGGCATCCCTGTCGCCGCCGCCGTGCTGTTCGCGATCGGCTGGCTAGCCTATCAGACGATTATCTTCCGGGTTGTCGATCGTGACCTGTTCACCTCGATCCTGGCCACCTTCGGACTGTCGATCCTGTTTCAGCAGCTGATGAACCAGATCTTCGGCTCTGACGTGCGTACGCTCGAGAGCGGCCTGGGGAGCTGGTACTTCTTCAATTCGATGGTCTCGATCAGCCAGACCAAGGTGCTGGGCTTCGTGCTGGCGGGTGTGATCGCGGTGGTGCTGACGGTCTTCATGCGTTCCTCGCGCATGGGCCAGGCGATCCGCGCCACCGCCCAGAACCCACGGGCCGCACGCATCCTAGGGATCGACACCGATCGGGTGTATGCCTTTACCTACGGCCTGAACGCGGCCGTATGCGGCGCGGCCGGCGCGATCGTGGTGATGGCCTTCACCATCCACCCCTACCAGGGTCTGATCTATACGGTGCGCTCCTTCACCATCGTGGTGGTCGCCGGTCTAGGGAATCTGCCGGGGGTGATCGCGTCCTCCTTCGGCCTCGGCGTGGCCGAGCAGTTCGCCGGTTTCATGTTGGGCGCGGAATACCAGAACGCGTTCGTGTTCTTGCTGCTGGTGGTGATTTTGGTGGTGCGCAACCTGCGTCTGCAGCGCAAGCGGGAGGTGCTGAGATGACCGCGCCGTCGCGCGGCTTTGCCAGGGGCACGACAGTGCGCCTGACCGGCGGCTACGGCGCCCTGCTCGCCATTTCGATCGCTGCGCCGCTGGTGTTTCCGGCGTTCACGACCCAGTTCGCCTTCCTTTGGGTGCTCGTCGTCATCGCGCTGTGTTGGAACGTGATGGGCGGCGAGATGGGTTATAACTCGTTCGGTAACATCGTCTTCTTCGGCGTCGGCATGTATGCGACCTCGGTCGTGCAGGTCGGTCTCTACGCCGACGTCGCCGCCTATACCGCCGCCAAGGGAGGATTGGAGCTGCAGCTGACGGCGAGCCAGTACTTCATCGGTCTGGCCGCCGGCATGGTCGCAGGCGCGCTCCTCTCGGTCGTGCTCGCGGGCGTCCTGGGTCTCGGCATGCTGGGGCTCCGGGGGCACTATTTCGCCATCGGCACCTTGGGCCTTGGCATCGCGGCGGCGGAACTTGCGGCCGGTTGGGATTGGATCGGGGCGGGTTCCGGCATGGTGCCGCCGCAGTTCCCGGGCAGCTTCGACCGCACCCAGGTGTTCTACTACATCGCCTTCGTGCTTACGGTGGCGACCTTCTTCACGCTCAAGCGCCTGCGCCGCGGCCGGTTCGGTCTCGCCCTCAACGCGATCCGCGACGACGAGGACAAGGCGGAGGCGATGGGCCTGCACACCACCCGCTACAAGACGGTGGCCTGGTGCGTCAGCGCCTTCTTCACCGCCTTCGCCGGCGGCATCGTGGGCAACATCGTCGGCTTCATCGATCCCCGTACGGTCGCCTTCGCCGGCGTCACCTACGGCGTGTGGATGGTCCTGATGACCGTGCTCGGCGGCAAGGGCACGCTTTGGGGCCCGGTGGTGGGCGCGGCCGTCTTCCACGTCACCCAGGAACTGTTCTGGACCTACCTGCTCGGCTGGCAGCGGGTGGCGCTCGGCCTGCTGATCGTTCTGATCGTGGTGTTCTTCCCCAAAGGCATTGTCGGCTACCTCCGCGACAAGTGGCCGGAGAAATTCGGCTACACGGTCGACGAGAGCGCCGCCGTCAGCACGGATCCCGCCCAACAGGGAGGCAGCCGATGACCCCGCTGCTTCAGGTTAGTCATGTCTCCAAGTCGTTCGGCGGCATACGGGCGAACCAGGACATCTCCCTGCAGGTGGCCGACGGCGAGATCGTCGGAATCATCGGGCCGAACGGTTCGGGCAAGACCACGCTGTTCAATTCGATCGTCGGCTACCACCCGATCGACACAGGCTCGATCACATTCCGTGGCGAAGAGCTCTCCCGTTTGCGCGTGCCGCACATCGCCCGGCGCGGGTTGCTGCGCACCTTCCAGCAGACGCGCATCTACAAAAAGATGACCTGTGTCGAGAACATGCTGATCTCGCGCCCGCACACGAACGAGACGTTGGGCACGATGCTCGCCGACTTCGATGATGCGGACTACCAGGAAGCCTACGACCTGCTCGAACTGGTCGGCTTGTACGCCAAGCGCAACCTGCAGGCAGGCGAGCTGTCGTTCGGTCAGCAGAAGCTGCTCGAGTTCGCTATGGCGTTGATGAACAAGCCGAGAATGCTGCTGCTCGACGAGCCCACAGCCGGCATCAACCCGACGCTGATCAACGGCCTGCTGGAGCGACTGGTCTACGCCAACCGGGAACTCGGCATCACGCTGTTGGTGATCGAGCACAACATGCGCGTGATCATGTCGCTCGCCCAGCGGATCTACTGCCTGGCGCACGGCCAGATGCTGGCCGACGGCGACCCGGAGGCGGTGCGCGCCGATCCACGCGTGATCGACGCCTATTTGGGAGGCCAGTGATGGCGCAGCATAGCAGCACCGAACGCACCGGCCTGACCAGCGCGCTGTCGGTTGACGAGGTCGCCCGACAGGCTCGGCAGTTGTCCGAGAATGCCCCGGACAGGACGCGCCTGAAGGAGTTGTGCCGGGGGGAGCCGCATCTGGAGATCGCAGGCCTGACCGCCGGGTACGGCAAGATGGAGATTCTGCACGACCTCGATCTAATGGTCGGCTCGGGCCAGTCGCTCTGCCTGATCGGGCCGAACGGTGCGGGCAAATCGACCGTGCTGCATTCGGTGTTCGGCTTCACCAACATCTTCGATGGTGCGGTCAAGGTGCAGGGACGCGATGTGACGCGTCTTTCGCCCAAGGATAAGCTGGCCCGTGCGGGCATCGCTTACATCCTGCAGGACAATTCCGTGTTCCCCGACCTGAGCGTCGAGGAAAACCTGCTGATGGGTGGCTATCTTCTGGAGACGAAGAAGGAAGCCAAACAGGCGGCCGATCGGGTGTTCGAGAAATACCCGCGCCTGGCCGAGCGCAAGAACCAGCGCGCTGGGGTGTTGTCGGGTGGTGAGCGTCGGCTGCTGGAGATCAGCCGGGCGCTGGTTATGGACCCGTCGGTGTTGCTGGTCGACGAGCCGTCGATCGGCCTGGAACCTCGGTTCATCGAAATGGTCTTCCAGATTCTGGCCGACCTGAAGGAAACCGACGCAAAGACCATTCTGCTGGTCGAGCAGAACGCCAAGAAGGGTCTGGAGTTCGCCGACGTCGGCTACGTCCTGGTTGCCGGCCAGCTTGCTATGGCGGGTCCGGGTACCGATCTGCTGAACGATGACGAAGTCGCAAAACTGTTCCTGGGCGGCTGATCTTGCCCTTGCGGTGAAGGCGCAGAACGGACCCACAGCCATCACACCCGCGCGCTTGCGCCGCACCCCACCGCGCGCGTACAGCGTAGGGTAGGTTGACTTCAACGCTCTTTCACCTCCGGCGCTCTGGGCCGCGCTCTCCAAGACCCAGCGCGGTCCGCCGGCACCCGAACCGCTTTCGAGGAGACCCGCGCGATGGAATTGACCGGCGAGCACACCATCCAGGCCGACCGTCAGAAGGTCTGGGAGGCCCTGAACGATCCCGAGATCCTGAAGCAGTGCATCCCGGGCTGCGAGGAGATCGAGCAGTCCGACGACAACGAGTTCTCCGCGAAGGTCAAAGCCAAGGTCGGGCCGGTGAACTCGCGCTTCTCCGGCAAGGTGACCCTGTCCAACCTGAACCCGCCGGAAAGCTACACGATCTCCGGCGAGGGCAGCGGCGGTGCAGCGGGCTTCGCCAAGGGCGGTGCCGACGTCAAGCTGGAAGAGCTCGATGCGGAGCAGACCAAGCTGTCCTACAAGGTGGACGCCCAGGTCGGCGGCAAGTTGGCCCAGCTTGGCCAGCGACTGATCCAGTCGACGGCGAACAAGTACGCCAAACAGTTCTTCGACAAGTTTGAGGACATCGTTGGCGGCGGCGCAGCCGGCGAGACGGCCGGGGCGCAAGCTGACGCCGCGGCAGCTCAGGGGGAACAGAGCACGCCGGAGACCGGTTCGGCGCAGAAGGCCGAGTCCGATGCGGCGCACGCCGCTGCGCAGGCTGCCGGCACCTACCCGGAGACCGCCGGCGAAAACGCTCAGACCGCCCGGGACGATGCGCAGGCCAAGCAGGCTGCCCAGGCATCCCAGCAAGAGAAGGGCAAGGACGTGGGTACCCGCGACGACAAGATGATCGTCCCCTACCCTGTCTGGGTCGCGGGGTTGATTGCGGTGGTCATCGCGCTGCTCGCCATCTTTGCGTTGTGAGCACGCCCCAGGTCTGCAACCGCCGCACGCGCGCTTGACCTGCTATGGGGGCGCTCGCACACTCCAATACAGGCTAAGCTACAATCCCGGACAGTAAGCCGGGCAAGAATGAACGCGACAGGCCGGCCTGCCACCAAAGTCCAGGTGGGCCGGATGGGCCACATGAGGGAGGTAGGTATGCCCACCGTGACGATGACGGTGAACGGGCAGCAGGTCAGCCGAGAGGTCGACCCGCGCACACTGCTCGTGGATTTCCTGCGCAATGAATTGCATCTGACCGGCACGCACGTCGGCTGCGATACCAGTCAGTGCGGCGCTTGCGTCGTGCACGTCGACGGCACGTCGCAGAAGGCCTGCACCATGCTCGCGATGCAGGCCGATGGCTGTGAGATCACGACGATCGAAGGCCTGGCCAAGAACGGCGAGCTTCACCCCATGCAAGCCGCGTTCAAGGAACATCACGGACTGCAGTGCGGCTTTTGCACCCCCGGCATGGTGATGAGCGCGGTCGATCTGGTGCAGCGCAACCCCGATCCGAACGAACACGAGGTTCGGGAGTGGCTCGAGGGCAACATCTGCCGCTGCACGGGCTATCACAACATCGTCAAGGCGATTCAGCATGCCGCTAAGGACATGAGGGGGTGAGGTCATGCCGGACACAGGTGCCCAGCGCGTTCTGCGCAAGGAGGACAACCGCTTCCTGACCGGTCGCGGCCACTACACCGACGATTTCAACCGTCAGGGTCAGGCTTTTGGGGTGTTTGTGCGCTCCGAGATGGCGCATGCGCGGATCAAGAGCATCGACACCAGCCAGGCCGAACAGGCGCCGGGCGTGGTCGCGGTCTTTACCGGCAAGGATATGGAGGCCGACGGCGTCGGCTCGCTGCCTTGCGGCTGGACCGTCACCGATAAGCACGGCAATCCGCACAAGGCACCGCCTCACTGGCCGCTGGCGCGCGACAGGGTGCGCTACGTCGGCGACCACGTCGCCTTCGTGGTTGCGGAGACTGATGCCCAGGCGCGCGACGCCGCCGAGCTGGTCGAGGTCGACTACGAGCCGCTGGATGCGGTGGTCGAGACCGGCAAGGCGCTGAACGGCCCACAGGTCCATGACGAGGCGCCGGACAACCTCTGCTTCGATTGGGAGATCGGCGACAAGCAGGCGACCGACGACGCCTTCGCCAAGGCCGACCGCGTCTCAAAGATCGAGTTGGTCAACAACCGCCTGATCCCCAACGCGATCGAGCCGCGCGCGGCGATCGGCGAATACGATCCGGGGACCGACGAGTACACGCTCTACTCGACCAGTCAGAACCCGCATCTGCTGCGGCTGATCCTGTGCGCCTTCGTGCTCAACCTGCCAGAGCACAAGGTGCGCGTGGTCGCGCCGGACGTCGGCGGCGGGTTCGGCTCCAAGATCTACTGCTATGCCGAGGAAACGGTCTGCGTCTGGGCGTCGAAAAAGCTCAACGGCCGGCCGATCAAGTGGCTGGCTACCCGTACCGAAGCCTTCCAGGCCGATGCGCACGGCCGCGACCACATCACCACCGCCGAAATGGCGATGGACAAGGACGGCAAATTCCTGGGCATGCGGGTCGACACGCTGGCCAACCTGGGCGCCTACCTGTCCAACTTCGCCACCGCCGTGCCGACCTACCTCTACGGCACCTTGCTGGCCGGGCAGTACAAGACCCCCGCGATCCACGGCAATGTGAAGGCGGTGTTCACCAATACCGCCCCGGTCGACGCCTACCGCGGTGCCGGTCGTCCGGAAGCGACCTATGTCGTCGAGCGGCTGGTCGAGCGCTGTGCCCGGGACATGAACATGGACCCGGCGGAAATCCGGCGGCGCAACTTCGTCCAGCCGGACGAGTTCCCCTATCAGACGCCGGTCGCCCTGACCTACGACAGCGGCCAGTACGAGCTGGCGCTGGACGAAGCCTTGAAGATGATCGACTACCCGAACTTTGCCCAACGCCGGCAGGAGAGCGAGCGTAAGGGCAAGCTGCGCGGGATCGGCTTCTCCGCCTACATCGAGGCGTGCGGCATCGCGCCCTCGCAGGTGGTCGGCGCGCTCGGCGCTGGGGTTGGCCTATGGGAGAGTGCGCAGGTGCGCTTCAACGCCACCGGCTCGATCTCGGTCTTCACCGGCAGCCACAGCCACGGCCAGGGGCACGAGACGACCTTTGCCCAGATGGTCGCGGACAAGTTCGGTACCGATTACAACAACGTCGATATCGTCCACGGCGACACCGGCCGCATCCCGATGGGCATGGGCACCTACGGCTCGCGCTCGTTGGCGGTCGGCGGTTCGGCGATCCTGCGGGCCTGCGACAAGGTGGTTGAAAAGGGCAAGAAGATCGCCGCGCACATGCTGGAGGCGTCGGTCGACGACATCGAGTTCGACAGTGGCACTTTCCGCGTCGCTGGCACGGATAAGACCAAGTCGATCGGTGAGATCGCCTTCGCCGCCTACGTCCCGCACGACTTCCCGCAAGACGTGGAGCCGGGGCTGGACGAGACAGCCTTCTACGATCCCGCAAACTTTACCTACCCATCTGGCGTGCACATCGCCGAGATCGAAATCGATCCGGATACTGGCGAGACCGAGATCGCGGACTGGGTTGCCGTCGACGATTTCGGCCGGGTGATCAATCCGATGATCGTGGAAGGACAGGTGCACGGCGGCATCGCCCAGGGGGTCGGTCAGGCGCTGTTGGAGAATGCGGTCTATGACCCCGACAGTGGGCAGCTCGTGACCGGTTCCTACCAGGACTACACCATGCCGCGCGCGGACGACCTGCCCTCTTTCCGGGTCGGCATGACTGAAACCCCCTGCCCGCACAATCCGGTCGGTGCCAAGGGCTGCGGCGAGGCCGGCGCGATCGCCGCGCCGGCGGCGTTGATGAACGCCATCACCGACGCGCTCGGCACCGAGGAGATTCAGATGCCGGCAACCCGCGAGAAGGTCTGGCGCCTGGCGCAGCAGCGCCTGGCCCCGGCGGCCGAATAGGGAGGCGAAAGACGCCATGTATCAGTTCGACTATCACCGGCCGAGCAGTCTGGACGAGGCGGCGCAAATTCTCGCTCAAGACGATGAGGCGTCGCTGCTCGCCGGCGGCCAGACCCTGCTGCCCACGATGAAGCAGCGTCTGGCTGCGCCCTCGCAGCTTGTTGACCTGTCCGGCATCGCCGACCTCAAAGGCATCCGGGAGGAAGGCGGCCAGATCGTCGTTGGTGCCATGACGCCGCATGACATGGTCGCCAACGACAAGACGGTGCAGGCGAAGATCCCCGGCCTCGCCAACTTGGCTGGGGCGATCGGCGACCCGCAGGTGCGCAACCGTGGGACGATCGGCGGCTCGCTGGCCAACAATGACCCCGCCTCGGACTATCCGGGCGCCGTGCTTGGCCTGGGGGCGACCGTGCGGACCAACAAGCGGGAGATTCCGGGAGATGACTTCTTCCAGGGCCTGTTCGAGACGGCGCTCGAAGAGGGCGAGTTGATCAAGGAGGTTGCTTTCCCGGTTCCGCAGAAAAGCGCCTACGCCAAGTTCCACAATCCGGCGTCGCGCTATGCCATCGTCGGCGCTTTCGTGGCCCAGACCGATGGCGGCGTGCGGGTGGCCATCACGGGCGCCGGCCCCTGCGCCTTCCGCATGCCGGAGATGGAACAGGCGCTCAGCGCCAACTGGTCGCCGGACGCGATCAAGGACATCAAGGTCTCCGCAGACGAGCTTAACAGCGACCTGCACGCCAGTGCGGACTACCGGGCGCATCTGGTCACCGTGATGGCGAAGCGCGCCGTTCAGGCTGCAGGCTGATTATCCCGACCTGAACGATGAACTTGATGGCCGGTCCCGCGCATCATCTGCGGGGCCGGCCGTTTGCTTTCCCGCCATAGGCGCGCCATGCTCCCGCGTTAGTCGCATTCCATCGTCACGACAAAGCCGTCTCTCATGCGCCGCTGGCTGCTCTGGCTGCCTCTGTCGGTTGTTACGCTCCTCGTCGTGCTTGCGGCTGGGCTTCTGCTCGCCCGGGCGGAGGTTGCCGAAGCGGTGGCGCGTCAACTGCTGGCGCAACGCGGCTTTCCCAACGCCGAACTTACCGTTGCAACTCTGACCACCGAGCGGTTGGAGTTGACCGACATTGACCTTGGCCCTGGCGCGCCTAAGGCCGCGCGGATCGCCGTCGCCTTTACCCCCGCCTCCTTGATCGACGGACGCATCGGCCGGATCGAGATTGACGGGCCACGCGTGACGGTCGATCTGACGGCCGAGCAACCGATGGGCGGCGTGCTTGGCTTAGTCTCCAACGGTAAATCGGCGGAGACCGGCCCATCTACGACACCGCGTGTGCCCGATGGTTTACCGACCGTGCTTCTGCGCAACGCGGCGGTCGACGTGCGGGGTGCCCGGTCGGTCGTGCAGCTTTCCCTGGCCGGGCGCATCGGCCGTCGCGATGGGGAGATGCGTGGCACCCTGCGTGGCCGGGCCCGTACGCCGCACACCACCGCCGATCTTAGTCTGGATGCCCGGCAACTGCAGTTGGATCCGCACGTTTTCCTAAAAGTGACTGGAAAAAGCGCCCTCGCCCGGCTGCCATGGCCTGACGACGTGCCGCACCGACCCACGGCGGGCCACGCCGACTTTGCCCTGACCGGCGAGTTGCAGTTTCCGACACCAGGCAGTGCGCTGACCCTGCAAAACCTGATTCGACCAAGTTCCCGCCTGAACCTGGAGCTATCCGTGGCCGATCTGGATCTGCCGGATCTGGCAACTGGCGTTCAGGCGGGCACGACCCTGCATCTCGCGGCTTCCGATGGCTCCCTGGTGGTTCGGCTGCTCGATCCGCTCAAGGTCCAGGCCGACACACTGGAAGGCGACCGGCTGGCGGCACTTGGTTTGCCGGCGGACGCAGCGGCGCAGGTCGGGGAATTCAGACAGCTCACCCTCTCTCCCTGGTCCGGGGGACACGAACTCGTCGAGTTGCACGCCATACAGGAGATGGCCGCAGACGATACGGCCGTTTGGCGTTGGAACGGCCGGGCGAGCGTACAGGCTGGCAGCGGGGCGGAGGATGGCAACACGCCCGAGCTGCGCGTGCGGGCTGCCGCCAACGGAACGCTCGATCGCGGGTTTGGCTTGCAGGTGGCGCGCGTCGATTTGCTGGACGCGCAAGGCCGCGACCTTGCCTATGGCCCGCACCGCTTGGATGCGTTCGCCTTCAATGGGCAGGCCACGATCAAGCCTGGCGGGCTCACGCTGGACGGCACGTTGGATGCCGACGGTCTGTCGGTCGCTCAGTCTGGCAGGCGGATCAATGACATGCGGCTGACCGCGCCGCTTGCCGTGCGTGCCACGTTGGCGGGGACCCGCGTGGGCCTGTCCGCCCCCGCCACGTTGACGATTCCGGAACTGCCCGACACCAGCCCGGTCAAGGTCGACACGCCGGTCACATTGACGTTCACCGATCTCCAAGCAACCGCCGCCAGCGGCCGGTTGCAGGCGCAGGTGAAAGCCGATCCGGGAACGCTAAATGCCACCCTGTTGCGCCAGGAGGCTGACAATCTGCGGACCAGTCTGACGCCCGGTCCGCTCGATCTGGCCCTGGAAAGCCTGCAGCCGCTCAAGGCGCGTATCGCTTTCGACGGCGGGCGCTTGACCGTTCCGGACCTCCAGATCCAAGCGCGCGAGGTCTCGGCGGAGTTCAAGCAGAGTTATGGCAATCCGGTCGCACTGATCACTCTGGGCCACCTGACCCACGATGCGACCCCCGCAGTGCTCAAGCCCAGCTTGCTGTGGATGCAGTTGCACGCCACCGACGACCAAGGCTGGCGCGTGGTGGGCCAACAGATCGTGAAGGGCACGGACATCACCCTGCCCTTCAGTGCCCGCACCGACGCAGATGCTCGTAATGGCGAGGCCACCATTGGGCCTTTCAATGCCAGCTTTGTCCCCGGTGGGGTGCAGCCGGGTCGCATTTCCCCCTGGCTCGGCGCGCAGGTGCGCAATGTCGAGGGCGAGTTCGGCGTGCGCGGCGCCCTGTCCTGGACACCGGCCGGTCTAACCGACACCGCCACGGTGGCCCTGACCGACCTCAGCTTCACAACGGCTGTCGCCACGGTTGCCGGGCTCTCGGGCACCGTGTTCTTCGACAGCCTGACCCCGACCGATACGTCCGCAAACCAACGTCTGACCGCGGACAGCGTGACCGCCGGCGTGCCGCTCGAAGGGGTCGAGATCCTCTTCGACGTCGACAGCGAGGAGGGTGACCCTGTGATCCACCTCGCCCGCGCAGATGGGACCCTGGCTGAGGGCGAGGTGTTCGTGCGTGATGCGACCTTGCGGCCATGGGGGGATGACAACCGCCTGAACGTCCAGGTCCGCGACCTGTCGATGAGCCAACTGGTCGGTCTGCTGGAGGTCGATGGGTTGAGCGCCGAGGGCACGCTTGCCGGGGACATTCCGCTGCATTGGGGGCCCGATGGCTTCCAGATCGAACAGGGCAAGCTCGCCGCGGTGGATACGGGCCGCATCCGGGTGACGTTCGGCGCCGCACAGGATGCGCTCGCCAGCCAGGGCGAGTCGGTGCAGCTGATGGTCCGCGCGCTCAAGGATTTCCGCTACGACCTGCTCTCACTTACCGTGACCCAGCCGGCTGGGGGGAATCCGGTCCTAGGAATCACGATGCAGGGCCGTAACCCCGATGTGCTCGACGGCTATCCCTTCAAGTTCAACATCAATCTAACAGGTGACTTGAACCCGATCTTGCAAGCTCTTCAGAAAGGTCAAACCCTGACCACCGATCTCCTCCAACGGGCTCTTGAAAACCGCGGCGCCGAAACGATCGAGATCCAATAGCATGCTGGCGGTTCCTGCTTGGTCGTTCGGGACGCCGCGCGTAGGCTCTTGCCGACGTCGCTTTTATTTGAGAGCATAATTGCATGCGAATTTGGAGGTATAGACTCGTGCGCATTTCCGGGATCCAGATGTCTGCCGCGCCGCTGCTCGCACTGGTCCTTCTTGTCACGGCCTGCCAACCCACAGTGAAGGTGGAAGCGCCGGACAAGCCGATCACCATCAACCTCAACGTCAAGCTCGACGCCGAGGTCCGGGTGAAGCTGGAGGAGAAGGCGGAGGAAGACATCCAGGAGAATCCGGATATCTTCTAGATACGCCAACATCTTAGGTCCCGATATGCGCTTTGGAGAGCCGCCGTTCATGTTCGCACGCCGCACCCTTCTGACTGCCCTCGCCTGCCTGTTCCTCGCCCTAGTGAGCTTCGGCGCGAGTACACCGGCCGAGGCTGCGTCCCTGGATGAATTGCGCGCCGATGGCGTGATCGCCGAGCGGTGGGACGGCTACGTCGAAGTCCGTGTCGGCACCCCCCCGGCTGAAGCCCAGCAGGTCGTTGAGCGGATCAACGCGGAACGCCGTCAGGTCTATGAGAAGCGTGCCCAACAGCAGGGCGTCACGCCTGAGTCCGTTGGTAAGGTCTACGCGCCTAAGATCCTGGAGAAGGCGCCGGTCGGGACCTACTTCAAGAAGTCGGACGGCAGTTACGTCCGGAAGTAGACGCGCTTGTCGGGGGGTGGGTCGTCTGCTAGCACGCCTAAGAGCGAGAGTTGCGTCGCGCCGACGCATGGTGTCCGCAGATTACTGATCCGCCTTTGCGCATGACGATCACGGGAGCCGCGAACCGCATGGCCGCTCTGCCGACAAGCGTCGATGCAACCCAGCAGTTGCTGTCCGACGGCCGCTACGTCGCCGACCGCAGTCTGTCGACTGTTCTCTACCTGTCGCTATCGCTTGGCCGGCCGCTGTTCCTGGAGGGCGAGGCTGGCACCGGCAAAACCGAGATCGCCAAGGTCCTGGCGGAGACGCTGGGACGGAGCTTGGTGCGCCTGCAATGCTATGAAGGGCTGGACGTCGCGTCGGCGGTCTATGAATGGAATTACGCCCGGCAGATGGTCGAAATCCGCATGTCGGAAGCCGCCGGCGACCGCGACCGCGAGCAACTGTCCGCCGACATCTTCTCCGAGCAGTTCCTGATCGAGCGGCCGATCCTGAAGGCGCTGCGTGAAGATGTGAATGGCCCCCCAGTGTTGCTGATCGACGAGCTCGACCGCACCGACGAGCCGTTCGAGGCCTTCCTGCTGGAGGTTCTGTCCGACTTCCAAGTGACCATCCCGGAACTGGGCACGGTCAAGGCGCCGAAACCGCCGATCGTGGTAATCACCTCCAACCGCACGCGCGAGATCCACGACGCGCTCAAGCGGCGCTGCTATTACCACTGGGTCGACTATCCGACGTACGAGCGCGAACTGGAGATTCTCCGGGTCAAGGCGCCGAACGCCGCCGACGAGCTAAGCCAGCAGGTCGTGCGCTTCGTCCAAAAGCTCCGTGAGATCGATCTGTTCAAGGTCCCGGGGGTGGCGGAAACGCTGGACTGGGCCGACGCGCTGACGCAGCTCGACAAGGTCGCCCTGGAGCCGCAGGCGATCGACGACACCTTGGGCGTTCTGCTGAAATATCAGGATGATATCGCCAAGATCGAAGGTAGCGAAGCGCGGCAGATTCTAGACCAGATCAAGCAGGAAATGCATACCGAGGCCGCCCGGCGCAGCCTGTGAAGCGCGCGCCTCAGGCGCCTGGCAATCGCGATTCGAGCGGTCGCTTGGCGGCCGCTTTTCGGCTGAAGTTACTGTTTTTGAATTATCGTCGACTTCATCCTGATCGGGCCCGAAGGGCCATTTCGGGGCATGCGCAATAGCCAACCAGCGCATGTGTTCGGCAAGAGCCCGCACTAGACCAGGAAACGCGGATGACAGACGCGATAGCGCCCGAAAGTCACGCAGGCGATGGTCGGCTGGTCGAGAACCTGACGCTGTTCGCTCGCACGTTGCGCGCTGCTGGCTTGCCCGTCGGTCCCGGCAAGGTGCTGGAGGCCCTGCGTGCGGTGCAGACGGTCGGGATCGAGCGGCGCGACGATCTTTATTGGACGCTGCACGCCGTGTTCGTCACGCGGCGTGACCAGATTGCCCTGTTCGATCAGGCCTTTCACCTGTTCTGGCGCAATCCGAAGATCCTGGACCGGGTGATGCAGATGCTCCTGCCCGAGTTCCAGGTGGCCGCCGACGAGGAAGAGAAGCGCGAACGGGTCAAGCGGCGGCTGCAGGAAGCGATGCAGCAAGCCCCCGGCGAACAGCAGGAGACCGAGAAGGAAGAGCTGGAGCTGGATGCCACGCTCACCTGGTCGCAGCAGGATGTGTTGCGCACCAAGGACTTCGAGCAGATGTCGAACGCGGAAATGGAGCAGGCCAAGCGGGCCATTCGCGATCTGGAACTGCCCCTCGATCTGCTGCGCACGCGCCGCTATCGCGCGGCCCGTACGCCCGGACGCGCGGACATGCGCCGGACGATGCGCGCGGCCCTGCGCTCGGGGTCCGGCGACATCCCGATCCAGTGGAAGCAACAGACCAAGCGCCCGCCGCCGCTGGTGCTGATTTGCGACATCTCGGGATCGATGGCGCAGTATTCGCGCATGGTGCTGCACTTCATGCACGCCGTGACCAGCGATCGCGACCGGGTGCAGTCCTTCGTGTTCGGTACGCGCCTGACCAACATCACCCATTACCTGCGCCACAAGGACGTCGACAAGGCGCTGGAGAAGGTCGGCGAAGAGGTCACCGACTGGGAAGGCGGGACCCGTATCGGCGCTTGCCTGGAGAGCTTCAACCGCGTCTGGTCGCGCCGTGTCCTCGGGCAAGGCGCCACGGTGCTGCTGATCACCGATGGCTTGGACCGCGACAACGCCGAGGGCCTCGCGCGCGCGGTCGAGCGGCTGCACAAGTCGTGCCGGCAGCTGATCTGGCTCAACCCGCTCTTGCGGTACGGCGGCTATCAGCCAAAATCTATGGGAGCGAAGGCGATCATGCCGTACGTCGACGCCTTCCGGGCCGTGCACAATCTGGAGAGCCTGGAAGATCTGGCCCAGGCGCTCGCCAAACCGGCCGGTGTGCAGCAGGAGGGATTGAACCGATGGCAGGAGATGGTCGAGGCATGAGCGGTTCGGCTGACCAAGTCGGCCTGCCGCAAGATGACGAACTGCAGACCGCGCTGAGCTGGCTGGACGCGGGCCGCACGGTCGCGCGCGCGACCGTGGTGTCCACCTGGGGCTCATCTCCCCGGCCGACCGGCAGTCAGATGATCGTGGATTCCAACGGCAACATGATGGGCTCCGTCTCCGGGGGCTGCATCGAAGGCGCGGTGGTCGACGCCGCCAAGCAGACGATGCAGAGCGGTAAGCCGCAGACGCTGGAGTTCGGTGTGTCCGACGAGCAGGCCTGGGAAGTTGGACTCGCCTGCGGCGGCACGGTCCACGTCTATGTGGAGAAGATGGAATGAAGCGCGCGGTTCTGCGCCGGTTGCAGGAAGCCCGCGCCGCCAAGCGCCCGGTTGCGCTGGTCACCGACTTGGAAGGCGGCGAGGAAGCGCTGATCGACGATGGCGACCTCGTCGCCGGCGAGTTGCTGCTGTCCACGCCGGTCCTGCACGCGATCGACAACGCGATCCGCTACGACCGCCCCGGCCGGCTGCCGGAGCCGAACGCTCATCTGTTTGTCGAGGTCTTCAATCCACCGCTGCGCCTGATCATCGTGGGCGCGGTGCACATCGCCCAGAAGCTGGCGCCGATGGCCCGGCTGGCCGACTACGAGGTGACGGTGGTCGATCCGCGCCGTGCGTTCGCAACCGACAGCCGCTTTCCATCGGTTGCCTTGCGCCACGACTGGCCGGACGACGCCTTGAAGGCGCTCGACCCGGACCGGCGGACGGCGGTGATTACCCTGACCCACGATCCCAAATTGGACGATCCCGCGCTCGTCGAGGCGTTGAACAGTCCCTGCTTTTATATCGGCGCACTCGGCTCCACGCGCACGCACGCGAAGCGGCTGGAACGGTTGACCCAGGAAGGCTTTTCCAAGGCGCAGCTGGGACGCATCCATGGTCCGCTCGGCCTGCCGTTGGGCGGCCGCGCGCCGGCGGAAATCGCGCTCGCCGCGATGGCGCAGATGACCCAGGTCCTGCATGGCGCGACCCCACTGGTGAAAGACCAGCAGCCCGCCACCGCCGGATGATCTTCGCCAATATCCCCGTCCGCGATGCCGAGGGCGCGATCCTGGCGCATAGCCAGCAGGTAGGCGATCGCACTTTCAAGAAGGGGACCCGGCTGACGGCCGAGCATGTTCGCGCGTTGCAGGACGCCGCGATTGCCACGGTCGTTGCCGCGCGGCTCGAACCTGACGATCTGGACGAGGATACCGGGGCTTTGCGCGTCGCCGAAGCCTGCGCGGGCGACCACGTGACTTTGGGAACGGCGGCGACCGGGCGCGTCAATCTGTTCGCCGAAGCCGATGGCGTCGCCGTGTTCGACCGCGCGCGATTGGACGCGGTCAACCTGGTCGCCGAGGCAATCACGCTCGCGGCCGTCCATCCCTACGACCGGGTCGAGCGCGGCCAGTTGATCGCGACCGTCAAGGTGATCCCGCTCGGCGTACCGGAGAAGACCGCGGATGCCGCCGCCACGGCCGCGCATGCCGGCGGGGTGCCGTTGATCCGGGTTGCGCCCTTCCGCCCGCGCAGCTGTGGCCTGGTGCAGACCACCCTCCCCGGCACCCGCGACAAGGTGCTGGAAAAGACGACAGAGGCCATTACGGCGCGGGTCGAAGGACTGCATGGCCGTTTGGTTGCGGAGCAGCGCGCGCACCACGACACTGACAGCGTCGCGCGTGCACTGAACGAGCTGCGCGCCCAGGGCGTTGAACTGGTCCTGATCCTGGGCGCCAGCGCGACCACGGACCGACGCGACGTGATCCCGGCGGGGATCGAGGCCGCAGGCGGTCGGGTTCGCCATTACGGCATGCCGGTCGATCCAGGGCAGTTGCTGGTCCTGGCGGAGTTGGGCGGCATCCCCGTGCTGGCGCTGCCAGGCTCCGCCCGTTCGCCCAGGGTTGGCGGCAACGACTGGGTCCTCTGGCGGCTGATGGCCGGGCTGGAAGTCACGGGGACCGATATCATGCGTATGGGCGCCGGCGGTCTGTTGAAGGAGATTCCGACCCGGCCCCTGCCCCGCGCGGCGGCTGCGCCGGAACGGGCACCGCAGGGCGACGTCCCTCCGCGGATCGCTGCCCTGGTGCTTGCCGCCGGTCAGTCCAGCCGGATGGGCGGGCGTAACAAGCTGTTGGCGGAGGTCGACGGCCAGCCGCTGCTGCTACATGCGGTCGATGCGGCCGAGGGGGCGCACGCCGCACCCGTGATGGTTGTCACCGGTCATGCACAGGCGGAAGTCGCCAGGCTGCTGCAAGGTCGGGCGGTTCAGACGGTGTACAATCCGGCCTACCAAACCGGTATGGCGAGCTCGCTGCGCGCTGGCCTGTCCGCCTTGCCACGCGATATCGATGGCGTGGTCGTGCTGTTGGGCGATATGCCAGGGGTCGATGCCGCCACGATCGACCGCCTGATCGAGGCGTTCGATCCCGACGGCGGCGCGGCCATCGTGGCCGCCAGTGTGCATGGCCGGCGCGGCAACCCGGTCCTGTTGGCGCGTCGTTTTTTTCCTGAAATTCGCGAGATCGAGGGCGACGTCGGGGCCAAACCGATCCTGCAGGCCTACCCGGATCAGGTCGTGCTGGTGGAAAGCCCCCATGCCTTCACCGATCTGGACACGCCAGACGCCTTGGAGGCGTACAGATCTGGCAGTCCGGATTGAATCCCCTACCCCAACACCTGCTTCAGGAACGCGCGAACCTGAGTGTCCGCGCCGATCTGCCAAATGTTCAGATGGGTCCCGTCGTCAAAGCGGATCAACTGAGCATTATCGCCGGCGCGGGTTGTCAGGGCGGCGCCGTGGTCGATCGGGATCGTTGAGTCCTGCTCTCCGTGCAGAATCAGGATCGGTGCCCCGACGTCACCGATGCGCGCGCGGTTGTCGAACCGGTCGCGCACCAGTTGGCGGGCCGGCACATACCAGTACTGCTGCTGTGCCAGTTCGGCGATGCTGGTGAAGGGCGCTTCCAGCACCACGCCGCCGACAGCTTGTTCCGCAGACAAGGCGGTCGCAACGCCGCTGCCCAGCGATTCGCCGTAGAGGACGATCTGCGCTCCCGGCACGCCCTGCCCGGCCAGCCACGCCAGCACGGCACGGCCGTCCGCGATCAACCCTGTCTCACTGGGGGTGCCCGGGTTGCCGCCGTAGCCGCGATAGTCGGCCAGCAACAGTCCGTAGCCCCAGTCGTGGATCGGACGAAACTTCTCGTAAGCCCCGGCGCGGTTGCCGGCGTTGCCGTGAAGTACGACAACCACGCCGCGCGCGTCTAATGGCGGCGGCACATACCAATGCCGCAGGGTCAGACCATCGGCCGTTTCGGTGGTGATTTCCAAGAAGCCGGACGGCGCATCCGTCGGCCGGTCGGGTGCTGTGCGGTTCGGCTTGAAGAGAATCTGGCGTTGTTGGGTGTAGAGCACCGCGACCAGCAGGCTGTAGCCAACCAAGCCTGCGAGTAGCAGCTTCAGCAACAGGGGCACGCCGACGCCCGCGGTCTTATTAGACGCGGGCGCTGCTGTTCGAGCGGGTCAGCGAGCGGTAGAAGCGCTCGGCGTCCTCGTCTGTATCCTCGGATGCCGTCTCGTCTGCAGGTGCGGCGCCCGCTTCTTTCGCGGAGGGCGCGTTGCCGTCACTCGCCGTGTCTTCCGGGCCCTCAGGCGTTCCGTTGAGCCCGGTCAGATCGCTGAATGCCGGTGGCACCCCCAGGGTCTCGTGCCGCTCGATTTCGGAGGTATCTGTCGCCGGTTCGGACTCCGACGCCCCATTTGCTTGCGATTCCGGCTGGTCCACTGGCGTTTCGGAGTCCGCCGTGATTTGGGGCTCGGCCTCAAGCTGCGGAGCCGTGTCGATGTGATCGATGTCGGCGGAGAGATGGCCACCGGACTCGACGCGCAGCGACCGGTAGCGGACCCGCCCCTTGACCAAGCCGCCCGGCGCGACGGTCAGTGCCCCATCGACCAGCAGATCCCCGTCGAACCGGCCGGCGATCGTGGCGTCCTTGACCTCCGAGCGGCCCTCGAACACCCCGTCAGGACCGATTTCTAGCGAGTCACAAGGTACGGTCGCCTGCACCGTTCCGTGGACCACGAGCCGGTGGCAGTTATGGATTCCGCCCCTGACCGTGATGCCGTGGCCAACGACGAGTTCGCCCTCTTCGGCGACCGCGCCGCGCGGCCCCTGTTGCTGACCTGGACGCAAGTGACGGTTCTGCTGCGTAACCACCCCGCTCGGATCGACCCGGCGGGAGGGAATGCCTGGAACCAGCGGGCGCTGCGCTTGCGGTCCGCCCGGCCCGTTGCTGCCATCGCCGCCCGGCCGATCGGCGGGGCCTCGGGCGATGTGCGGGATCGAAGACGTCAAGGGCACTGCGACCTCCTTCAAGGCATAGCTGGCTTCAAGGCATGGCTGGCCGAAACACCCGGGAATCGTCGTTCAGCCAGACTTTCGGCAGCCTATTAGACCAGGGGTTTGTCTGCGTACGGCAAAGCTGTGGCGATCTTATGGCGCCGTACGCGTGGCCCTCGCGCGCCCGGATGCCGCCCCGTCGCGGCTATACGCGTACGCTCGCACGTCCGGCACGTCAACGTAACCGCCCAATCCCCGACACAGCGTCGACACCCATGGCTCGCGGCGCCTCGCTTTACGCGGCGCGCCCCGGCTGTTACCCGCAACATCCGACGCTGTCGCGTGGAACGAGCTCGCGACCGATCATACCTTACCATCTCCACAACATCCGGAGAGCCACAGATGAGCATCCGCGTTTCGCGCCTCGCCGCTCTGGCCTTCAGCTTCGCCATGATTGGCGCCACCGTCGGCACCACGCCCGCTGTCGCGGCCGACGGCAGCAAGAACGCCAACCAGGGCCAGCAGCAGAGCCAACAGCAGGCCCCCACCCCGGACTTCTCGGACGAAAAGCTGGACGCCTTCGCCGACGCTGCCGTGAAGATCTCGGAGGTCCGGCGCGCCTGGACGCCCAAGATCCGCCAGGCCCAGCAGGGCGGCGACAAGGAGAAGGCCCAGAGCCTGGCCGAGCAGGCCACCGGCGAGATGCGCACGACCATCCAGAACACCGAGAACATCTCGGTGAAGGAATATCGCCAGATCGCCAAGGCCGCGCAGCAGGACGAAGAGCTCGCCAACGAGCTGTCCAGCATCGTGAAGACCAAGATGCAAAAGAAGCGCGGCGGTCAGGGTGAGACCGACCAGGGCGGAAGCCAGTAACGGTTCCGGCTGGAAAAGTGCCTTTGAAGCCGTGCGGAGCCCGCCTCCGCACGGCTTTTTCATGTTGGGATCGAACAGGATGTCGGTCTGAGCGGCGCCCCTCGCGACCTGTGTGGCTACTCGCCAAAGCCCGTGGGCGTGCTAGCCTCTTCGACATGACCCGTTTGACCCGATCCGTGCGGCCGCTTGCGACCGCTGTGCTGCTCGCCGCTGTCGCGCTACCAGAAGCCGCCGAGGCTGCCGGGGAGCCCGCGCCGACGCCGCTCTATACGCACACCGACACTGGCCCGGTCACGGTGATGCACGGCGATACGGGCACGCCGCTGCCGCTTGAGAATGCCGCGCAATCGGTGCGCAGCTACCTCGCCGACGTCGATGCGCTGCTCGGCCGCGGCGGGGACGCGCCCGTTGCAACGATCGAAGAAGCGATCGATCGCGGCCGGACGCTGCAGGACAGCGATCTCCAGCTGGTCGGGACGCTCTATGTCGAAGAGGCATTGCGTCGCCTGACCCGGATGCGCCTGGCCCGCATCCCGGTGGAGAGCACGCAGGTCCACGCGACCTATGCCAAGGATTACGCGGCGCGGTTCGCCAAGCCGGTGGTGCTCCGCCGCGGCGTGGACGACCTTGGCATCAACTACGCCACGCTCGCCGCCTGCCTGGAAATGGCCGAAATTCCGAAGACGAGCCCGCCGCACAAGGTGCGCGTGGAGCCCGACGGGGCGCTCTGGACCCGGCTCAACGGCACCCCGCTCGCGCTCGACCTCGTACCCTTTCAGGGCGAGCGTATGCTGCTGCGCTCGATCGTCCTGGGTACCAGCCGCAGCCTGGGCTTCAAAGACAAGGCCCAGGTCACCCGCATGCTGTTGGAGAGTTGCATCTAACACCGGCGCGCGCCCCGCGATCCGCGCGACGGCCTCATCCTGCCTCTACAGGACCGCTACCTGCCGTCGCCTCTCGCGATCTGGTGTTGGTTGCGCTCGTGGAGAAGCCAAAATATTTCGCCATGTGACCGCCAGTCTTGGGTGTATCCTAAGCATGGTTAGCTCGCAAGAATTGATACATTTTGCGAAACCAATCTGTTGATCGGCGTGTGGTCTGAACGCCGATCGGCATGCTATCTACCTGCAAAGCAACACATTTGGTTACCGTGACCCCAGCGCCGGTGCACACGTTCGCTCATCAAAGCATGGCTAAACCACCACATGGATTGTTAAAATCTTACTCCAGCCATAGCAGCGTTCCACGAAATCACAGAAATGCGCTTCCGATAATGTCTGACGAAAACGCCAAGTCTGAACAGACAAAACAGGAGATTCTTAAACTATACGCTGCATTTGAAAAAGAACCATACGATTTGAATGTGCTTCGCAACTATTACGTTGATGAATATAATTATTGGGAAAAAGCGCAGATACAATTGTTTTTCTTGCTAAATGCGGGAGGGTTAGTTGCAGCTCTTTCCTTTCTAGCCAGTATCGGGCCGGACGCTGAAAATGTAGCTGGCGCCTTACACAGCCTAAAATACTTTTTCGCAGGCCTACTTTTCCTCGCTGTATCTTATTCATTCAGGTCAAGCGAGAACAATCTGCGCGCGAAAAGACTCCTGCATATACAAGAATTCAAGGACGGATTTCCCGTTGAACGTTTTACTGACGACCATTTTGAGCTAGAGCAGGCAGTTTCTAAAAAAGAAAAAATACTTAGACGTGTATATTATCGCAATTTTTTCTTAAACGCATTACGGATAACTGCTGTTCTGACGGAAATTGCAGCCATGGGCGCGGGTTTTCTAGGAGCCACAACTGGCATTGAAGTCGTAGAAAGCTTATTTCGGTCGCATTAGATACGACAGCTAGCGGAGCGTCGCAGTGTTCCGCGCGTTCGAGCTGAGTGTTGCGGGAGGCTGTTGCACCAGGCACCCACCCACGCCCCTGCCTGTAGCCCCACGCCCTGCCGTAGAGTAAGGGGGAAACGCCCCAATCCTTGCGTTTGGTCCAAGGCCTTGTCCGTTGCCTGAGCGGCCTCAGCGACTCCGCGACCCCATTGATAATCTACCATCGGGACTTCTCTCACCTAGGTACGTCTTCCTTTTCGCCGCGAACGAGCAAATAAGCAAACCTGTGGGTTATCCACGGGGCATCCTCTGAAAAATTAGACGATTTCAGTAAGATACGCCCATGTGGGGTAGTTGGCGGAGAGGGTGGGATTCGAACCCACGGTACGGGGATTACCCGTACACTCCCTTAGCAGGGGAGCGCCTTCGACCACTCGGCCACCTCTCCACAGATTGTCGCGGTCACCGTGCGGCCTTGAAACACCGCCGCGACTGTGACGCATACGCCTTCTAGCGACCGGCCGGCGGGGTTGTCAACGCGCCCGAAGCACATGATCGCCGGAACCGTGATCTGTCGGCTCAAGGGCATATCGACGCGAGGTGTGCGCGCACATGCTCGATCTGGAGTCTGGGTGGAGTCTGGTTAACGCGGGCAACCTGGCGTTAACCTTTAACGCGTTTTCATACCGACCTCGCGGCCGCGATGGGCCGCCCGCACTACAGGGATGGGAACGCCAGCCATGACCCTCTCCAAGCCGACGATCGAGACGTTGATCGACCTCGTGGAGATCAAGCTGAGCTGCCTCGAGGTCTGGGACCGCGACGACCGGCGGGAATTGAAAGCGTTGCAGAGCGCGCGCGAGGAATTGCGGGAGGTTTGCGACGCGGCTGGCCGGGCGGCGGGTCGCCCGCAGCAGGTGGCGCAGGCGCCAAGTAGCCAGCGCGTCGCTGTCGGCTAAACACCGCGCTATCGGCGCGCCTGGATTTCCGGCATATCCAAATCCGACGGGCGCGGCGGCCATGGCCGGGCGCGTTGCGGGCCGGCGCGAAGGCCCCCGCACGCGCCCGCCTGCCCTACTCTTCTTGCTTCGGCACGTTCAGCCCGCGTTGAACCGCGGGGCGCGCGGCGATCTCGTCGTACCAGCGTTGGATGTTGGGGAACTCGGAGAGCTCCACGCCGTGCCAGGTGTGGAACCGCGCCCACGGCCAGGTAGCGATGTCGGCGATCGTATAGCTCTGACCGGCGACATACGGCACCTCGCCCAGGCGCTTGTCGAGCACGCCGTAGAGGCGTCGCGCTTCGTTGGTATAGCGTTGCTGGCCGTAGGACACGGTTTCCTTGGCCAGCTTGTTGAAGTGATTGGCCTGTCCCAGCATCGGGCCGAAGCCGCCCATCTGCCACATCAGCCATTCGACCGTGCGCCAATAGGGCTCCGGCTCGCGCGGCCAGAACTGTCCGGTCTTCTCGGCCAGATACATCAGGATCGCGCCGGTCTCGAACAGCGGCATCGGCCGGCCTTCCGGCCCTTCCTGGTCGACGATCGCAGGGATCTTGTTGTTCGGGCTGATCTTCAGGAACTCGGGGTCGAACTGCTCGTCCTTCGAGATGTCCACCTTGTGCACGGTGTAATCCAGACCGAGCTCTTCCAGCAGGATCGACACCTTATGTCCGTTGGGTGTGCCGAAGGTGTAGAGATCGATGGTCAAGCCATCCCCCTTCTAACGGTCTGCGGAATGGATTTGCGGCCGGGGCGCGGCCGCGTTCAGGCGTGGTCGAGCGCCTGCTCCAAGTCGGCGATCAGGTCCTGCACCTCTTCGATGCCGATGGAGAGACGCAGCAGGTCGTCCGGAACCGGGCTGCGGTCCCCCTCGATGGTCGCGCGGTGCTCGATCAGGCTCTCGACCCCGCCCAGCGAGGTCGCGCGGAGGAACCGGTTGCAGGCCCCCAGCACCTTGAGCGCGCTCTTGCGTCCGCCCTGGATGCGCAGCGACAGCATGGCGCCAAAGCCATCGGTCATCTGCAGGGCCGCGATCCCGTGGCCTGGATGGCCTTCCAAACCGGGGTAGAGCACGTTTGCGACCTTCGGATGGCCATCGAAGTGCCGGGCAATCGCCATGGCGTTCTGGCTCGCGCGCGGGACCCGCAAGTAGAGCGTGCGCATGCCGCGCAGCAGCAGCCACGCCTCGAACGGGCCCAGGATCGCGCCGACATTGGCGCGGTTAGCGCGAATGCGCTGCCAGATTTCGGCTTCGGGGTCGTCGGTGACCAGCGCGCCGGCGACGACGTCGCTGTGGCCGTTCAGCGATTTGGTGGCCGCGTGGAACACCAAGTCGGCGCCGAACTCGAGCGGGCGGGTGTGCACCGGTGTGGCCACGGTGGAATCGACCGCCAGCAATGCGCCCGCCGCGTGGGCGACGTCGGCGGCACTCGCGATGTCGATCACATCCCAGGTCGGGTTGCACGGCGTCTCGATCCAGACCAGCGCCGTCTCGCCCGGCCGCACGGCGGCCTCGATCGCCTCGGGATCACTGGCCTCGACGAGGTCGAGCTTGAGGCCCCAGTCCGCGCAGAACTGGACCAGCCAGTTGCGCAGCGACCAGTACATGACCTTCGGCGCGATCACATGGTCGCCGGGCCTGAGGGCCTGGAACACCGCCGCCGCGCCGGCCATGCCGGAGGCGAACAGCAGCGCGGCCTCGCCGCCCTCCAGCTCGGCCAGCAGGCGTTCGGCCGGGCGCACGCTGGGCGAGGCATCGCGGGCGTAGACTGCGTCCCCGATCAAGCCGTTGTCGGCGTCGCGGGCATAGGTGGTCGAGGGCCGCACGTCGGGAACGACCGCACCGTCACGCGGGCTGACGCCCTCCAGCGTCTGCGCGGCCAGGGTGGCGGGGTGCGGCGCCTTCTTGGCGCGCTTCTTGGCGGCTTTGTCCTTCTTCGCCATTGTCTGACAGGGCCCTGCGCTAGCGCTGCTGATACTGGCTGGCGCCGAACAACAGCTCGCGCGCCTTGTCGTCGAAGCCTTCCTTGCGCCGGTCGGCCAGGACCTCCAGCCCACGCTGCACGGCCGGCCGGTCGGCGATCTTGTCCCGCCAGGCCTGCACGTTCGGGAAGTCCTCGATCTCAATGCCCTGCTTCTCCGCGGAACGAGTCCAAGGGAAGGCCGCGATGTCGGCGATCGTGTAGTGCTCGCCCGCGAGATAGGGCGCCTCGCCCAGCCGGCGCTCCATCACGCCGTAAAGGCGTTTGGTTTCGTTGGTGTAGCGATCATAGGCGTACTGGATGCGCTCGGGGGCGTACTGCCGGAAGTGGTGCGCCTGCCCGGCCATCGGGCCGAGGCCACCCATCTGCCACATCAACCACTGCAGCGTGCGGTAACGCTTGGTCGGCTCGCTGGGCAGGAAGTAGCCGGTCTTCTCGGCCAGGTACATCAGGATCGCGCCACTTTCGAACAGCGGCAGCGGGTGGCCCTCCGGCCCATTGCGGTCGACGATCGCCGGCATCTTGTTGTTCGGCGAGATCTTCAGGAACTCTGGATCGAACTGGTCGCCATTGCCGATATCGATCGGGTGGACCTCGTACTCCAGGCCCGTTTCCTCCAGCATGATGTGGACCTTATGGCCGTTCGGCGTTGGCCAGGAATAGAGCTCGATCATGCCGCGGGTACTCCCTGTTTTTGCGCGCCTTCAATCGGCGCAGCACGCGGGGTGGGATGTCCGTTCGGACAACGAAGGCGACGTTGCCGACTGGATAGCACGTGGGAACGGGAGGGCGGAAAATCAAAAACCCGCGACAGGGCGCGCGGGCGGTCAACAGTCTTTTGAATTGGAGAAATTCTAATATTTAAGTGAGAGCGAACCCTCTTCCGACCGATCGCGACTTTTTTACAGATCGTCGCCTCGGCCTTGGCGCGTGAGCCGTGAAGCCGGGAGCTAGTGAAGCGGTGCGGGCTCGACCAACCGGGTCACCAGTCGGTTGACCTGGGCGGCCGGCTGGTTGGGGTGGTGGTGGCGATAGACGCGCGCCGCCACTTGGTGCGCGTCCACGTGGCTTGCCCCGCGGGCCACCATTTCCCGATACGCCCGGCAGACCGCCTCGCGGCAGTTGCAGGGCAAATTCGGGTCGAGCTTTTCGCACTGGATGTCTCGGGCGGTCTTGCCCCCTTCACCCAACGTCGTGCTGTCTTTCTCGCGCGTCATTTCTCGATCCTGCGGCTTGCGATCCCAGGACGATAAACCCGTCCTGGCGGACTCCAAACTCTGGAAATTAAATCAGACCGTAAAGGTCAGGTTTGAATCTACGGCCAGCGCGACAGGGACGCAAGGGGTGTCGGCGCGCGTCGGTGGAAAAAGAAAAAAACGCCTGGAAGCGGTGATCGTCAGATCTGAGCACTTGCTGCGTGCTTGGAGACGACGTCTTTGGCGTTCGCTCAGTAGCTATGGTCTTGTTTTATGCTTTAAAAACAAAATGTTCAGCTCAGGCCGCTCAGCCGCAAGCCTGCGTGAAGGGGCAGATCGAGCTCCTGAGGCGTGGGGGCGCCCATCGGCGCCCCCTACCCTAGCTTCTTCGCCAAGATTTCGTTGACCAGCTTGGGATTGGCCTTGCCGCCGGTGGCCTTCATCACCTGACCGACGAACCAGCCCTTAACCTTCTGGTTGCCTTCCCGGACCTGGGCGACCTGCTCGGGGTTGTCGGCGACGATCTTGTCGACGATACCCTCGAGCTCGGAGGTGTCGGTGATCTGCTTCAGGCCCTTCTCTTCGACGATCTGGCCGGCCGGCTTGCCGGTTTCCCACATCTCCTCGAAGACGTCTTTGGCGATCCGCCCGGAGATCGTTTCGTCGGCGATCAGGTCGAGCAGCTCGCCCAGCTTGGCACTGTCGACCGGGGACTCATCGAGGTCGAGCCCCGCCTTGTTGAGCGCACCGAAGAAATCGCCGGTGAACCAGTTGGCGGCCAATTTGGCGTCGCGGCCCTCGGCCAGCGTCTCGAAGAAGTCGGCGTAGTCCTTTTCGGCGACCAGCACGCCGGCATCGTAGGCGCTGAGACCGTAGTCGTTGATGAAACGCTGCTTCTTCTCGTCCGGGAGCTCGGGCATCGACGCCTTGATCCGCTCGACCCAGTCGTTCTCGACGATCAGCGGCAGGATGTCGGGATCGGGGAAGTAGCGGTAGTCGTGCGCATGCTCCTTGCCGCGCAGGGCGCGGGTTTCGCGCTTGTCGGGATCGTACAGGCGGGTCTGCTGTTCGATCTCGCCGCCGTCTTCAAGGATCTCGATCTGACGGGTCGCCTCCGCCTCGATCGCCTGCATGATGAAGCGCACGGAGTTGACGTTCTTGAGCTCGCAGCGCGTGCCCAGCTCGCCGCCCGGCTTGCGGACCGAGACGTTGATGTCACAGCGCATCGACCCCTCGGCCATGTTACCGTCGCAGGTGTCGAGGTAGCGCAGGATCGAGCGCAGCTTGTTGACGTAGGCGCCGGCCTGCTCGGGGCTTCGGATGTCGGGTTTGGAGACGATCTCCATCAGCCCGACGCCGGAGCGGTTGAGGTCAATATAGGTCTTGCCCGGCTCCTGGTCGTGCAACGACTTGCCGGCGTCCTGCTCCATATGCAGGCGCTCGATGCCGACCGGCACGGTCGAGCCGTCGGGCATGTCGAGGTAGACAGTCCCCTCGCCCACCAGCGGATGCAGGTACTGGCTGATCTGATAGCCCTGCGGCAGGTCGGCGTAGAAGTAGTTCTTGCGCTCGAACGCGCTCCAGCGATTGATTTCCGCGCGCAGACCGAGCCCGGTTTTGACCGCCTGTTCGACGCAGAACTCGTTCACCCGCGGCAACATGCCGGGCATGCCCGCATCGACGGGCGAAACCTGACTGTTCGGCTCCGCCCCGAACTCGGTCGCGGCCGCGGAGAACAGCTTGCTCTTGGAGATGATCTGGGCGTGGATCTCGAGGCCGCAGACGACCTCCCACTCTCCCGTGTCGCCCTGGAGACGATAGTCCGCCATATCTCGCTTATCTCCCCGCCACGAAGGCCGGCTCGGCCGTGAAGTTCGCTGCCTTTTCCATCACCTCGCCGGCGCGCAGCACGGTTTCCTCGTCGAAGGCGCGGCCGATCAGCTGCAAGCCGAGCGGCAGGCCCTGGCCGTCCAGACCCGCCGGCACCGAGAGCGCCGGCAGTCCGGCGAGGCTGGCCGGCACGGTGAAGACGTCGTTCAGGTACATGCTGATCGGGTCGTCGGTCAGCTCACCCACGCCGAAGGCCGCGTTCGGGCTGGTCGGCGCCAGGATCACGTCGCACTGCTTGTAGGCTTCGGCGAAGTCCTGGGCGATCAGGGTGCGGACCTTGCGCGCCTTGTTGTAGTAGGCGTCGTAATAGCCAGCCGAGAGCACGTAGGTGCCGATCAGGACCCGGCGCTTGACCTCGTCGCCGAAGCCGGCGGCGCGGGTCGCCTCGTACATCTCATCGAGCGACTTGCCCGGCTGCTCGCGCAGGCCGAAGCGCACGCCGTCGTAGCGTGCCAGGTTCGACGACGCCTCCGCCGGGGCGATGATGTAGTAGGTCGGCAACGCGTAATGCGTGCGCGGCAGGGAGATCTCCACCGGCTCCGCACCAGCGTCGCGCAGCCAGTCGAGCCCCTGCTGCCACAGGTCCTCGATCTCCTTGGGCATGCCCTCGACGCGGTATTCCTTGGGGATGCCGACCTTGAGGCCGCGGATGTCGCCGGTTAGCGCCGCCTCGTAGTCCGGCACCGGCGTGTCGACGGACGTGCCGTCCTTGTCGTCGTAGCCGGCCATACCGCCTAGCAGGAGCGCGCAGTCGCGCACCGTGCGCGCCATCGGGCCGGCCTGGTCGAGCGAGCTGGCGAACGCCACGATGCCGTAGCGCGAGCAGCGGCCGTAGGTCGGCTTCAGGCCGGTGATCCCGGTGAGCGCCGCCGGCTGACGGATCGATCCGCCGGTATCCGTGCCGGTCGCGCCCAGCGCGGCGCGCGCGGCGACCGCGCTGGCCGAGCCACCGGAAGAGCCGCCGGGGACCAGCGGGCGATTGTCGCCCGCGCGCCGCCAGGGGTTCTCGGCCGAGCCGTAGTAGCTGGTCTCGTTCGACGACCCCATGGCGAACTGGTCCAGGTTGGTCTTGCCCAGCATGACGGCGCCGGCGTCCCAGAGCTTGCTGGTGACGGTCGATTCATAGGGCGGCTTGAAGTCGTCCAGGATACGGCTGCCGGCGGTGGTCAGGACGTCCTGGGTGCAGAACAGGTCCTTGATCCCGATCGGCACGCCATCGAGCGGGCCGCGACTTTCGCCCTTGGCGCGGCGGGCATCGGCGGCCTCCGCCATTTTCCGGGCGTGGTCCGGGGTCTCGGTTATATAGGCGTTGAGCGGGCGGACGCTTTCCACGGCCTGGACAAGGGCGTCCGTCAACTCCTTGGCGGAGATCTCGCCCCCGGCCAGCGCGTCACGCGCGGCGCTCAGGGTCATTTCGTTCGGGCGGCTCGGGGTATCGGCCATTGGTATTTCGATACTCGTGTTATTCGACGACGCGGGGCACGACGAAGTAGCCCTGCTTGGACTCGGGCGCGTTCTTCAGGATGTCGTCCTGGCGGTCGCCATCGTTGACGACGTCCTTGCGCAGGCTGTGCTGCACCTCGACGACACTGGTCATCGGTTGCACGCCCTCGGTGTCCAGCTCGCCCAGTTCGTCGACCCAGCCCAGGATGTTGGACAGCTCCTTGGTGAGCGCTTCCTGCTGCGCATCGTCGACCTTGATGCGGGCGAGTTTTGCGATCTGGGCGACGGTATCCTTGTCGACCGCCATGCCACCTTCCCTTGAGACTGTGCCGCGCGCGCAAACGCTTAGTCGCATCCGCGCGTTGCCGGCTCGATTGGCGTGAGAACGGCGCGCTGAATGATGCGGGAAAACCACACCTTCCGACGCGCGAAACCGACCGGAACCTAGCACCGGCCCCGGGGGCTCGCAAGGCGCCGGCAGCGCGGCGATTGTGCGCGTGCGAAGGTGGCTCTTCTGGCTTCACGCCTCGATGAATCGGAACGCCTTCATGGGGCCGACGCTGGACAGCGCCCACGTGCCTCGGCACGTTCACGCGTCATGACCGATTCCAACGATCCCCTCACCCCGGCCCAGGGCTTCGCCGCCCTGGTCGGCTACCGCATCGCCGACTGGTCCTGGCAGCAAGCCGCGGTCGAGCTGGGTGTCGTAGCCGACCATCTGAACCGCAGCGGTATCCTGCATGGTGGCGTGCTGACGACCCTGATCGATACCGCCTGCGGCTATTCGGGCTGCTTCTGCGACAGCCCGGGCCGGGCGCGCCGGGCAATGACGCTGCAGTTGAATACGCAGTTCCTGGCCCCGGCGCAGGCCGGCCAGCGTTTGGTCGCCCGGGCACGCCAGACCGGGGGTGGCAAGTCGGTCTTCTTCGCTGACTGCACCGTCCACGCCGACGACGGCACCTTGATCGGGCGCGGCGACGGGGTGTTCAAATACACCCCTGGCAGCGGTGATCCCGCCGGGGTGGCGGTCGATCAACTGCCTGGCACCTGATCCCGTCCCTCTTCAACGGCTGCGGGCGTACACCTACTTTGGCGTGCGCATATAGAGATACGGAGCCGGCAACCTTGGTCGGCTCCCTCCCCAGGCATCAGGAGGCACAGCGATGAGCAGCGACCGCCCGGTCACCGCGCACGACGTCCAGCGGATCGTCGGCCAGCTTGATGACGCGCGCGCGGCCGAGGTTGTGGCGACCAAGGCCACGGTCAGTGAACTGGTTGCCGCCTATCAATGGGTCAACAGCAACGACACACCCGGGCTGCATGAGGCACGCAGTCCGAAGGTCAAGCGCCTGTGCGACATCCTCGACCAGCCGGGATTGGGCGACGAGGAGATCTAGCCACTACGCGCCGCGGAAGTTCGGCTTTTCCTTGTTCAGGAAGGCGCGCACGCCGGTTTTGTAATCCGCCGTGTCGCAGGTCTGGAACGGGGCGTCCAACTCGTCGGCCGTGAGCGCTTCGGGTTGGGCGACCCGCCGGGCCATGCGCTTGTGCAGGCGTGCGGCGATCGGCGCGCCTTTGGCGATCCGCGCGGCCGTGGCATAGGCCTCGTCTTCGACTTCCGTGTCCGGCACCACACGTGTCACCAGGCCACGCTCGCGCGCTTGGTCGGCCGCCCAGATTCGGCCCTCCAGCAACAGTTCCAGCGCGGCCGGTCGACCGACCAGGCTCACCAGTTCCGACAGCTCCGGTAGGGGCAAGCCATGCCCGATCCGGTTGATCGGGATACCGAATTTGGCGCCATCTCCCGCGATCCGCAGGTCGCAGAAGAGCGCCATTTCCAGGCCGCCGCCCATGCAGGCGCCCTGTACCAGTGCGACGGTGGGATGCGGACAATCGCGCAGGGCGTAGATCGCCGGCGCCATCACGGCATTGTAGCTGCGTGCCTGTTCGGCCGAAAAGCGCTCGGCCTCGAATTCCGACATATCGGCACCGGCGCCGAATGCCTCTGCGCCTGCACCCCGTACGACGATGCAACGCAGGTTGTCGTCCGCACTGACCTCCGTCATCACCCGATGGAGTTCCCGCCACATGGCAAGGTTGCAGGCGTTGCGCCGTTCCGGGCGGTTCAGCGTCACGGTCGCGATGGCGTCTTCGTGGGTCAGCAGGATTTCATCGGCCATGGGGTCCCCAGGGTCTATGCCACCAGCAATGGGCGCGACGGACCGCGCATCGGCGGGATGTTCGATCCATCGCTGATTTCCCACTCCGTCGCAAGTGTCCGAATGCGACACACGATCTGCGTATAGATGTTTCAATATGTTCTAATTCCGTTTTAGTCAGTCCATTGAAAACAGTGACAGGTCCAGACACACTCGAAGCGATTTAATGGGGTCTGGGAGGGGGCCTGCGCGCCCGTCATGGATAACTTTGCCGCGGCCTTTCTGGCCGCTTTCAAGCTGATCGTCGGGCTGGACTCGGAACTGGTGGAGATCGTGGCGCTCTCCCTCCAGATCAGTCTGAGTGCGGTTCTGTGCGCGGCCGTGATCGGCCTGCCGATCGGCGCGGCGCTCGGCGTGGCGCGCTTTCCTGCCCGGCAGGCCGTGGTTGTTGTGCTCAATGCCTTCATGGGGCTGCCCCCGGTGGTTGCGGGCCTGGTGATCTACCTGCTGCTCTCGCGCGCCGGACCGCTCGGCGATCTGGGGCTGCTGTTCACGCCGAGCGCGATGGTGATCGCGCAAACCGTTCTGGTGACCCCGATCATCGCCGCCCTGACCCGGCAAACGGTGGAAGACCTGCATGCCGAATACGCCGAGCAGTTCCGTTCGCTGTCGGTCGGGCCCGTGCAGGCCACCGCGACGCTGCTGTGGGACGGGCGCTACAGCCTGTTCACTGGCCTGCTTGCAGGGTTCGGCCGGGCGATCGCGGAAGTCGGCGCGGTGATCATCGTCGGCGGCAACATCAACCACGTCACCCGGGTGATGACGACCACGATCGCGCTCGAGACTTCCAAGGGCAACCTGGAGCTCGCGCTCGGGCTGGGCATCATCCTGATCTTGCTCGCCGTTCTGGTGAACGCCGCCGTGATGAGCCTGCGGGGCTTAAGCGCGCAGGCGAACTGGTGAGGGCCGCGATGATGCACGGTACCGCCCAGCGGCAGGCACACCGGAATCAGCCAGCCGATAGCATCCGGCCGGCGACCGTGCAGGGACTCACCTTTCAAGCGGGCGGGCAGAAGCTGCTCGATGGCATCGACCTCGCACTCGACCGCACCGGCACGACGGCGATCATGGGGCCAAACGGCGCAGGGAAGAGCCTGCTACTGCGCCTGTTGCACGGGCTGTTGACGCCAAGTGCGGGCACGGTGCGATGGAACGGCCGGGCACCAGACCGGACGGTGCGCCGCCAACAGGCCATGGTGTTCCAAAAGCCCGTGCTGCTGCGCCGCTCGGTGATCGCGAACGTGGTCTATGCGCTCAAGGTCCATGGCCTGCCGCGTAGCCAACGCCGGCAGCGGGCCGCCGAAGCCTTGGCCGACGCCGGATTGTACCAGCTGGCTCGTCGGCCGGCGCGCGTGCTGTCGGGTGGCGAGCAGCAGCGTCTGGCCCTGGCCCGCGCCTGGGCAACGCGGCCCGAAGTGCTGTTCCTCGACGAGCCCACGGCGAACCTGGATCCCGCCGGCGCCCACGCCGTCGAGCGCATGGTCGCGGAGATCAAGAACCGGGGCACCAAGATCGTGCTGACCACGCACGACCTGGGCCAGGCCCGCCGGCTGGCGGACGAAGTGGTGTTTCTGCATCGCGGCCACCTGATCGAGCGCAGCCCGGCTCAAACCTTTTTCGACCAACCGCAGAGTGCGCAGGCCCGGGCATTCCTGTCCGGCGACCTCGTTCTGTAAACCGTGCCGGTTTCCGGCGCATAAGGAGTGGGAGGCAAACCTCAAATGACCCTGTTCAAGCGTCTCGGCATCGTCCTGGGGGCGGTCGCGCTCGCCATCGTGGCGCAACCGATTGACAGCACGCAGGCGCAGGACGACCGTTTCATCATCGTGCAGTCGACCACCTCGACCGAGGCTTCTGGTCTGTTCGAGTACCTGCTGCCGAAGTTCGAGAACATGACCGGCATCGATGTGCGCGTGGTCGCGGTCGGCACCGGCCAGGCGATCCGCAACGCCCGCAATGGCGACGGCGATGTTCTGTTCGTGCACCACACCCCGAGCGAATACAAGTTCGTCGCCGACGGCCACGGCAAGCGCCGCTTCGACGTCATGTACAACGATTTCGTGATCGTTGGGCCGGAAGACGATCCGGCCGGCATTTCCGAGATGGACAGCGTCACCGACGCGCTGACCCAGATCGCGGAGTCCGGGGAACCGTTCGCCTCGCGCGGGGATGACAGCGGCACCCACAAGAAGGAGCTCGGCCTTTGGTCGGCCACCGACGTGAACCCGCAGGAGGATAGCGGCGACTGGTACCGCGAGACCGGCTCCGGCATGGGCAAGACGCTCAACACCGCCGTGCAGATGGGCGCCTACACGATGTCCGACCGCGCCACCTGGCTGAACTTCGGGAACAAGGACGGCTACGACATCCTGGTCGAGGGCGACCCCCGCCTGTTCAACCAGTACGGCGTCATGGTGCTGGACCCCGAGCAGCACCCGGACGTCAAGGAAGGCCCGGCGCAGGCGTTCGTCGACTGGCTGGTTTCCGCCGACGGCCAGCAGGCGATCGGCAACTACCGGCTGAAAGGCGAGCAGGCCTTCTTCCCGAACGCGAACTAGACACCCGTCTGAACAAGACGACGTGCTTCGCCGGATGGCCCAACCTCCGGTGATCCTAGCCTCGGTGGCCGTTGCGTTATGGCTGCCGGGGCTTTTTTTGATCAGGCCACAGCCGCAGTTTCATGCGCAGCCTTGCTGCGATGCACGCAGTCATATGCTGCGCTGCAACCTAAAAGATGTCTGGCTTTCCGGTTCACAAGCCGGCCCCGAACCGGTTATTGAGAAAGGAGACCGGCCGCGCAAGAAAACAAATCACGGCCGGCCCGTTTCGTCTGGGGAGGCGAAAACAACGTGGCCGAAGCAGAGACCGTTCGGTCCGCCGGCTATAAGGCCGTCTTGACGTGTGACAACGTCAGCCGGTCGTTCGGCGGTCTGCAGGCGCTCAAGAACGTGTCGATCGAGATCGGGCCGGGGGAGATTTACGGTCTCGTCGGCCCGAACGGATCGGGCAAGACCACGCTGGTAAACGCCATCACCGGCTTTTACCCGCCCAATACCGGGTCGATCCATTTCCGGGACAAGCAGATCGCCGGGGTCAAGCCGCACAAGGTGGCGGGCCTGGGGATCGCGCGCACCTTCCAGAACGTTGCCCTGTTCAAGGGTATGAGCGCGCTCGACAACATCCTGATGGGCCGGCACGTGCACATGAAACCGCGCGCGCTGGCTTCGCTGTTCTATTGGGTCTGGGCGGAAAAGGACGAAGTCGCTAACCGCCGGCAGGTCGAGGAGATCATCGACCTGCTACAGCTCGAAAGCGTCCGCCACGAACCGGTCGAGATGATCCCGCTCGGCATGCAGAAGCGGGTCGAGCTGGCGCGCGCCCTGGCGGCCGAACCGCGCCTTCTGATCCTGGACGAGCCGATGGCCGGCATGAACCAGGAGGAGAAGGAGTACATGGTGCGCTTCATCCTGGACGCGCGCGAGGCGCTCAACCTCTCCATCCTGCTGATCGAACACCACCTCGACGTGGTCACCGCGATCTGCGAGCGCGTGGCGGTGCTGAACAACGGCGAGAAGATCGCCGAAGACGCCGCCAAGGATGCGATGAGCGATCCCGAGGTGGTCGCCGCCTACATCGGCAAGGTCGACACCCCGAAGCCAGCGGATGTCGCCCATGCCGGTTGAGGCTCAAGCCCCCACTGCCGCGACCGGGCATGCCGAGAGCACGGCGCCGGCGGCCCAGCACCCCGACTGGCAGGCCGATGACACGTTGCTCAACCACTTGGCCCGCAACGCGCGCGAGGTGCCAGATCGCGTCGCCATGCGCGAACGCGACCACGGCATCTGGCAGGAGTACACTTGGTCGGACTACCTGGAGCGCGTGCTCGCCCTCGCCGCCGGGCTGGAGCAGTACGGCCTGAAGGCCGGGGAACAGATGCTGGTGATCGGGGACAACCGGCCGGCGCTCTACTTCGCCATGCTGAGCGCGGGCGCGCTGCGCGCCGTCCCCTCGCCCGCCTATCCGGACGCGACGCCGCAGGAAATCGGCGACCAGGTGCAGCGCGAGAGCATCCGCGTCGCTCTTGGCGAGGACCAGGAACAGGTCGATAAGCTGCTGGAAATCCAGAAAAGCTACCCGCAGCTTGAACTGATCGTTTACGACGACCCGCGCGGCCTGAAAGGCAAGGAACCGGACGGCGTGGTCGGGGTCGAGACGCTGGTCGAGGCGGGTCGTACGCGCCTGCAGACGGAGCCCGGGCTGCGCGAGGACCTGTTGGGCCGTGCCCGCGTGCACGACGTGGCGGTGCTGCTGCACTCCTCCGGCACCACAGGTGCGCCCAAAGGGGTTCCGCTCAAGCACGGCCATGTCTTGTTTGCCGTGCGCAATGCCGCTGCCGCCGGCTACTTCCGGGAAGGCGAAGTGCACATGGCTTTCCTGCCGATGGCGTGGGTGGGCGATTTTACCTTCTCCGTCGGCGCGGCGATCCTGCTGCGCTTCTCGGTCAACATTCCGGAGACGCAGGAGACGGCGCAGAAGGACATCCGGGAAATCGCCCCCACGATGTACTTCTCCGGCCCGCGTGCCTGGTCCAATCTGCTGACCCGCATCCAGGTCGGCATTGACGAAAGCACACCGTTCAAGCGCTGGCTGTACAACCGCTTCATGCCGTTCGCCGTCGAGCTGGAGCGCCGCCGCCTGGAAGGCCATCAGCCCGGCGTCGGCAAACGCCTCTGGCGCGCCCTGGGGGAACTCCTGGTCTATGGTCCGATCCGCGATCAGCTGGGCCTGCGCCGGGTCGGCCGCCCCTACACGGCCGGCGAGGCGATGGGCGAAGAAGTGTTCCTGTTCTTCCGCGCCCTGGGCCTGGAACTGCGGCAGTTCTACGGCCAGACGGAGACGGCGGCGCTGACGGCCGCGCAGGACCCCGATGCGGTCAAGCTGCACACCGTCGGCAAGCCCTTTCCCGGCGTCGAGATCAAGATCAGCGATGCGGGCGAAATCCTGGTCAAGGGCGACAACGTGTTCGATGGCTACTTCCAGCGCCCGGATGCCACGGCCGAAACACTGCAAGACGACTGGCTGTACACCGGCGATGCGGGTTACATCGAAGACGACGGTCAACTGGTCGTGCAGGGCCGGGTCAAGGAAGTGGTCTACACCGCTGGCGGCGCACGCTTCATCCCGACCTTCATCGAGAACCGGATCAAGTTCTCTCACTTCATCCGCGACATCTGCATCCTGGGCGAAGCCCGCGATGTCCTGACCGCGATCGTCTGCATCGACATCGACGCGGTCGGCCACTGGGCGGAGGAACGGGGGGTGCCCTACACCTCCTACGCCGACCTGTCGCAGAAGGATCCGGTCTACGATCTGATCGCGGGCGTGCTCCAGCGCACCAACGAGACGCTGCCGGAGGGCCTGCAGATCCGACGTTTCGTCAATCTGCACAAGCCGTTCGATCCGGACGACGGCGAGGTCACGCGCACCCGCAAGCTGCGCCGCAACGTGATCGACGAACACTATCGCCCGATCATCGAGGCGCTCTACGGCGGCGATGCCAGCATCGAATACAAGGCGACCTTCACCTACGAAACCGGCGAAACCGGCGAGCAGACCCGCCGGCTACAATTGCGCGACATCACCTCCGTAGGTGGCGCCACCGGACGCCGGGCCGCCCAATGACCTATTTTTTCGAGCTGCTAATCAACGGCGCCCTGACCGGACTCATGTATGCACTCGCGGCACTCGGCATCGTGCTGATCTACAAGTCTGCCGGCGTGCCCAACCTGGCCCATGGCGCGATGATCATGCTGAGCGCCTACTTCATCTACATCTTCGCCAGCATGGTCGGGCTATCGCTGTGGCTCGCGATTCCGCTCGCCGCGGTGCTGATGTTCGTCTTCGGCCTGGTCGCCGAACGCGTCCTGCTGCGGCGCATGGTGGGCCAACCGATCATCATGATCGTGATGTTGACGCTGGGCCTGGACATTCTGCTGCGCGGCCTCGCGCCCGGTTTCCTGGGCGCCGCGCCAAAGTCGCTCAACCTCGGCATCGGGCTGGCGCCAATCATCGTCGAAGGCGTGTTCATCAACCGGGCCTACCTGTACGGCGCGGCGGTGGCGGTCGCGATGATCGTGCTGTCCCTGCTGTTCTTCCAGACGCGCCTGGGCACCAAGTTGCGCGCGGTGTCCGATGACCACGTCTCGAGCTGGTCGGTGGGCATCTCGGTGGAGCGTGCGATCGGCATCTCGTGGGGCCTGGCCGGCGTTTCCGCGGTCGCGGCGGGCGCGCTCTGGGGGTCCGCCCAAGGCGTCGACTGGACGCTCTCTACCCTGCTGTTCCCGGCGATCGCGGTGGTCATCCTGGGCGGGCTGGACAGCATCTGGGGCGTGCTGGTCGGTGGGCTTCTGGTCGGCATCTTGGGCAGCGTGGTGCCGGGCTACCTAGACCCGCTGGTCGGCGGCGGCACCCGCGACGTCGTCACCTCGCTGATCATCCTGGGCACCATCCTGGTCCGCCCCAACGGCATGTTCGGCCGCGAGGATATCGAAAGGGTCTAGCTGGATGTTCTATCGCCTGGCCGGCGTTTACCACACCACCTACGCGGGCGAGCGTAAGCTCTGGCCGGTGCCGGCTGATCGCTGGCAGGCGCTGGGCGTTCTCGCCCTCGCCGTCCTGGCACCTTTGCTCGTGGGCGACCTGTACCTGTCCAGCTACCTCTTACCCTGGCTGGTCTGGACTGCCGCGGCGCTGTCGCTGACGTTGCTGATGGGCGTTGCGGGACAATTGCACTTCGGCTTCGCGGCGGTGATGGCGATCGGCGCCTACACCGCGATCCACCTGACCCGCGCCGGCGTCCCGTTCGAGTTCGCGCTGCTTGGCGCCGGTCTGATGGCGGCTGTGATCGGCTCGCTGTTCGGCGCGGCGGCGCTGCGGGTAAAGGGCCTTTATCTGGTGATGGCGACGCTCGCCATGCAGTATTTGGTGGACTGGACGATCATCAACGTCCCCGCGATCTCCGGCGGCGCGCAGGCAACCCTGCAGGCGCCCGAGGTCAGCTTCCTGGGCGCGCCGATGACCAACGGTACGGTGCAGTACTACGGCGCGCTGCTATGGGCGGTGATCCTCACGGTGTTCATCATGAACATTAAGCGCACCGCTTTCGGCCGCGCCCTGGTCGCGGTGCGCGACAAGGACTTCGCCGCCGCAGTGATCGGGGTCAACGTCTTCAAGTACAAGCTGCTCGCCTTCTTCACCTCCTCCTTCCTCGGCGGGGTGTCGGGGGCGGTGCTCGCCTTCTGCTACTACGAAGCCGTCACGCCAGAGCAGTTCAGCTTCGACGTCTCGATCCAGTTCGTCGCGATGGTGCTGGTCGGCGGGCTGGGCAGCGTGATCGGCGCCTACCTGGGCGCCGCTTTCGTGCTGCTGCTGCCGATCGTGCTCACCAACCTGGTCGCAGCACTCGCCGACAGCGGGGTGATCGCGATGTCGCAGAATCTGCAGTCGCATATCCCGCTGATGGCCTACGGCGGTCTGATCATCGCATTCCTGCTGTTCGAACCGCTGGGGCTGGCCAAGATCTACGACAACGTGCGCAACTATTTCCTGGTGTGGCCCTTCCAGCACACCCGGAACTGACGCCAGGAGCATGACACCAACGACACCCCGCGGCCTGGCCAAAGCAAGAAGAAGCTTAACGTCGAAACGGGAGGTAACCCCATGATCCATAGACGAGGTGCCCTGCGCACCGCGACCGTCGCGATCGCGGCGGCGGCGTGCGCCCTCACCGGCTTTGCCGCCCAGGCCAGCGCACAGGACAAGGAGCCGATCACCTTTGCCCTGCTGCAGGACTTCACCGGCGTCTACACCTTCGTCTCGAATGAATACAACCAGGGCCAGCAGGACTACATCAAGATGGTCAACGCCACCGGCGGCGTGCAGGGCCATCCGATCGATTTGATCGTGCGCGACACGGGCAACGAGCCGCAACGCGGCATCGAAGCCTATAACCGCGCGGTCGAGGAAGGCGCGGTGCTGGTCGATTTCCTGTCGACCCCGGTTAGCCGTGCCATGGTCCCGCGCGTGCTGGAAGACGAGGTGGTGATGATCACCGCCCTGCACGGCCGTGGCGACGCCAGCGACGGCAAGACCTTCCCCTACGTCTTCCCGATGATGGCGACCTACTGGTCGCAGGCCAGCGTGCTCGCGAACTACATCGAGGAGAGCATGGGCGGCCTGGAAGGCAAGCGGATCGCCCACGTCTTCATCGATAGCCCGTTCGGCCGCGAGCCGCTGCCGATCCTGGAAGAGCTCGCCGAGCGCAAGGGCTTCGAGGTTAAGGCCTTCCCCTATCCTTCGCCCGGCAACGAGCAATCCTCGACCTGGTCCGACGTGCGCCGCTGGCGCCCGGACCACGTCACCATCTGGGGCGCCGGCGGCGGCCAGCCGGTGTCGATCCGCACCGCGATCCGCAACGGCATCTCCCCGGAGGATATCCTGTCGGTGGTCTGGCTTGCGCGCACCGACATGGAGCAGGTCGGCTTCGACGCCGCGACCGGCGTGAAGCGGTTCGCTGCCACCCATACCGGCCGCGACACCCCGGTGATCCAGCGAATCATGGACCAGGTGGTCACCCAGGGGAACGGCACCGGCGACGAGAAGAACGTCGGCAACGTCTATTACAACATCGGCGTGGCTACGATGGCCGCTTCGGTCCGCGCAGCGGAGCTGGCTCTTCAAGAGCATGGCGCTCCCCTGACCGGCCCCAAGCTGAAACAGGGCTTCGAGATGGTCGAGGACTTCAATGCCGAAGGCCTGATGCCGCCGATCACGATTACCGAGAAGGACCATCAGGGTGGCGGCTACGGCCGCGTGTCGATGTGGACCGGCGACAGCTGGGAGCCGCAGAGCGACTGGATCGCGGCCTATCAGGACATCGTCTGGGAGGAGATCGAAAAGAACGCCAAGCAGTTCGAGCAGGGCAACTAGTCGCCATGGCCCTGCTGTCGCTCAACAATGTCGAGGTGGTCTACGACAAAGTCTTCCTCGCCATTAAGGGGGTCTCCCTGGCCATCGAGGAGGGCGACATGGTCGCCCTCCTCGGCGCCAACGGCGCCGGCAAATCGACCACGTTGAAGACCGTCAGTGGCCTGCTCGTTCCTGAGCGTGGGGCGGTCACGCGCGGCGAGGTCACGTTCGACGGCCAGGACATCCTGTCGATGGCGGCCGCCCAGCGGGTCGAGAAGGGCATCGTGCATGTGCTGGAAGGCCGACGAATCTTCGAGCACTTAACTCCGGACGACAACCTGACGGCCGCGTTTCCGCTGAACGGCAGCCGCCAGAAGCTGCAGGCGCTCAAGGCGCAGGTCTACGACTACTTCCCGCGTCTGTACGAACGTCGGCGCAGTCAATCCGGCTACCTGTCCGGCGGCGAGCAGCAAATGCTCGCGATCGGCCGCGCGCTGATGACCCAACCGCGCCTGATCATGCTGGACGAGCCATCGCTGGGTCTTGCCCCCGTGCTGGTGCAGGAGATCTTCGAGATCATCACTCGGATCAATCGGGAAGAGCGGGTCAGTGTCCTGCTGGTCGAACAGAACGCCGCCGCCGCGCTCGAGGCCGTGCGCCACGCCTATCTGATCGAGAACGGCCACGTCGTGATGTCCGGAGATGCCGAAACGCTGAAGCAAAATCCGGACATCCAGGAATTCTATCTGGGCGGTCACGACCGGGTGGACTACCACAACGTCAAGCACTACCGTCGGCGTAAACGTTGGCTTGCCTAGCCCATCTGGATAGTGCCGCGCATGATCCGCCATATCGTCTTTTTCACGGTTCCCTCTGACCGGCTGGATGCGGCAGAGGCTGGCCTGAAGACGCTTGAACGAGTCCCCCACGCCGATCGGCTCGAGATCCGCCGCAACCTCAACCGCGACCTGATGTCAAACGAGGTCGATCTGGTGGTCTATGGCGAGTTTGCCGACGAGGCAGCCCTGGCACGCTACAAGGCTGATCCACTGTACCAGAGCGCCATCGATTGGGTCCGCCCGTTACGAGAAATGCGGATCGCAGCCGACATCATCTCGTGACCCGCGTGCTGCTGACCTCTGTGTCTTGAACGCCCCGGATATTTTCAACAACAACCATGCGACTCGCACCACTGGAAGGTGTGGGCTTTACGGTTTCATAATATCTAGAGGTGTAGTGGGTTTTGATACGAAGCTACCTTCACGGCATGCCGAGAGCCCGACCCCATGATCACGACCCTTGATGAGGCCTACGACCGCTTGACCCAGACCGAAGCCGAACGGTCAGCGGTGATCGCGGACTGCCAGCACGCCGATATGCCACTGGTCTATGTCACCCGCGCGTTTGTCGACCAAACCGGCTATCCCGCGGAGGAAGTGATCAATCGAAACTGTCGGTTCCTGCAAGGCCCCGATACCGACCCGCATGACGTTGCCGCGATTCACAAGGCGATCGCGCAAGCGCGCAGCCTGACCATCGACATCCTGAACTACCGCAAGGACGGCACGCCTTTCTGGAACCGTCTGCGCTTGCGTCCGGTGTTCCGCGAAGGTGTGCTCGACACCTACGTCGGCGTTCAGAACCCAATCGCCGAGTCCCAAGTGGACCGTGGCCCTTATTTTGATATGCCGGTGATGGAACCGCTGGCTTGAAGCCCCCTGGCTACCGCTCGCTCTAACGATCGGTTAACTGCTGCGCGACTACCTTGGGGCAGGACTAGTCGATCGGGACCGCCATGCTCGCTGCCAGCGATATCCTCGTATTCTCCGTTCAGATCGCCGTGCTGCTGCTGGTCGCTGCCGTATTCTGGCGACCGGTCGCAGCCGTTGTCCTGCTCGCCTGCGGGGTGTGCGGACTGGCCTTCGCCTTGCTGGGCCAAGGTTCGGGCTGGCTAGTGGTGGGCGTCTTCGCCGTTTTCTGCGCTTGGCGCAGCCTGCAGGTCAGCTTTGTGCAGGTGAAGTATGCTGGCCTCGACGTGTTCAGTGTGAAGGCACCTGAGAAGGCGCCGTCGGAAACCGAATTGCTGGACAAGCTGGTCGCCCGCATGACCGAGTTTAACGCCGTCCGGCGCCAGCGCGCGGAGGCGGCGAAGGCGGCTGCCGAGGCCGAAACGGTGCAGGCCGAGCCGGAGACGGCGCCCGCCAACACACGGACAAACAGCCGGCGCGAACGAACTGAACGCGTGTCGAGCGGCCAGCGCCTCGACCGTTTCGCGCGCCGCCAGCTTGCGGGTAAGAGCAGCAGTACCCGGGCGATGCCTGAAACCGATGAGGTCCCGGCACTGCCGCATGACCCAGACGACGCTCAGAAACGCCGTCTGGATAGCACTAAGACCTCGCCCAAAGCCGTGGCGTAACCCCCTCACCCTCAGAGGCGGGAACGGTTCGCCCGGACTCGCGCTTTACCCCTTCGCAATCGGAGCGGCGGCGCGGAAGGAGCGACCTTTGACGCGCTGAATCGCAAACTCGGTGTCGTCGACCAGCATCACCAGAAGGTCCCCCTCGCTGGCCGCGTCAACGGCCTTCTCGATCGCGCCGTGTTCGTCCAACACGACCTCGACCTTGCCTGCGTTTGCGTCCTCGGCGCCGCTGCGCAGCAGATTGGCCGCCTCGCCGACCTCGCGACCACGTGGATCGGGCTCGCAGATGAATACCTGGTCGTGCATCTGCGCTAATTGAGCACCGAGGGCACGCAGGTCCTCATCGCGCCGGTTGCCGGGCGCCGAAGCAACCGCGATCCGGCGCTTGGCGGTCAGCCCTCCGACCAGTTCTTCCAGCGCGGTCAACGCCGGCACGTTATGGCCGTAATCGACCAGCACCCGCACGCCGTCCGCCTCCACCAGATTCGTCCGACCCGGCAATTGGCCCGGGGTCGGGTGGAAGGTCATCAGACCCTGGCGGATGTCGGCCAGTTCCAAGCCCAGCGCGTGCCCGGCCGCCGCAGCCGCCAGTGCGTTGGAAACGTTGAAGCGGGCATGTCCTTCGAAAGCGATCGGCACATCGTTCACCTCGATGATGTCCGCTTGCACCTGGCCCTGGCGCAGGACGATCTTGCCGTCGGCAACGGTGAAAGCGATGCCGTGATCCTCGACATGCTTGGCGACATCCGGGTGGTCGGGGTCCAGGGTGAAGTAGGCGATCTTGCCGCGCGCCCAATAGGTGCCCTGATCCAGCACACGCGGATCGTCGGCGTTGAGTACGCAGGTGCCGCCTGGGTGGACCGCATCGACTATGACGGTTTTGCAGCGGGCGAGTTCGTCCAGAGTGTGAATGTCGCGCTCGCCCAGGTGGTCGCTGGCGATGTTCAGCAGCACGCCAACGTCGCACTCGTCGAAGCCGAGGCCGCGGCGCATGATGCCGCCGCGCGCGCATTCGAGCACGGCGTGTTCGACCGTTGGTTCTTTGAGCACCGCGTGCGCTGCCTGCGGACCGGAGTAGTCGCCGCGCATGATCACGTGATTGTCGATCTCAATCGTCCCGGTGCAGGCCATGCCGACCTGACGGCCCGCTTGGCGCAGCATGTGCGAAATCAGGCGGGTCGTCGTGGTCTTCCCGTTGGTCCCGGTGATCGCGGTGATCGGGACCCGCCCGTCGTCCTGCGGGTCCGGGAACATCATATCGACCACATGCTTGCCAACATCGCGTGGCGTGCCGTGGGTTGGCGACATGTGCATCCGGAAACCGGGGCCGGCATTCACCTCGACCACACCGGCGGACTGCTGGTCGAGCGGCTTGGTCAGCGTCTCGGCCAACAGGTCGATGCCGATGATGTCCAGGCCGATCAGACGGCCGATCCGCTCGGCCGCGTACTTCACTTCCGGGTGGACGTCATCGGTGATGTCGGTCGCCGTGCCGCCCGTTGACAGGTTAGCGGTCGCCTTCAGATACACGACTTCGCCATCCTTGGGCACGGTCTCCAGGCTCATACCAACCTGGCCAAGCAGCCGGTGGGTCTGCTCATCGACATGGATCTGAGTCAGCAGATTTTCATGCCCGACCCCGCGGCGCGGATCGGCGTTCTCACAATCGATCAGTTGCTGGATGCTCGACTGCCCGTCACCGACGACATGCGCCGGGCGCCGACGGGCGGCCGCGACCAGCTTGCCATCGATCACCAGTAGACGGTGATCTTCACCGCGAACGAAGCTCTCCACCACCACCGTCTCGTAGCGCGCGCAGGCAGCCTCGTAGCCCTCGCGCAGTTCCTGCTCGGTGGTGATGTTGGTGGTCACACCCCGGCCATGATTGCCGACGAGCGGCTTCACCGCGAGCGGATAGCCGATCTGCTCCGCTGCCCACAGCGCGTCATCCCAGGACTCGCAGCTGTAGCCTTTGGGCACCGGGATGCCGGCGTCGCCCAGGATTTGCTTGGTCCAATCCTTGTCGTCGGCGATGCCGTGGCCGATCAGACTGGTGCGCGCGGTCACGGTCGCCTGGAAGCGGCGTTGCTTGGTGCCGTGCCCGAGCTGGGTGTAGCTGGTGTCGTCACTCAGCCGATACCAGGGAATGTTGCGCGCCTGGGCTGCGTTGACGATCGAGCCGGTTGAGGGGCCCAACTGGTGCGCGTCGCGCACCTCTTTCAGCCGCGCGACCGCGGCCTCGAGGTCGACCTCTTCCCCCTTGAACAGCTTGTCGACGATGTCGACGGCCTCCTCGCCCGCCGCCAGACCACAGGCTTCGTCCCGGTATCGGAAGAGGACGTTGTAGATGCCAGTCTCGTAGCTATCGACCGTCTTGCCATAGCCCACGGAGAACCCGATCAGGTTCTGCAACTCGATCGCCACGTGTTCGACGACGTGCCCAGCCCAGGTGCCGCGCTCGACCCGTTGTAGAAAGCCGCCTGGTTCGCCGACCGAACAGCGGTGTTCGTAGAGACTGGGCAACAACGCCTGCAGCCGCTCCTTGAACCCCGGTACCGTGTCGGTCGGGCTGTCCTCCAACGCCTCGATGTCGAGACGCATGTAAATCGCTACATAGCGGCTGTAGTAATTCGGGCCGCGCAGCGCGCGGAGCTCGAGAATCTTCAAACGGGCGTCCTTTCCCTCAAGCGCTGGGCGAGCGTGTCTGTGCCAAGGTACGTTCGGGTTGTCCGGTCATAGCCGTGACCGGCGATCAGGGCATGCATAACCACGTTCTCGACGGCAACCGGTTGGCCGTCTTCCAGATCGGCAACGTTGGAACTGCCCATATCATGGCTGTCCACGATTACGACATGTCCCGGACCAATCGCTTCCACGAAGCCGCCATTGTGGAAGATCACGCCCGCATCCTCCCCCAGACCGAAGCCCAGATATTCCGGATTTGTGGCGCCAACTTCCATCAGACGGGTAAAGCGACCGCGTTCCAGGAAGTGGCTGTCGATCACCACATCGTCAACGAAGCCCAGGCCGTTGCTCATCTTGACCGCGCCCTTGCGCAGGGCATCTGCGGCGTGGCCATTGTAGATCATGGTTGACGATAAAGCGACCGCCCCCGCGCTCGTCCCTGCCACAACAGCCCCTTCCTGGTAGCGCGCACGGACCGCCTGCAACAGCGGCGAGCCGCCCAACACATGGGTCAGGCGCATCTGGTCGCCGCCGGTGAAAAAGATTACGCCGGCGCTCTGTACGGCCTCGCAGGTCTTGGGATCCTTCGCCGCTTTCCGGTCCTGAACATCCAAGGAATGGACGTGTGTTGCGCCCAGGCGCTTGAACACCTGCTCATAAGCGGGCAGCACCTCTTCGGGGATCTGGCTGGCGGTCGCAATCACCGCCACCGTCTTGTTATCCGCCGGCGCGTAGGCAAACACGCGGGTTAGAACCTCCAGGTTGGAGGTCTTATCTTCTGCCCCGCCGATGGCGATCAAGGTACCCTTGGGCGCGTCATGGCTGAGGTTCTGGGAAGCACCGGTCGGGCCGGTGTCGGCAGCGGGATCGACGTTATTGCTATCCATGGGAAGGCCAGTCGTCGCAGTGCGCGACGCCTCTCTTAGCTAGGGCAGGTTCACGAGTGATGGGTCGGGAAAGGATGTCGGACGATCAGCAGCGGCAGGATGACAGGAGAACGATCGCAGCGGCTCCAAAGCGCGCAGTCTGCCAAAAGGAACGCATCGTAAGTTCCAGGCCAGACCGATCATTGACGCGATATATCCGCTCCAAGCTCGCCTCCGTGTCAAGCGCGATATCCTTGCTGTGACGGACCGACTCACTATCACTCTGCCCGCAACATGTTAATTATACCCGAATGGCGCGCCGCCTGAGGATGGTGAATCGTTCCCTAACCCGTCCGGCGGTCGAAAACGGAGTATCGATGATGCTGACCCTGCTGCGCGTGGCGCGGGTGTACACCCCGCAGCCGAGCGAAGCGACCGACATCCTGTTTGCCGATGGCCGGATCGCCTACGTCGGTCCAGAATTATCGGTACCCACGGACTGGCCGGTTGCCGTCTACGAGCGTCCCGACTGCTGGGCTGTGCCCGGTTTCATCGATCAGCACGTTCACGTCACAGGCGGCGGCGGCGAAGGTGGGCCCGTCACCCGCTGCCCCGAGATCACCGCCCGCCAGATCGCCGAGCGTGGCATTGCAACGGTCGTCGGCCTACTGGGGACCGACGGCATCAGCCGCTCGCCTGCCGATGTACTGGCAAAAGTCCGTGGACTACGGGCGGAAGGTGTCGACGCCTACATGTATACCGGCAACTACCGGGTGCCGCCCCCTACCCTGACCGGTTCCGTACAACGCGACCTTGCGTGGGTTCCTGAAATCCTGGGCGTTGGCGAGATCGCGCTGTCCGACCATAGGTCCAGCCAGCCGACCTTCGATGAACTTGCCCGGCTGGTCGCGGATGCGCGGGTCGGCGGTATGCTGGCAGGCAAGCGCGGCATCTGCCACTTCCACATGGGTGACGGGTCGCGCGGGTTGGAGCTGCTGCGCCGCTTGCTGTCGGAGACGGAAATCCCTGCCGAACAGGTCATACCGACTCATGTGAATCGAATCGCGCATCTGATCGAGGACGCCGCGGACTATGCCAAGACCTTCCAGGCGAGTGTCGACGTCACCGCGTTCGACGGCGATCCGGGCGATGGGCTCACCGGCTTCGACGGCGTGCGTCGACTTTTGGAGCGTGGCGTACCGGCGGCGCAGATCACCCTGTCGTCCGACTGCCAGGGCAGCCTGCCGGAGTTCGACGCGCAAGGCCGCCTGACCAAGCTCTCGGTGGCAAGCAACGGCCCGCTGCTCAGCGACTGGCAAACGCTGGTGCGTGAACGCATCTTGGATCTAGCAGATGCCTTGCCTTTGTTAGGGGCGAACGTCGCGCGTGTGCTCGGGCTACACACCCGCAAGGGTCAGCTTGTCGAGGGCTTCGATGCTGACGTGACCCTGCTCGACGAAGCCCTTAATCCATGCATGACGTTCTCCCAGGGCCGGGAGGTATGGAGCCACTACGCCTGAGCGTGCTGCTCTATCCGCTCGCTACGGAAAACTCGGAAAGGCCGGCTTCGGCTTCAATTTGATCGCCGAAGCCGGCACATGGCGCTTAGCCCTCGTGATCCTTGTCGTGCCCCTCGACCTCGATGATCAGTTGCATCTCGGCCGCCACGGCGGGCGCATAGGCATCGACACCCCACTTCGTCCGGTCGATCGTGCCGCGGGCGGAGAAGCCTGCGGTCAAGACGTTATCATACTGCGGGAGCGGGTTCGGCGCCATCTTGTTGAAGGTTACGTCCAGGGTCACGGGATGCGTCTGGCCGTGCATCGTCAGATCGCCGGTCAGTTTGCCGGTCTTCTCGCCCGTGCGCTCAACGCCGGTCGATTCGAAGGTGATCTCCGGAAACTCCTGCGCATTCAGAAAGTCCGGCCCTGTCAGGTGCTCATCGCGCTTGTCGTGGCCGGTATAAACGCTGTCGGCCTGAATCGTGAGCGAGACCTGCGCAGCAGACGCATCCTCGGGATCGAAGGTGAACTCCCCCGACATCTCCTCGAACTCGCCCAGCATGTTGGAGTAACCAAGATGGTTAATCAGAAAGGCAACTTGGGTGTGTGTCGGGTCAACGGTGAACGTCTCGGGGGCGGCCTCGGCCTGCAGCGGCGTGGCGAGCACAAGCGCCGCGGTGCCGGCAGCGCCCAGCGTCAGGGTGCGGAGTTGGCGCATTCTGGAAGCCTCCTCGTCGAATTGGTCTGAACGGGCTGGAATACCCGTGAAGGTCCCGTTTAGATGTTCTGTTGGGGGCTTCCCACAAGGACAGTGTTCGAAAACACACTGTTGACGCCTTATGCAGGCGGTGCTGCGCATCAACCGATCAAGGAGGACGCCACGATGACCGACAAAACCGCCCGCCAAGCGGTCGAGGATGCCGCGGACGCGCTCGGCGAGGCGTTGCTCAAGGCACAGGATGATCCGAGCGCACTCGGCTATGAAGGGCTTGCACGCATGACACTTGCTGCCGGCTTGCGCAGCCTGGCCGAGCATGATGCCGGCGAAGCGCGTGTGCGCCGCGTCGCAGCAGCGATCTATGGCGCCATGCACGACACCAATTCGGAAGCTTTTGCTGCGCTGGACGAAAGCCAGCAGTCCTTCTGGTACAAAATCGCCCGCAAGGCGGTGACGGCGTCCGACGAAGCGGCGGCCATGCAGATCGCCACGAACCGTTAAGTGGTCCTTCGCCACCGATTGGTTAGCCGCAGGCCATCGCGCATGTTACGCCCCATAAGCATGAGGTTGAGGGCGCCCGCCGCCAGTTCCAGTGCTTGCACCGCATAGAACCAGCTATCGAAGCGGGCAGCCTGTGCCCATGCTGCCAGCACGAAAGCGCAGGGAACCAGAACCAACATCCCGTTCAACGCGATCAGCGGCATACGCCGGCGCTTTGCCTCGATCACGTTGCCAGTTCGCCCGCGGGCCAGACGGAATCCACTGGCACCGACGACAATCATCGCCGGGATCAATACCAGCAGACCCCACGGAATGGCGGTCTTCACCCAAACGATCGCTGTCATATCCTGAGACAGTTCACTGACAACGGTTGCGGCCCAAAAAAGCGCGATGCAGAGCAGACCCAAGCTGCCCGCCAGCGCATGCAAGCGATTGGTCATCCGACATCTCCCGTTTGTGTGATGACGGCCGATCGGCAAGCGCCTCGGCGCTCGGGATACGTATGGACTTGGATTCATGCTAAATTGACATGAATCCGTCAATTCAGAATCATATTACCTATTCGACAACACCTTGTCGATACTGACAGAATGACGCAACCGGCAAGCCATCCCGACTGCAAAAATATCAGTAAGATAAGGGAGGGTCCTGACCAAGCACTTCAGGCGCTTGAGCCCAAACGTTCGCGCCGAGCCATACTGGACAGGTTCGACCGTTTGCCCACTTAAGCGGTCCGTTCAGGTGTCAGCGGATGCCGACCTCAGTCCGCCTGCGCCCTGATCAGATCTGAACTCCAGAGACGTACGCCCCGGGCCTAACTGCCACCGCCTGTCTTCCGGCCGAACAACTCCAAGCGGAAATCGACGATCTCGTAGCCGTGGCGCTTCGCGATCTTGTCCTTGAGTTCGTCGATCTCCGGATCGGTAATGCCGACCACCTGGCCAGTGTCCAGATCGACCAAGTGATGGCGGCACTCGTCCGCGATCTCATAGCGGAAGCGATCACTGTCCAGACGTTGCCGGCGGACAAGATCGCTTTCCTCCAACTTGTTCAGAATCCGGTAGACGCTCGCAGAGGAGATGCTGGGATCGCGCTCGCGCGCCCGCTCAAAAATGTCCTCTGCGGTCGGGTGGTCCGTGGATTCATCCAGGATCTGAATGATCGTCGTGGTGTGCGGCGTGATCCGCATGCCGGAGCGGCGGGCATCCGCCTCCAACTGACGGACCCGGTCGCCCTGTGCGCTTTCGCTCGTATCAGCCATATCCACCCTGCGTTTACCGCCTTCACGCGTCACGATGCCGCGCGCGACCGAATCACCTGACCGGAAGGCACGACCAACGCGTCCTAAAATGCGCCTCCGACGGCGCCGGTGCAATCCGCGTGAACGCAACAGCCGTTAGCGCCGCGCAAAACAGCCATTTACGCAAAAAAATGGCCCGACCGAGACGCCAATTCTAGAGGCCATACCCGGTCGGGCCAATGCGGAGTTTGCACATGAGGATGGCAAGGGCCGTGTCCGATCCCTTGATCCTGAATCGGACTGTGCCATGCGGGCGCAGCGGATGCAACTGCAAATCATTCGCATCTGCATCACCCACACCCCGGTCATCTAGGTCTACGGCTCCGCCCACATGCGAGTCAGGTTGGCGTGCGTCTTCGACATCAGGTCGAATTCACGGCTCTTACCTTCGCGCTGGAAAAGCGTCCGTCGGGCGGTGTCGAGATCGAACAGGACTTCACGCTGTTCGGGCGCGCGCACCAGGCTCTGAGCCCAGGTGACCGCGACCTCCCGGGTGCCGCGGGTGACTTCGGCCACATAGTGCAGCGTGTTGGAGGGATAGGTCACGGCGTGGCCAGCCTCCAGCTTGAACGACTGCTCGCCGCCGGTGCCCTCGATCACCAGCTCGCCGCCGTCGTAGTCTTCTGGGTCGGCCAGGAAGACGGTCATCGACACGTCCGAGCGCAGGCGTGCGCTGTCGCCGTCCGTCTCGACCTTCGGGCCCGCGCCCATCAGCGCGTCGTCGACGTGCGCGCCGTAGGCATTGCCGCCCTCGTAGCGGCTGAACAGCATGCGTCTTAGCCGTTTGGGCTGAACGGCCGCGTTGAATACTGGATGGCTGAGTAGCGCCTCGCGCACCAGCTTGTCTGCGTGATCCGCCGGCTCGCTGGCGGCGAGTTGCTGGTTGTGTTTGACCAGCTTGGCATGCCAGCCGGCGGTTTGCTTGCCGTCGACGTAGCTTCCCTGAGCCAGCAGGTCGCGTACCTGCTGCAAGGTCTGGCGGTCCAGAACATTGGCGATGCACACGATCATCGCGACATCGGTCCTTTATACTTTGCATGCGGGCGATCGAAACGGCACCTTAGGGTGGGTATTTTGCGGTTGCAATTGCAATTCATTCTCATACAAAGTGTTGAAACCGCGGCAATATGGCGCGGCTTTCCAGGAAGGCTCCAGCGCGAGCCTGATCTTCCAACGGTTTTTTGAGAGGACGACGATGTCCAAGAACCGAACCAAGCTCTGGGTCGGCCTCGGCGCCTTCGTGTTTGCTGCCGGTGCCGGTGCGCAAGGCGATCCGGTCAAGGACGCCGAGGCTGCGGCCGGAGTGGCTGGCGGCGAGCGCGGTGCGCACGCCCCTTACACGCCGTCCAAGACAGCAACCGCCATCCAGCTCGCCTCCGCCGGAGGTGAAGGGGGCGAAGGTGGCGAAGGTGGCGAGGGTGGCGAGGGCGGCGAAGCGGGTCCCGCCGCTGGCCTGTCCGCAGACCAGAACTTCCTGTTCCAGCTTGCCATGATGAAGGGGCACCTGCACTCCGGCTACGAGCTGCTCGAAGCCGAGAAGCCGAAAGATGCCATGGTGCATTTCCGCCACCCGGTGGAAGAGATCTACGGCGGCATCGAAAGCCAGCTCGCAGAGCGTGGCGTCCAGGACTTCAGGGATGACCTCGCCGAGCTGGTCGAGGCGACCGAAGCCGGCGATTACGAGAAGGCCGAGCACGCCTACTACCACGTGCTGGAATATGTGAACGCGGGCCTGAATGCCGTCAGCCCCGAGTACACCACGAAGCCCAGCTTCATGTTGCCGGTGGTGACCGCGCTGGTGCAGCAGGCGGCTGCCGAATACGATGCCGCGATCAAGGACGGCCAGATGGTCAAAGTCGCGGAGTACCAGGACAGCCGCGGATTCGTCTGGATCGGCCGCGACCTGTTGGGCAGTCTGGCTTCCAGCCTGTACAGCCGGGATGCTGAAGACTTGAAGGACGCGATCGCGGACTACGAGTCGCTGATGACCGCCTGGCCGTCGATCACGCCAGAATACGAGCCCAAGATGAGCCCGGGCGAGGTTCAGGCCGCAGCGTCCAAGGTTGAACTCGAACTGTCCAGCTTCATCATCCGCGACTACGGTGCCTCTGCTGGCGGCGAAGGCGGCGAAGGCGGCGAAGGTGGTGAAGGTGGAGAGGGCGGCGAAGGCGGCTGAGCCGACCAGCGTCCCTCTTGCACCCCACCGAGACCTTCGTGTCTTGTCGGGTCCAACGCACCGGGTGGAGCGCTTAACAGCGCCCTGCCCGGTGTTTCTTCCGTTTGATCAGAGCTAGAGATTTTCGATGCGTTTGCGCATCTTCCTGCCTGCCGTCGGCCTCGCAGCAATCTCCGCCACAGCTGCGGCGCTGGGCTGGTATCTGAGCCCGGACGCGACCCCCGAGCCCAGCATGGCACAGTTGAAGCAGCGTTACGTCCGTCCGGCCGTTCCGCCCTTCCCAGCCGACAACGCCTACACGCCGGCCAAGGCCAAGCTTGGCAAGCAGCTGTTTTTCGATACCCGTCTCAGCGGCAACAACGACATCGCCTGCGCCGGTTGCCACAACCCTGACCTTGGCTGGGAAGATGGCAAGCCGGTGGCTCAAAGTCCGACGGGCACCCCCCAGCAGCGCCATTCGCCCACGCTGTGGAATGTGGCTTGGGAACGGACCTTCTTCTGGGATGGTCGTTCACCCAGCCTGGAAGACCAGGCAACCCGTCCCGTGTTGTCGCAGGGCGAGATGAATCAGCCGATGCCCTCGCTGCTCAAGGAATTGCGCGGGATCGACGGCTATCGGCGGGCGTTTGCGAAGGTGTTCCCGGAGGCCGACCCGCAGATCACGCAGGCCAACCTCGCCAAGGCGCTGGCAACCTACGAGCGTACGCTCGTGCAGCCGATGACACCGTTCGACCAGTGGATCGCCGGCGACGAAGACGCGATCTCCGACATGGCCAAGCAGGGCTTCCGCCTGTTCAACGGCAAGGCCAATTGTGCCTCGTGCCACGGCGGTTGGCGGCTGACCCGCGGCGCCTATCACGACATCGGCCTGGACGATCGTGGCGACCTGGGCCGCGGACCGGTGCTGGACGTCGATGCCGCCAACCACGCCTTCAAGACGCCGACCCTGCGCGACATCACGCGGCGCGCGCCCTACATGCACGACGGCCGAATGCAGACGCTGCGCGAGGTGATCCAGCACTATGAGGGAGACTTCGTGCGCCGTGAGACGCTGTCCGCCGATATGCAGGAGATCGATCTGACAGACGTCGAAACCGCCCAGCTGATCGCCTTCCTGAAGACCCTGGAGACCCCGCACGCGCTACAGAACGTCACCCGGCCGGAGCTACCGCAATGACCCGCGCTCTACACGCCTGCGCCCGGCTGCTGACGGTTACCGGTCTGCTCGCGCTCGCCGCGTGCGGCGACGGCGGCAACGACGTGGCGCATGAGATCAGCCAGAAGAATAAGGCTTTCCACCCAGATGCCGTCGAGATTCAGGTGGGCGAGACCATCGTGTTACACAACGACGATAGCCGAACCCACAACATCCGCGTCTACGATCCCAGGATGGACTTCAACTCCGGCAGCCAGGACCCCGGCGAGGATGTCCGCCTGACCTTCGACGAGCCTGGCACCTACTACGTGACCTGCGGCATCCACCCGGTGATGGAGCTGAAGGTGACGGTGCAGGAGAAGGGTTCGGAGGCAGACGGTTAGCCGCCTCTCTCTCCCTATTTCTTCCTAAGCCGGAGCTTATCCGCTAACTCTCAACCAGTTTCTCAAGATTGGCCAAGGTATCAGCCTCGTGCGCCGGCTTATCCCAGCGGATGCGGGAGATGCGCGGGAAGCGCATGGCGACCCCGGACTTATGCCGGTTCGACGGGTGTACGGCATCGAACGCAACCTCCAGCACCAGCCGCGGATCGACCGCGCGGACCGGGCCGTAGCGTTCCACCGTATGGTCGCGCACCCATTTGTCGAGTTGGCGCAGTTCCTGGTCGGTGAAACCGAAATAGGCCTTGCCGACCGGCACCAGCTCCCAGCCATTCACTTCCGACTTGTTGGCGTCCGCGTCTGATGCGCGGTCGTCAACCGGTCGCCAGGTACCGAAGGTGTAATCGGAGAAATAGCTGCTGCGTTTGCCGTGGCCGCGCTGGGCGTACATCAGCACGGCGTCCAGTGTCAGGGGATCGCGCTTCCACTTGAACCACGGACCCTTGGGCCGACCGGCGACGTAAGTACTGTCCTTGCGCTTGAGCATCAGCCCCTCGATGCCGCGCTGGCACGCCTCCTCGCGCAGTTCCTTGAGGGCGTCCAGGCGGTCGATCGGCAGCAACGGCGAGGCGTCCATCCGCGCTGGCTGCTCGCGCGCGAGAAAGGCTTCAAGACGCGCCCGACGGTCATCGAAGGACAAGCCGCGCAGGTCCTCGTTCTGGTCGAATAGAATGTCGTAAACCCGCACGTATGCGGGATAGTCCTTCAACAGCTCCGAGGTCACCTTCTTGCGGTTCAAACGCTGCTGCAGGTCATTGAACGACGCCACGACGCCGTCGCGCACGACCAGCAGTTCGCCGTCCAGCACGGCGTCGAAGGTCATCGCCTCGGCGACATCCGGGAAGGTGCCGGTGATCTCTTCGCCGGTGCGCGAGAAGATGCGCTGCACGCCACCGCCGGCGACCAGCTGCACGCGGATACCGTCCCACTTCCATTCCGCGCGGTAATTCGCAACTTCCAACTGATCGACCTCCTGGTCCTCCAGCGGGGTCGCCAGCATCATCGGGCGAAAGGCCGCGCGGGTGTCGATCTCCGGCCGGCCCTGACGGGCTTCCAGCCAGGCGAACAGCTCCTCATAGGGCGGCTGGAGACCGTGCCAAACCTCCTCAATCTCCTGTAGCTCGGTCTGGAACGCCTCCGACAGCGCGGTCTTGGCCAGCCGCTCCGATACGCCAACGCGCAGACCGCCGGTGATCAGCTTAAGCAGCGCCCAGCGTTCGGTTGGTTCGAGTGCATCCAACCAGCGCGCAATCAGATCGGGGACCTGCGCGCGTTTGGTTTCCGCCAAGCGCGCTACGACCTCGGTGATCTCCGGCTTGCGGTTGGCACCGGGCTGGGCGGGCCAGATCAGGGCGGTCGTTTCTGCCAGATCTCCGACGTAGTCGTAGGACCATTCGAACAACACGGGATCGACGCGCGCCTGCACCAAGCCGCGGATCTGGCCTGGCTTCGCCTCCTTGAAGTCCAGCGCGCCTGTCAGGGCCGCGAGCGCGTGGCCGCGGTCGGGATCGGGCGTGGTGCGGAAATAGTCGCCCATCAGCCGCAGCTTGGCATTGCGCGAGGCGGTGAAAACCAGCCGGTCGAGCAGTTCGGCGAAACGTTCCATCAGCCCGCCTGCCCCGTTTGTTCTGATGGCTCGGTTTCCTGCGCCGTCGCCTCCTCGGGATCGGACTCCTCCTCGCCCCAGCCGACGACGGCCAGTGCCCTAGCGTCGAAGCCCTGCTGACTGGCCCAGTGGCAGAGCGCCTCCTCGCTGCCGTGCGTGACCCAAACCTGCGGCGCGCCGACGTCATGCAGGGTCTGGGTCAGCTCGTCCCAATCGGCGTGGTCGGAGATCACCAACGGCAGTTCCACGCCGCGCTGACGGGCGCGCTGACGCACCCGCATCCAGCCCGAGGCCATGGTCGGCAATGGCTCCGGCAGGCGCCGGGCCCAGCGGTCGTTAAGCGCCGCCGGCGGCGCCAGAACGATCTCCCCGGCCAGGGTCTTCTTGTTCTGCCCGGTCGCGCGCTCCAACGGGCCGAGATCGATGCCCAGTTCCTGATAGAGTTCGCACAGGCCCATCAGCGCACCGTGCAGATAAATCGGCCGATCGTAGCCAGCTTCCCGGATCAGCGAGATCAACCGCTGCGCCTTGCCGAGCGCGTAGGAGCCGACCAGGATCGCGCGCTCCGGGAACTGCGCGCGCGCATCTATCAAGCGGCGCACCTCGCCGGCCGCGTCCGGATGGCGGAACACCGGCAGGCCGAAGGTCGCTTCCGTCACGAAGGCATCGCAGGGCACCGGTTCAAACGGCGGACAGGTCGGATCGCTCCGGCGTTTGTAGTCGCCGGAGACGACGACCCGCGATCCCTTGTACTCAAGCACCGCCTGCGCACTGCCCAGCACATGGCCGGCGGGCACGAAGCGCACCGTTACCTCGCCGATTTTGCGTGCCTCGCCATAGCGCATCGGATCGTGCGTCCCACCCGCGCGCTCCTGGTAGCGATGGCGCATGATCGCCAGCGTTTCCGGCGTCGCCAACACGTGGCCATGATCCGGGCGCGCGTGATCGGCGTGGCCGTGGGTCACGACGGCGTAATCGACGGGTCGTGTCGGATCGACGTAAAAGCCGCCGGGGGTGACGTAGAAGCCGCGGTTCGTGACCTGGATCCAGCTTTCCGGACGGGGGGCGGGCATGTCGGTCAATCGGTTAGGAGAAAGATCATCTATCGGCGGAACCGATCCTAGAGATTGCCCATGGCAGGCGCACGGTCAACGCCGCGGTCTTGACCGCCTGTTCCCAACCGGCGAAGGGTCCTGGTTATGACTGCCCCCGACCCGGCCGGTGAGCCGATGCCCGTCTATGACCTATGCGCCTTCTTCGTAGGCCGTTGGGCCATCGTGCGCGAGATCGAGGATCGCCGTGCGGGGGTTCGGCACGTCATGCGCGGCAGCGGTACCTTCGCGCTGCCTTCAGGCGATCCCGCTGGACTGCTCTACGACGAGACGGTTACGTGGCGCCCGGCCGGCCAGGAGATGACCGGCACGCGCCGCTACCGGATCGCGAACCTCGCGGGCGCACGCGCCGAAGTGTTGTTCGACGACGGCCGACCGTTCCATGCTCTCGACTTGTCGGCCGGCACGTGCGCGGTCCACCACGACTGCCCGCCGGACGTCTACGATGGCCTCTATCGCGTGCTCGACACCGATCGTTTCACCGTCCGCTGGGCCGTCACCGGCCCGCGCAAGGACAGCGTGTTGATGACGACCTTCAAACGGGAGCCTTAACGCGGGCTCACCGCCCTTCCCTTGGCCGTCCCGACGCCTATCCTCGGGGGCGCGATGGTCCAGAACGATACCGATCAGACCGATTCCGCCCTGCCCGACCCGGTAGCCGACTGGTTCGCCGATCGGGGATGGGCGCCGCACGCCCATCAGTTGAAGATGCTGGCGGCCGCGCGGGCCGGGCGTTCGGCCCTTCTGATCGCCCCTACCGGCGGCGGCAAGACACTGGCGGGCTTCCTGCCCTCGCTGTGCGAACTGGCCGAGCGGCCGCATACGGGTCTGCACACCCTCTACATCTCCCCGCTCAAGGCGTTGACGCAGGATATCCAGCGCAACCTGGAGACACCGGTGGCGGAGATGGGCCTCGACGTCTCGGTTGAGACGCGCACCGGCGACACGCCGCAGGCCAAGCGCAAGCGCCAGCGGCTGCATCCGCCTAACATGCTGCTGACGACGCCGGAATCGCTCGCCTTGATGCTCTCCTATCCGGACGCGCCGGAATTCTTCGCCGGTCTGCAGTGCGTTGTGCTGGACGAGTTGCACGCGTTGGCAGGTACCAAGCGCGGCGACCTTTTGGCGCTCGGCCTAGCCCGGCTGAACCGCCTGGCCCCGCAGGCCAGGCGTGTCGGCCTGTCAGCCACGGTGCGCACGCCCGCCGAGCTGCGCGCCTGGCTGTCGCCGTCAGCCGAGGACGACGGCTCGGTGCAGCAGGTCGACGGCGGCGAAGGGCCGAAGCCCGAGATCGAAATCCTAACGACGCGCGAGTACCTGCCCTGGTCCGGCCACATGGCCGTACATGCCCTGAGCGAGGTCTACGAACGGCTGAAACAGGCGGAGACCACGCTGATCTTCGTCAACACGCGCGCGCAGGCGGAGATCGTGTTCCAAGAGCTCTGGCGCCTGAACGAGAACCTGTTGCCGATCGCCCTGCACCACGGCTCGCTCGACGTCGAACAGCGCCGCAAGGTCGAGGCGGCGATGGCCCGCGGCGACCTCAAGGCCGTGGTCGCGACCTCCTCGCTCGACCTTGGCATCGACTGGGCGGCGATCGATCTGGTCGTGCAGGTCGGCGCGCCCAAGGGCGTGGCCCGGCTGCTGCAGCGCATCGGCCGCGCCAATCACCGGCTCGACGCGCCGAGCCGCGCCCTGCTGGTGCCCGCCAACCGCTTCGAAGTGTTGGAGTGCCGCGCAGCGGTCGAAGCCGTGCAGGCGCGCATACTGGACGGTGAACCGCTACGCGCGGGCGGGCTGGACGTCTTATGCCAGCACATTCTGGGCATGGCCTGCTCCGCCCCGGTCGATCCCGACGCCCTGTACGCCGAGATTCGTACCGCCCAGCCGTATCGGGAGTTGTCCCGCCGGGACTTCGACGACGCCTTCGCCTTCGTCGACCACGGCGGCTATGCGCTCAAAGGCTATCGCAAGTTCCGCCGGATGACCCAAGACGACCGCGGCACCTACCGCGTCGCCTCGATCCCGGACGCGCAGCGTTACCGCATGAACGTCGGCACGATCGTCGAGGCGCCGACGCTCAAGGTGAAGCTGAGGGGCGGACGCGTCCTGGGCGAGGTCGAGGAATTCTTCGCCCAGTATCTGGAGGCTGGCGACACCTTCCTGTTTTCCGGCCAGCTCCTGCGCTTCGAGCGAATCAAGGAGCTGACCTGCGAGGTCACGCGCGCGACCAAGGCCGACCAACCCAAGGTGCCGGCCTACATGGGCGGTCGTTTGCCGCTGTCGACCCACCTGGCCGAACGGGTGCGCGGCATCCTGGAGGATCGGCGCGCCTGGGCCGATCTGCCGGGGCCGGTCGAACAATGGCTGGGCATCCAGCGCTGGCGCTCCAGCGTGCCCGGGCGCGAGGGGCTGCTGGTCGAGAGCTTCCCACGCGGCGACAAAGAGTTCCTGGTCGCCTACTGCTTCGAGGGGCGCAACGCCCACCAAACGCTCGGCATGCTGATCACCAAACGGATGGAACGGCTACGCCTCTCACCGCTCGGCTTCGTCGCGACCGACTATGTGCTCGCTGTCTGGTCGCTGCGCGCGCCGAGCGACGAACAGGTCGGCCAACTGTTCGACCAGGATATCCTGGGTGACGAGCTTGAGGAGTGGATGGAGGAATCCTCAATGCTGCGCCGGACCTTCCGTAACGTCGGGGTGGTCGCCGGGCTGATCGATAAGCAGCTTCCGGGCCAGGAGAAGACCGGCAAGCAGGTCACCTTCTCCGCCGATCTGGTCTATGACGTGCTGCGCAAGCACCAGCCGGACCACATCCTGTTGCGCGCGACCCGGCAGGACGTCGGCGGCGGCCTGACCGATATTCGCCGCCTGTCCGACATGCTTGGGCGCGTCGCCGGCGCGATCCGGCACACCCGGCTGGAACGAATCTCGCCGCTCGCCGTGCCGGTGTTGCTGGAAATCGGTCGCGAGCAGGTTGACGGCGAGGCACTGGACGACCTGCTGGACGAGGGGGCGCAGACGTTGATCGAGGAGGCCACCTCAACCGAGTACGATCAGTCGGAGCTGCCGTTGTGAGCGGCGTGTCGGGAAGGCGCTGGATGACCGACCCCGAATCACGCACAAGGGATGCGCCGTCCGATCCCGACCCGCTGGAGTCGTCCCGCCCGCCGATGTCCGAATCCGTTGCCGACAGTGACGCCGCGATCCGCCTCAATGGCGCGGACCTGGTGCCTGACGTCTCCGGCGCCTTGTGGTGGCCGGCACGCAGCGTGCTGGTGGTGGCCGACCTGCATCTGGAAAAAGGCAGCAGCTACAGCCGCCACAACCTGCCGCCCTACGACAGCCGGGCGACGCTGGAGCGGCTGCAAGCGGTGATCGACCGCAGGCGGCCCGAGCACGTGATCTGCCTGGGCGATTCCTTCCACGACCGCCGCGCGGCGGACCGTCTGGCGGACGACGAACGCGCACAGATTCAGACGCTGGCTGCACGGGTCAACTGGACCTGGATCGCCGGCAACCACGACCCGGCCCCGCCGGCCGACTGGGGCGGCACGGTTGCACAGGAGTTGACCCTGGGACCGCTGGTGTTTCGGCACGCGGCCGATCCCGCGCACCGGAGCGCGGGCGAAGTTTCCGGCCATTACCACCCCAAAACGCGCGTGCGGGTGCGGGGCAAGGGCGTCTCCGCCCGCTGCTTCGTTGCCGATGGCCGGCGGCTGATCCTGCCCGCCTTCGGCGCCTACACGGGCGGCCTGAGCGTGCTCGATCCTGCGATTGCCAATCTGTTCCCGCGCAACTTCACAGCCCACCTGATCGGCAAGCGCGCGGTCTACCCCTATCCCAGGCACGCGCTGGTGGGCTGAAGCGCGCCGAGGGCCGCCGGCCCCATTGGCGTGGTCCGAGACGCGGGTCTTTCACACGCTCAAAACCTGCCAATAGGACCGGCTGGCCTTGTTGGATCAGTCTTCCAGCAGCGGATAGACGCCGTTCTCGTCGTGCGTCTCGCGGCCGGTCAGGGGCGGGTTGAAGACGCAGACCATGCGCATGTCCTCGGTGCCGCCGCGCAGGTAGTGGCGCTCGTGGCCGTTCAGGGCGTACATCGTACCGTCGGTGATTTTGTGCACCTTGCCCGTCTCCAGATCCTCGATCTCGCCGTTGCCGGCCACGCAGTAGACCGCCTCCAGATGGTTGGCGTAGTGGATGTAGGTCTCGGTGCCGGCGTGGATGATCGTCTCGTGGAAGGAAAAGCCCATGCCGTCGCGCTTCAGCAGGAAGCGGCGGCTCTTCCAGTTGCCGTTCTCCGCGTGCACGTCGGCCTGCGTGTCCACGATCTCGTTCAGGTGCTTCACGATCATGGCGGAATCCGTCTCCTGATCTCGTTGATTGTTCGGGGTGCCGGGCGTTGGGGCGCACGAAAAGGCGCCGGCCCGGATCAGATGCGGCGTGCACCCTGCCCGGACCGGCGCCAAAAAGCCAGGGCGCGGAAAGCGCCCCGCGCCCCGCGTCGCGGAAGCTAGGCGACCTTGCCGATCTTGTCGGCATGTGCCTGGACGGCGGCGTCGAGCGCCTGCTCCATGATGTCCAGGCCCTTCTCCAGGCCCTGCTGATCCAGCGTCAGTGGCGGCAGCAGCTTGGCCACCTCGTCCGCCGGGCCGCTGGTCTCCATGATCAGGCCGCGCTTGAACGCTTCCTCGGTGACCGCGTCGGCCAGGCCGTCGACATGCAGCGCGATGCCCTGCATGAAGCCGCGCCCGCGCACCTCGCTCGGCACGTTGGGATGCTTGGCGGCCATCTCCTTCAGGCGCTTGGTGATGAACTCACCCTTCTCGCGCACGCCCTTGGCGAAGGTATCGTCGCGCCAGTAGGTCTCCAGCGCGGCCGTTGCGGCGACGAACGCCGGGTTGTTGCCGCGGAAAGTCCCGTTGTGCTCGCCCGGGGCGAACTTGTCGTACTCCGGCTTGATCAGCGTGATCGCCATCGGCATGCCGTAACCGCCGATCGACTTGGACAGGCAGATGAAGTCCGGATCGATGCCGGCGGCCTCGAACGAGAAGAAGGTGCCAGTGCGCCCGCAGCCGGCCTGCACGTCGTCGACGATCAGCCGGATGTCGTGGGCCTTGCAGATTTGGTCCAGGCGCTTGAGCCAGGCCATGCTGGCGGCGTTGATGCCGCCCTCGCCCTGTACCGGCTCGACGATCACGGCGGCCGGATGGCCCATGCCGCTAGCGCCGTTGTTCAGCATCGCCTCGAAGTAGTCGAGCGTGTCGAGTTCGCCCTTGTCGCTCTTGAGGCCCATCAGGCCGTCATAGGGCACGAACACCACGTCGCCCAGGGACTTGCCGGCGCCCTTGCGCTTGAATTGGTTACCGGTGACACCGAGCGCGCCCAGCGTCATGCCGTGGAAGGCGTTGGTGAACGACACCACGGTGCGCCGGCCGGTTACCTTGCGCGCCAGCTTAAGCGCGCTTTCCACCGTGTTGGTGCCGGTCGGCCCGGGGAACATGATCTTGTATTCCATGTTCCGCGGCTGAAGGATGATCTCGTTGAACGCCTTCAGGAAGTTCTGGCGAGCCACCGTCGCCATGTCGAGCGAGTGGGTGATGTTGTCGCCCTGGATATACTCCAGCACCTTTGCTTTCATGGCGTCGTCGTTGTGCCCGTAGTTCAGGGCGCCGGCGCCGGCGAAGAAGTCGATGTAGGTGTTTCCGTCGGTATCGGTCAGGGTATAGTTCTTCGCCTTCTCGAAGACGACGGGAAAGCCGCGGCTGTAGCTGCGCACGGCGGATTCATATTTCTCGATGATATCCATGGCTGTTGCCTCCTGCCGCAGGGTTTAAGCGGTCCGCGGCGATCTTGAGTGCCACCGCCCGAGGTTCCGGGCGGCTGCGTGGGAATGACGTCGAACCGAATTCGGCTTTTCTCAACCCTCGCGCCGCGACCTGCTCGTCGGTGCAGCGAGCGTTTTCGAAGCTTAGAATGCGGGCGCCACCCACCCTAACCAGCATGAGACGCCTCGCTAGCCAAGAGGTCGATTGGTGCGCCACCTTGAAGGTGGAGGTGCGCCCGGGGTTATGGATCGTCTCAAGCGATTACGGCGCGGTCCTTGGTCCTGCGTTGGTCTTAAGATTATTGGCTCGCGCAGGGCGGAAAGTGCCGCCTGATAACGTGCCTCACATTGGCAGAAGCACCGGAAAAGTCAAGCTATAGGCCCGGTACGGCGGCGCTCCTGTAGCCCCGAATCGCCCCGAATTCCGGGCCTACAAGCCTCGATCCGTTGAGATGAACAAGGGCCGCCACGCCTCCTCTATTCAGCCGGCGAGACGCGCCGCCTCCCCTGCACGTCGGGGGCCGGGTTAGATGCATCCGATACGGCAACAGTCGACGCCGGCTGCGGCTGGCGGCGCCACGGTTCGCTCTTGATCCAGCCAACCCCGTAGGCAACGCCAATCAGCACCGCGCCCCCCACGGCATTGACGATCAACGCCGTCAGCCCGTCGCGTCCCCAGATATCGAACGCCATCATGCCGACGCGCGAGAGCACGATTGAGGTCATGAAGACCGCCAGCGCCTGTTGCCCGACCTTGCGGATCGGCGCGATCCAGCGGGCGTAAAGGATGTCCTCCCGGCCGTAGAGGGCGGCCCGCATGACGTAGGCCATGGCCAGGAAGTGCAGGTAACGGGCGAGACCGAAATCGGTCTTGTCAAAAGTCGGCAGGATCGCCAGCCCGATCGCGTCGAAGAACGGCACGTTGTTGAAGATCGGGCCGTAGCAGATCGGCACCATGACGATCAGGTAGGCCGCCGACAGCCATACCCACGCCCGGTGCGGCGGCGGAATGGTGATCCAGCCCCGCGCAATCGCGAAGCCGGTGAAGAAGATCAACTGCCAAGCGAACGGGTTAAAGAACCAGGACCGCTCCGACCACCATTCCGCTGGCAGGTCGAAGCCGATCGCCCGGTTGGCCGCCCAGAGCACGACCGGCGCGGCCAGCCCGATCAGCGGATTCAGGCGATACAAGGCCACCATCACCGGGATCAGCAGCAACGCCACCATATACATCGGCAGGATGTCGAACAGGTTCGGCACATAGGTCAGGGTTAGCAGCCCGAGCAGCCCTTCCTTGGGATTTTCGAAGAAGGGTATGAGGTTGAGGTCCTGCACATAGTTCCGGGTGTCGAGTGCCCAGGTGCCGAGTACACAGACCCCTGCAGTGGCCAGGAACATGCCGATCTGCGCCCAGTAGATCTGCCAGATCCGGTGCAGCACCCGTGCGATCCCCAAAACCCAGCCAACGCGCAGGAACACCCCGCCGAACGCGATCGCCGAAGCAAAGCCGGAGCAGAATACGAACCACTCGGTCGCATCGGACGGACCGAAGCGCGCCGGAATATACCCGGTCCAGGGGTTTCCGGGGATGTGAGCGACGAAGATGATGAACATCGCTACCCCGCGCAGCACGTCGATGCGCGGATCGCGCCGGCTGCTCTTCACCTGGCTATCGGAAGGCGTCACGGGCGCGCTGCTCTCTTGTTGGCTGCCAATGTCGGTCGTACACAATACCGCGCGTTGGCGGGACCCACGCAACTAACATCGCCGCGAGCACGGGAGTGGTAGGTAGTCAAACACCCATCGCTTCGGCGTCAACACGGTGCCCCCGGCTTCTGCACGACCTGATTATATAATTTTATCAGTCCGTTAGGGTTGTTACTTAATACTAAGAGTCCATCACGACTGTCAGCCCGTATCCCGTCGCTTATCCCGCGGCTTCTCATGCTCCGTTGGTTCCAGGCCGTAGGGCTTGGCCAGTTCCCAGACGTGGTTGGGGACCATGTGCTTGATCCGCGGGCGTTCGTTCAGACGCAGGTGGATGATCGTCTCGACCGCCTTCATTTCCAGGCGCGCGCGGGCAAACTCGATTCCGCGGGGGCCGACCAGCGGCATAATCCGGCCGACGATCGGGCGCAGCCAGTCTGGCATACCGCGCACCGGCATACCGCCGGCGGCCTTCTCGGTGTTCAGCTTGAACCCCTCGACGTGCTTGCCGCGCTTGCCCTTGTCGCCGGGGGTGCCGGTTTTCAGTTCGTCGCCCAACAGGTCGACCAGCTCCTGCCCGCGGTCGTTGCGCACCAGCAGCCATTGCTCCCCCTCGCCCGCCATGTACCCGACGGTGATGTCGGCGAGGACGTTGGTGTAATCGACGCAGGTTCGGCAGGTGGTTGGCCAGAAGTCGTTCGGCAGCTTGGAGATCGGCAGCAGCAGGAAGGGGAATTCCCGCTTGCTGCCATCGGCGAAGCGCATCTCGCAGTAATAGTCGGCGCGGAACTCAAAATAGGTGACCTCGCCCGGCGTATCGGTCAGATGCGACAGAAACTCGTGGAACTTCTCGGTCGTCGTGTTGTCCGAGCACGGGGTGCCGATGACATAGATCCGCTCGAAGCCGAGTTCGCGTTCCAGCGCACGCAGGGCATAGACCTGGCAGGGAATACCGATCACCGCGACGCGCTTGTGGCCGGCCTTGAGCGCGGGTTCCAGGAGCGCCAGCAGCGGCGCGTAGCCCATCTTCATGCCCCGGCATTGCGCCATGCCCTCGGGCTCGGTCACGATCACCGACTTGGGGGCCCAGATGTCGTCGTCCTGGTGGCTCATCGCCAGCACGGCATCGACCGCGTCGGTCTCCAGCAGCCGTTCGCCCAGACGGGTGGCGATACCGGTCCACTGCGCGCCGTCGCGCTTGGCTTTCAAGGACGCGCGGAGCATACGCTGAAACGGACCGAAGAACTTCTCGTCACCGCGGCTCAGGTCCCGGGCGCGGCCGTGCACCTGTTCTTCCATCGTTGGGTAGTCGGGCGCGATGAACTGGCAGGCACGACCGCACCGACTCGGCGTGTCGGTGCGCGAGATGCCGCAATCGGTGCACAGGTCGCGCGGCGCGGCCTCGCCGATGTCCGGCGTCCACAAGGCGGTCTTGCCCTCGGTCGCGTCGCTGCCCGTCATTTCGCCGTCCTTCGGGGCCATGATGCCAACCTTGCCCTTCTGTCACCTGTGCCGTCCATTGCACGCAGTTAGAAACTACCGCCCGTAGATGGAACGGACCAGGGAACTAGCCCAACTGCGGCATCAGTTCCGCCATGACCGTGCGGTAGTCGCTCAGGATGCGCTCTTCCGCGTGGTGCTGGCGCGCCTGCACGACCCACCTGCCGCCCACCATGACGTCACGCACCGCCCCGGTCGGTTGCTGGAACAGCAGGGCGTCGAGCAGACGCTCGTCCGGCACGCCAGCCAGTGCCGCAACCTCTGGATCAAGCACCAGCAGATCGGCGCGCGCCCCCGGGACCAGCTGACCGACCTTCTGCCCCAGGGCGTTTCGACCGCCCAGCCCCGCCCGCGTCAGCAGGTCCGCCCCTGGCCCCTCCTGGCCCTGCCGCGGCGTAATCCCTGGACGACGGCCGTGGCGCAGGCGCTGGCTGTGGTCGAGCGCGCGTAACTCGGCGAAAGCGTCGCGGCAAACCTGACTGTCGCTGCCGATCGCCAATCTCCCCTGCCAGGCGGCAAAGTGATCCGCCGCGCACACGCCATCGCCCAGGTTCGCCTCCGTCGTTGGACAGAGCGCGACCGTCACACCGCGCCGAGCCAGCTGCTCCAGCTCCCCGTCGAGCGCCTGGGTGCAGTGAACGAAGGTCCAACCGTCATCGACCAGGTCAGTCTGATCGAGCAGCCAAGCCACCGGGCGCTGGCGGAACCGGTCCTGACAGGCATCCACCTCCCCCGGTTGCTCGGCGACATGCATGTGGATCGGCGCGGTGGGAGCCAACTGGCGGAAGCCGTGGACAGCGCTGTGCAGCGTTTCCGGCGTCACCGCGCGCAGCGAATGCGGCGCCAAACCGAGCTGCACATCAGGTTGATCTCGGGTACCTTCCTGGATCCGCTGGATCAGGTGCAGAAGACGCTCCGGCTCATTGACGAAGCGTTGCTGTCCCGGCTCCGGGGCCTCCCCGCCGAAATCACTGTGGCCGTAGAGCACCGGCAACAACGTCATCGCGATCCCGGCATGCCGGGCGGCGGACAGCACGCGCCAGGACAACTCCGGCAGATCGCGGTAGGGCTGGCCGTGCGGACCGTGGTGCAGGTAGTGGAACTCGGCCACGCTGGTGTAGCCGCCCTTGAGCAACTCGACATAAGCCTGCGCGCTGATCGCCTCCAACTGTTCGGGGGTCAACGCGTTGGCCAGCCGGTACATCGCCGTGCGCCAGTTGGCGAACCTGCCCGCCCGTTCGCCCAGACCGGCGAGCGCACGTTGGAAGGCATGGCTGTGGGCGTTGGGCACGCCCGGGATCACCGGACCGGACAGACGAATCGCATCGTCAGACACCGTGTTGGGCTGCACGGCCGTCAGCAGTCCTGGGTCAGAATCGACGCTAAGCCTTACGTTGGTTGCCCAGCCCTGCGGCAACCACACGCGGTCGGCAAAATACGCAGGCATCGTTCCCCGCCTTGCACCTCGGGCCCTGGGCAGCTTAAGGGGGAGTCTGGCCGGCATACAATGCGCGCCACCGCGCAAGCCGCCTGCCACTCTCCCCAACGGCGCTCCAGGGAAGCACGGGCGATGTGGGATACCCTTTGGCTGGACGCGCGCCTGGCGACCATGGCGCCTGGCACCGACCGGCCGTACGGCGCGATCGAAGGCGGCGCGCTCGCCATCGAGGACGGCCGGATCGCTTGGCTCGGCAAGCGTGACGAGCTGCAGGGCGCTCCCGAGAAGCTCGCAAAGCAGGTGCATTGGGTCGAGGGGCGGTGGATCACGCCCGGACTGATCGACTGCCATACCCATCTGGCCCACGGCGGCAACCGGGCCAGCGAGTTCGAGCGTCGACTGCTCGGCGACAGCGACGCGCGCATTCAGGCGGACGGTGGCGGCATTTCCGCAACCGTCGATGCCACCCGCGCGGCGCGCGATAACGAGCTGTATGAGGCCAGCAGCGCACGCCTGGCACCGCTGCTGGCGGAGGGAGTCACGACACTGGAAATCAAATCCGGCTACGGCCTGTGCGCGGAGTCGGAGATGAAACAGCTACGCGTCGCCCGCCAACTGGGCCGTGACTATCCGTTGGATGTGGTCACCAGCTTTCTGGGGGCTCATACCGTGCCGCCGGAGTTTGAAGACGACTGCGCCGCCTATATCAGGGCCGTCACGGAGCAGATGCTGCCTGCGATCGTCGAGGCGGGACTGGCCGATGCGGTCGACGTGTTTTGCGGGCGCGGCGGCTTCGATGCCGAGCTGTGCGAATGGGTGCTGGCCGCTGCGCGCGGCCACGGGCTGCCGGTCAAGCTGCACGCCGACCAGCTCTCCGACAGCGGTGGCGCGGAACTGGCCGCGCGCTACGGCGCCCTGTCGGCCGACCATCTGGAATACGCCAACGCCGATGGCGTGGCCGCGCTGGCACGCTCCGGAACGGTCGCCACCCTGCTGCCGGGCGCCTTCTACTGCCTGCGCGGCACACGCAAGCCGCCGATCGCGGCGTTCCGGGAGGCCGGTGTACCAATGGCGATCGCAACCGATAGCAACCCCGGCAGCGCGCCGGTCACCTCGATCCTGCTGATGCTGTCGATGGGCTGCACGCTGTTCGACCTGACGCCGGAAGAAGCGCTGGCCGGTGTGACCCGCGAAGCGGCCCGCGCGCTGGGTTTGTTGGAGAGCCGGGGCACGCTCGAGATCGGCAAGCGGGCCGATCTGTGCGTCTGGGAAATCGACCGCCCGGCCGAACTCGCCTACCGTGTCGGCTTCAACCCGATCGCCTATGTCGTGAAGCAGGGCCGCGCACGGGGATAATGGTCGACGGCTGAGAGCCCCGGCTCCTGCAGCGGGAAGAAGGCAACGGTAAAGCTCCGCGCTACCCCTGCGCTTGAGCCTCCGCCCAGTCACGCATCGTCTCGACGATCCGGCGCAGGTGCGGACGGACCAGACCGCCGCCCTTGTTGCTGTAGGTCCAGGGCGGGCTTTCCTGCATGTAGGTGCGCTGTGCAAGCTCCAACTGCAGGGCGTGCGTCCCTTCGTCGGGTCGGCCATAGCTGCGGGTGATGAAGCCGCCTTTGAAGGGATGGTCGACCGCGTGGCTGTAGCCTTCGGCCTGCTGCACCGCCGCGACCACGCGGTCCCGCAGGTCGGGCGCGCAGCTGGCTCCATCGCGTGTGCCGAGGTTGAAGTCCGGCAGCGTGCCGTCGAACAGGCCCGGAATCTGGCTGCGGGTGGTATGCGCCTCCAGAAGCACCACGACGCCATAACGATCCTTGGCCTGCAGCATCAGGTTGGCGAGCGCCAGGTGGTACGGCTGCCAGTAGTCGCGCCAGCGCGAGCGGATCTCGTCCTCTCCCGGTTCGCAGTCGTCCTGATAGATCGCCGCGCCGTCGAACGTACGGGTCGGCACCAGCTCGCTCGCACCCTGGCCGTCGTACAACGGTGATCCGTCCGGCGGCCGGTTCAGATCACAGACGTAGCGCGAGTAGATCGAGCGGATATGCGGGACTTCGAGCTCGTCCAGGAACTCGTACAGGCGGTTAACGTGCCAGTCCGTGTCGGCCGCCGCACGGCCGGCATCGGTCATGCGCTCGGCCACCTCCTCGGGCGTCAGCGCGCCGGCGTGCGGCATCGAGACGACGAGCGGGCCGGTTCCTTCGACGGCCTTGTAGACCATGGGCGTGGGTCCTTGCGGATGCGGTTGCGGGCGGGCGCGGTGATAGACCAGCGGGACACGCGCGTGAAGGGGCGGTGGACGAAATACCCCGCTGTGCGCCCGTGCTATGCGCGGTCTATTTCCCATCTGGCGGAGTCGTTACGCGCCTGAACAAAAGGGTCTGCCAGCGCTGGCAACTGCGCCATGACACAGGATTTTCACCCCGCCCCATCTTCACACGCGCCGCTATTCGGAACAGACTTCCTATATGAGCGATTCGAAAAATAATGCCCATCTCGTCTGGGGGCGTATGCCGTTCGGCCACTCCCGTATGGGGCGCTGGCTGGAGCAGCTCACCACCCGCGTGGTGGCCCTCGTCTACCGGCTGAAGCGCCACCGCAATCCTTGGGTCCGCCGCAGTCTGGGTATCGGGCTGGTGATCGGCGGGTTGTTGGCGTTCCTGCCGGTACTCGGCATCTGGATGCTGCCGCTTGGTCTGATCGTGCTGTCGGATGAGGTCCATCTGCTGCGCCGACAGCGTCGTCGTTTCCAGGTCTGGGCTGGCAATCGCTGGCCGATCTGCCGCATGCCGATGCCAAATGCGGCTTAATGTTGGCGTTAGGGTGCGGGCCGTAACACTCTGAACCTAAGGTACTAATCTCGGCCTGGGCCTGCTCAGGGGCTATCGCTCCCCCAACCACCGCTGCATAAAGCCGTCCAGCCACTGCGCAAGCTTGGGGTCGTACTGCTTGGCGTCGGCGAAGATCGCGTCCTTTGGCTGGGCGCCGGGCCACTCCAGCATGTGACCGGCTTCCTGAATCCAATTGGAGAAGATCTCGACCGTCGTTTCCGGGTGGAACTGCAGGCCGTAGGCATGCGCGCCCAGGCGGAAGGCCTGGTTCGGGAACACCGCTCCTTCCGCCAGCCGCTCGCCGTCGGGCGGGGTCTCCACGCCTTCGGTATGCCAGTGGAACACGCGCATCGGCTCTGGGATCAGCTCGCGCCCGGCCATGGTCGGCGCGATGTCGGCATAGCCGATCTCGTTCAGCCCATCGGGATGCGGGCCGACCTGCCCGCCATACGCCTTGCCCAGAAGCTGCGCGCCTAGGCAAAGGCCGAGCAGCGGCCGCTCCCGGTCGCACCAGCCACGGATGAACTCGATCTCGTCCTGGAGATAGGGTTTCTCGTCCGTCTCGTTCGCGCTCTGCGGGCCGCCGTAGACAACCGCAAGCTCATGGTCGGCCGTGGCGGGATCTGGCAGCGCGTCCCCGTGGGCGGCGAAGCGGTAGTCCAGTTCGTAACCATGGCGGGTGAGCCACGCGGAAACGCGGTCGTCGCGCGCCTTGTCCATCTGGATGACCAGCAGTGCTTTTCCGGGCATGCCCGCGTAGTGTCCTTCGGCTTGTGGGAGGAACGCAGGCACCCTAGCCCGAGCCGGTGGCCCCGAGAAAGCCCTGCATGTGCCACGACGCCTGTGCAGGCGTGTACTGGTATGAGGTCCCGACCGGACAGGCCCGACGCGCGAGACAGCCGCCATCGACGCATTCACGACCGTCCAGCTGCCCGATGTGGGTGGCGCAGGCGTGGACGTCATAGCCGTCCGGCGTGAAGGCGCCCACCGGACAGGTGTTCAGACACGGCGCGTCCGGACAGTTGTCGCACGGCCGTCCCCGCTTGTCCGCCGGCGGCAGGTCGAGCGCTTGGGCGAACACCAGCGCGCCGCGGTAGGCATGCCAAAGACCGTAATCCGGGTGGATCAGGATACCGATTGGGGATGGCGCCACCGCTTCGGCCCGTTGGGCCCAGCGCTGGAACGGTACGTAGGGCGGCCCCTCGAACGGCAGGACCGGGCGGGCGCCGAACGCCGTCGCGAACTCGTGCATCACCCGACGGGTCCAGCGGTCCAGGCCATCCGGCTGGCCGTCCGTCGCCTCAGGTGCTTGCGTAAAAACCTGCCACAGGGCCGGGCCGGCGTTGCCGACCATCAGCACCGTGCCGGAACCTTCCGGCAACCTATCGTCCGGGGCCGCCTGGAACCCGCCACGCAGCAGCAGTCCGTGGCCTTCGAGCGCGTCGGCCAGCTCGCGATAGACGCTCAAGCCTCCCACTCTGGACTGCCGGACAGATCGGTTGTGGGATCGCCGTCGCAGCCCTTCTCACGCTGCGGCAGACCGTCGGCGATCTCGTAGTAGTCGCCCTGTTCCGAAGTGTAGATGTGGCCAATCAGGGCAAGGCCGCTCGGCTGGTCCAAACTGCCGGCCACGATCGACAGCCGGTCGCTGTTGTCCCAATCCAGAAACAGCGGGCTGCCGCAACGACTGCAGAAGCCGCGCTCGCCGAGCGCACTCGTCCGGTACCAGGTGACGGCGTCGATCCCGACAATCTCGACGTTCGAACGAACGGCCTGAGACGCCGCAAGATAATGGCCGCTGTGATTGCGGCATTCGCGGCAGTGACAGGCGATTACCGGGCGCATCGGCCCTTCGATCTGATAGCGCACCGCCCCGCACAGGCAGCCGCCAGTTCGCACGCGCATGGCTGAAGGTCCCCTTGCTGAAGGTTGGCGCCACTCCGGCCGTACAGATGACGCCTTTGCGCTGAGCTGAAAGATTCAGTCCGAACAGCAAAACAGAATGCTTGCCGCACCCAAGGCGAGTCCAGCTTCGCTGACCGCGCCGAAGCGCACATCTGAGCATGCAAGAATCCGATCGCTGCCGATCAACGCGCGCGCTGTTGTGTCACAGGCGCTTGACGCCGGTGTGCCGGGCAATCCAGCTTTGTCCTCAATTCCGTTTTCCACGGGAAAACTCTGGAAAAACTCTGGGAGGGTTTGACAGTTGGCCGGAATCACCCGTCGTCGTGCGTTGGGACGTGCTCTTTCGAGGGTCGCGTCGCTAGCCCTGGCCGCCCCGCTGGCGCTCAGCCCCGTGTCAGCGGGCGCGCAAGAGCCGATCAAGATCGGTGACCTCAACAGCTACACCGATCTGCCGGCTTTCACGATCCCCTATCGTCAGGGCTGGAGGCTGGCGCTGACGGAAATCAACGAAAGCGGCGGCGTTCTGGGCCGGCCGATCGAGGTGATCAGCCGGGACGATGGCGGTGCCCCCGGTGACGCGCTGACGGTCGCCAACGAGTTGGTCCGCCGGGAAGGCGTGTCGATGCTGATGGGCGCACTGCTGTCCCACGTCGGGCTCGCGATCAGCGATTACGCTGCCCAGCACGAAACGTTGTTCCTGGCCAGCGAACCCCTGACCGACGCGCTCGCCTGGCAGAAAGGAAATGCCTACACGTTCCGTCTGCGCCCGGGCACCTATGTGCAGGCGGCGATGCTGGCCGAGCGCGCCGCCAAGCTGGACGCCAAGCGTTGGGCGGTGGTCGCGCCGAACTACGAATACGGCCAATCGGCGGTCGAAGCGTTCAAGAAGCTGTTGAAAGAACGGCGCCCCGACGTCGAGTTCGTCGCCGAGCAATGGCCACCGCTGTTTAAGATCGACGCGGGCGCGGTCACGCAGGCGATCGACCGCGCGGAACCGGATGCGATCTTCAACGTCACCTTCGGATCCGACCTCGTGAAGTTCGTGCGCGAGGGCACCACCCGCGGCGTGTTCGAAGATCGCCAGGTGGTCTCGCTGCTGACCGGGGAGCCGGAGTGGATGAACCCGCTGGGCAGCGACGTGCCCGAGGGCTGGATCGTGACCGGTTATCCCTGGGACACGCTCGATACCGAGCGGCACACCGCTTTTCGCGAAGCTTACGAGGCGCGGTTCGACGCGCCGCCCCGGATGGGCTCGGTAGTCGGTTACACATCGCTCAAGGCTCTCGCCAAGGCGATTGAAAAAGCCGGGACGACCGACAGTGCGGCCGTCGCGGAAGCGATGCGCGGCCTGTCCCTACCCTCCCCATTCGGCGAGATCACCTTCCGGGCGAGCGACCAGCAATCCACCATGGGAACTTTCGTCGGCAAGACGAAGGCGTTGGACAGCCGCGGTCAGCTTATCGACTGGACATACAAGGACGGCGCGGACTACCTCCCGCCAGCCGATCAGGTAAAGGAGTGGCGACCACAGGGCAGCTGACGGTCGATCCCCGGGCGCGGAATTTCTATCCCGTGCCCGGTTGAAACCGTCCGGTCACGTCCTCATCCTTGGCATAGGCGCGGCGTGTGCCGGCAACGCGTGACGCGCTCCAATCCCGATCCAAGAGAACGCTCCGGAGCACGCGATGAAGCTGTCCGATAACCAGGTGAAGGCGGTCGAGGAACAGACCGGCCTGCAGCCGATCCCCGAGGACAATCCCGCGATGGATCAGCTGAAGGAAAACTTCGGCGATCACACCTTCTATGTCGACGACCGCGGGCTGTACATCCTCGAAACCCCGCAGGAAGACACTGCCCAAAGCCAGGCCACAGCGGTCCAGGTCGCGCAGTGGACGGACGAGAACCGCAATGCCTTGCAGGCGCACGAGCCGCAGGCCACCGACGCGGTGTTCAGCCTGACCCCTGGGGAAGAGGGCACGAACAACGCCAACGGGGCCGCGAACGACCAGGGCAGCGACCAGTAAGTCCGCCCGGTTCGGCTGCGGCCGTAACGGCTTCGAACCAAGCCAACAGCTTTTCTGGCCCGCCGGATATCCTTCGCGCGGGCTGGTAAGTTGTTGGCTTGTTTTGGTTCATACAACAAACCGAAACCGCTGGCCGATATATCGGTACCAGCGGATGCCTCTCTTTTGAGAGGACGACAGATGAGGGGAGCCCCCTCGGACAGCGCCGCGGAGTTCTCCCCTCGTCTTAGTCGCAGGCCCCAACAGGCGTGGGCGCTTGCTTAAGCCACTTCGCGGTTGACCGTGAAGCCGACGCCGTCGCGGTGCATCTGGAAGTCGCCGTCGGCGACCGCGTTGGACCAGGCGGCAGACTTCTTGAGGCCGCCCAGCGGATACATGTGGACGCGTTTGATCCCGCACTCAGGATCGGTCTCGGCATAGTGCGCCAAGTTGGATACCAGCGTATCCGGCGCGTTCACCGTCATCAGCTTGGTGACGTTCTTCGCCTGCCGGGTCAAAAAGCGCATCGAGGCGCCGATGCCGCACGCCCGGGCGTGGTTGATCAGTGTCTTGAGGGTGGCCAGGCCGGGCACGCCGATGTGCACCGGCAGATGGATGCCCTCAGAGCGGATCTGGCGGTCCCAGTCGATGATCGGCTGGGACTCGAAAACGAACTGGGTGCAGATGTACATGCTGGCATCTGTCCGCTCGGCGAACCCCTGCTTCCAACGCAGGGCCTGCCAGATCGCCTGTTCCGGAATATCCGGACTGCCTTCCGGGTGGCCGGCAACGCCGATCTTCGAAATCCCGTGTCTGTCGAAAACCCCGGTTTCCAGCAGTTGCATGGAGTCAACGAAATCGCCGATCGGGCGGTCGACCGCGCCGGCAAGCGCAACCACCTGTTTCACCCCGGCTTCGCCGACCAGCCGCCGGACGTATTCGTCCAAGGTCTTGGTGTCCGGTAGGGAGCGCGCGGCCACGTGCGGGGCCGGCTCCATCCCCTCGTTGCGCAGGCGCTTGGCGGTCGCGACCGTGTCGCGCCAGTCGCTGCCCGGCAGAAACGTTACGGCGACCTTGGTTCCGACCGGCAAGTGGTCGCGGAAGTCGTCGATCTTCGAGGCACCGCCCGGTGTCGTCTCGATCGAATAGTTGGTCATGAAGTCGACGATCTGCTCACGGCGCGAGCGCGGGGCCTGCGAACTGTAGGTCGCCGTGGCGGCATCGGAGGCGGTGCTGGTCTCCAGAAGGGTCATGGCGCGCGGTCCTTCACGCTTGCGGTTCGACGCCGCCGGCGGCGACTAGGGCTTTCAGTCGATCTTCGTCGTAAGTCTCATCAAGGCGTGCCGCCGCCGCAGCGGCTTCCGCCTCCAGGTCGTCGCCCACCTCGTGTGGTGCGCCGCGCGCCCAGTGGGCCAGATAGTCGTCGGTCTCGCGCAGCTTCGCCTTCATCGCCGCGCGGTCGATTGCCGTTTCAAACCGCTCCGGCAGCTGGCGCTTCGCCGACTTACGCCCCGATTTAACGATCACCTGGGCAGGAATATCCCGCCAATAGACGACTGTCATTTGCGCCATTGCGTCGCCTTTCGACTTCCCGAGTCCTTGTAGGGGACTCATTTTTCTTAAGAAACTCTTGTCAGTTCGCGTTCGAGCTCGCCGTAGCCGGTCATCTCGCGGCGGTAGGCCAGCCCCAGGCGAGCCGCCGCTGCCTGGGCTTGGCGGTCCAGCGCGCTATCGTCCTGCTGCGCCAGGTAGACCAGTGTCGTGTAGTTCCCGAAGTACATCTCCGACAACTCCGGGAACCGGTCGAGGCCGAGCCCCTCGACGATCAGCCGATCGAAGTGACGAACCAGATAATCGGTCAGGTAGAAGCAGGCCGGGTCGCGCTCGGCCATCGCCGCGAAACTGCCCTGTCCGGCATAGGTCGCATAACAGTGTGGACCTGGCAGGCGGGCGACGCCCTCTTCTTCGAGAACACGGTCTAATTCCCCGCCGGTACCGCAGTCGGCGTAGACGCAGAAAATCCGGTCATAGACATCGCGGTTGGCCCGGATCTTCTCGCGCACACCTCCGGGAATCTTGCCCGGCGTGTTGTGCCAGATCGCCGGCAGGCAGGTGAGCTCCATGTGATCCCAGCCCTCGCGCTCGATCAGGGCCAGGATTTCGCGGGCCAAGGCCCCGCACCCGATCAGCAGCGTGCGCGGCCGATCCTGGCCGGCGCTGGCATGCACTGTCCCGGTGGCGGCGTCGATCATGACCTGCCTCGCGGACCGCCCACGGGGCCGCGGGCGGCTGAATATCATGTTAGGGAGCCGGGTGACCGGCCGTCGCGCCGGTCTATCCGGACACGACGGCCAGTCGAGGGAATGACGCTTACTGCGCGGCCGCCATCTGGTTATGCCGGCGGTGCATCAACTGCTTCGCGGTATCGACAGCGACCGCGGCATCGCGGCAGTACGCGTCGGCGCCGATCGCCTCCGAGAACTGCTCGTTCAGCGGCGCGCCGCCGACCATGACGATGTAATCGTCCCGGATGCCGCGCTCCTTCATGCCGTCGATGACAACCTTCATGTACGGCATCGTCGTGGTCAGCAGCGCCGACATCCCCAGGATATCCGGCTGATGCTCCTCGAGCGCGTCGAGGTAGTTCTCGATCGGATTGTTGATCCCGATGTCGATCACCTCGAAGCCGGCGCCCTCCATCATCATGGTGACGAGGTTCTTGCCGATGTCGTGGATGTCGCCCTTGACGGTGCCGATTACCATCTTACCCATCTTGGGCGCGTTACTCTCCGCCAGCAGCGGGCGCAGGATATTCATGCCCGCCTTCATGGCGTTCGCGCTCATCAACACCTCGGGCACGAACAGGATGCCGTCGCGGAAGTCCACGCCGACAATGCGCATGCCCTCGACCAACGCGGTGGTCAGGATGCTGTAGGGTTCCCACTCGCGCTCGAGCAGGATATTGACCCCTTCGGCGACCTCGTCTTTCAGGCCGTCGTAAAGATCGTCCTGGATCTGCTTGACCAGCTCTTCGTCGTCCAGCTCGCGCAGATCGAGATCATCAGCGTCGCTCATCCTCAAACCCCGTGGTTCGCCAGTTGCTGGTCGTGCATCATCCGACGACCTTATTTGTATTTGGCAGGTAAAGCGGGTCGCGTGGCTGGCGTTGCCGCGACTTTGCGTATTCGAAAAGCGACAAACCGCAGGTTTCCGCCCGCTCCGGAATGCAATGCGGCAGATGCGCGCGACTCATGACCCTGGCGGGTGACATAGACACGCAAGTGACCGTGCACGCCGGGGCATTGCACCTTAATATCGCATTAACAATACATGGGCGATCGAAGACAACCTGTTAATCCATCCGCACCGTTCTGGATTCGAAGAGCACGATTACACGGCGAGATACGCCCGGCGCAGTTCCGCATCCTCGGCGAGTTCTGCCATCACGCCCGAGAAACGCACCGCGCCCTTCTCCAGCACCACCGCCCGATCCGCCACCGCGCCGGCGAAACGTAGGTTCTGTTCGCTCAGCAACACCGTGACGCCACCGGCTTTCAGGGCGCGCACCGCCGCTGCCATCTGCTGCACGATCACCGGCGCCAACCCCTCGGACGGCTCGTCCAGCAGCAGCAGGCGGGGATTGCCCATCAGCGTGCGTGCGACCGCCAGCATCTGCTGCTCGCCCCCACTGGTCTGCCCTGCCCGGCGGTCACGCAACTGCGCCAGATTGGGGAACAGCCGCTCGACCTCCGCGACCGTCCAGGGTGCGCGGCCGTCGGCTGGATCGCGTCGACCGACCTCCAGGTTCTCCGCAACCGTCATGTCCGGGAAGATGCGTCGTTCCTCCGCGACATAACCGAGGCCGGCGCGCGCGATCCGGAACGGCGGCCAACCGTCGATCCGCCGGCCATCCAGCGAGACCTCCCCGCGCGCTGACGGCACTAGCCCCATCAGCGCCTTCATCGTCGTCGACTTGCCCGCCCCGTTGCGGCCCATCAGCGCCGTCACGCCGCCCGCCGGCACCTCGAAGCCGACACCGAACAGCACTTGCGCCCGGCCGTAAAAGACATCGAGGTCGCGCACCTTCAGCATGCTGGAATCTCCGCAGCGTTGGGCTCACCGAGGTAAACCCGCTGCACCTCCGGTTCCCCCCTGACCTCTGTCGGCGTTCCGTGGGCCAGCACCCGACCCTGGTGCAGCACCAGCACGCGATCGGCATGACCGAACACGACGTCCATGTCGTGCTCGGTGAACAGCACCGCCATCTTGCGGGTCCGGGCGATCTGCTGGGTGAGCGCCATCAACTGGCCGCGTTCCTCCGCCGCCATACCGGCCGTCGGCTCGTCCATCAGCAGGACGGTCGGATCGTTGGCGAGCGCGATGGCGAGCTCGACCCGCTTGACGTCGCCATAGGCAAGCGTGCCGCAGGTGCGCTCCGCCGCCCAGTCCATGCCGACTTGGCGCAACAGCTCGCGCGCGCGCCCCGGCATGTGGCGGTTCGCGCGCCGCCATAAGCGCCAGAGCCGCCGGTCGCGCGACAGCAAGGCCACCTGCACCGTCTCTAGAACCGTCATGGAAGCAAACACCGCAGCGACCTGGAAGGTTCGGCCAACCCCCAGGCGCCAGACTTTGCGTGGCGGCAGGCCGGTGATCTCGCGGCCATGCAAACGGACGTGTCCGCCATCCGCGCGCACCTGTCCGTTCAGCAAGTTGAAGCAGGTCGACTTGCCGGCTCCGTTCGGGCCAATCATCGCCAGCACCTCGCCGGCGGCAAGGGCGAGCGAGACGTCGTCGACCGCGCGCACGCCGCCAAACCGCTTGGCAAGGTTTTCCGCTTCCAGCACCGGCTGGCTCATGCGGAAGCCCCTTGTCCGGCTTCGCGCCGGTTTTCCTGGAGCGCGCGCAGATTGCCGACAAGGCCACGCGGGAAGGCGATACACAATGCGATCACACCGGTCCCGACGATCGCGCGCCAATAGTCCGTCTCGCTCATCAGCCAGGTCTGCAGGCCATCGAACACCGCCGCGCCGACCAGCGGACCGGCCAGCGTCTGCACGCCGCCCAGTAGCACCATCACAAGCGCGTCGAGCGAGGTCGGGATCGAGAGCACTTCCGGGAACACGCTGCCTTTGGCGAAGGCATAGAGCCCGCCCGCGAGTCCAGCGAACGCGCCGGCGAGCGTAAAGGCTCCCCAGCGCTGCCGGCGGGTGTGGATGCCCACCGCCTCTGCTCTAAGCGTGCTGTCGCGCGCCGCGCGCAGACCGTAGCCGAACGGCGCGAAGACGATCCGGCGCAGCAGCACCACCGCCGTGGCGACCAGTCCAAGGGTCAGCCAGTAGAAGGCGGCCGGGTCGCTCGCCCAGCGCGCCGGCCAAAGGCCGAGCAGGCCGTTGTCGCCGCCCGTCACGTCAACCCACTGGAAGGCGACCGACCAGGCGATCTGTGCGAAGGCGAGTGTTAGCATCGCCAGATAAACCCCAGACAGACGCACGCAGAACCAGCCAAACAACAGCGCCCCAATCGCCCCACCGATCGGGGCCAGGGCGAGCGCCCCCGTCATCGGCGCATCCCAGTGGGTCACCGACAGGCCGACCGCATAAGCGCCAAGACCCAGATACGCGGCGTGACCGAACGAGATCATCCCGCCCACGCCCATCAGGAACTGCAGCGAGGCGGCGAACAGCGCGAAGATCAAGATCTCACTCGCCACCGACAGGACATAGCCGCCAGCGACCGCAGGCAACGCAGCCAGCGCCAGCAGGATACTCAGGCCGGCTAGGCCGAGCCCCCACCCTTCCGGCCGCAGCGGGCTTTCCGGGGCACCGTGGGTGGCGCTGCCGGCGAGCTCTTTGCGGCCCAGCAGGCCTTGCGGGCGCAGCACCAACACGATCGCCATCACCAGGAACAGCAGCACGATCGAGATTTCCGGCAGGATCAGGATGCCGAAAGCGTTCAACTGCGCGACCAGCAGCGCGGCCAGGAACGGCCCGACGATCGAGCCCATGCCGCCCACCACCGTCACCGCGAACACCTCCGCGATGATGTTGAGGTCCATGTTGAGGTTGGCGGCCTCGCGCGGAATCTGCACGGCCCCGCCCAGACCCGCAAGCGCGGAGCCGAGGAACACCACGCCGGTGAACAGCTTCTTCTGGTCGACGCCGAGCGCGCCCACCATTTCCCGATCCTGGGTCGCCGCGCGGACCAATACGCCCCAGCGCGTGCGATGGAACAGCAGCCACAGCAGCCCGAGCACCAGCGGCCCGAGGGCGATCAGCACCAGGTCGTATTCCGGGATCCGTTCACCCAGCACGGCGATCGCACCGCCCGCCCCGGGGGCGCGCGGGCCCAACAGGTCCTGCGGTCCCCAGGTGATTAGCGTCGCGTCCTTGATTATCAGCACCAGGCCGAAGGTCGCCAGCAGCTGAAACAGCTCGTGCGAGCGGTACAGCCGGCGCAACACCGTGACTTCGACCAGCGCGCCGAGCAGCCCGACACCAAGTGCCGCCAGCGGCAGCGCCAGCCAAAAGCCAAGCCCGCCCAGCAACGGCATTAACGCGCCCGAGAGCGAGTACGCGCCGTAGGCCCCGACCATGAAGAAGGAGCCGTGCGCGAAGTTCACGATTCGGGTCACGCCGAAGATGATCGACAGCCCACAGGCGACCAGGAACAGGGCCGATGCACTGGCCAAGCCGGTCAGAAACTGCACGAAGAGGAACTCCATGGGCCGAAGACTAGCGATCAGACGCGGCTCTGACAGGGGTTTTTCGCCCGGCATGCGTTGTCGCACCCGCCAACGTGCAATGCGGTCAGCACAGTCGGTCGCATCGCCCAACGCGACTACACAGCTTGCTCCGCGCGCGTAAGCACGCTATGCGCAGGGGGCGTCCCGCCGCGCCCGTCGCCAACCGACTGGGCGCACCCGGTCCAGCCGAGGAGCCGCAGCCCATGCCGCTTTGGCGTTTCATCCCCGTTGCCGATCCCCGGGACAGCCGCTGGCAGGACCGCCAGATTCGCGATGGCCTGGTCGTCCGCGCCCCGTCGTCGACGATGGCGCGCGTGATCGCAGACCGCGAGGTGCCCAGCGCCGTTCACGGCTCGGTCGGCAACGAAACCCGCAGCTTCCGCGGCGGTTTCGCCGATGCCAATTTGTATTGGGTGCAGCGGGTCTCCCCCGATGAGTCGAAGCAGCTTGGCGGCGACGCCGGTGTCGACGGCGTGGTCCAGGAAGGGTCAACGCGCGAAACGGCCCTGTCTGTGTACTACGGCGAAGCCGGGGCCCGGCGGCGATAAGGCACCTGGCGCTTCAGCCTCTATAGACATCTTTCGGTAAGTCCGACGGCCGCGTTCTGAGCCGGCGGCCCTAAGCGTATCGACGGGCCGGCATGTCGATGTGTGCCTGACGGCGCGTGGCATCGATGTCTTCGGCGCTGCCTGTTTTGACTCACGCAAACGCTGTCCCGCGACGGTCTTTAGCGAGAAGATGTCGCACCCATGGAAGCCGCAGGGCGATCTCTGGCGCCTGATAGGTGTAGCTGCAGCGACCTTATCCGGTCACGCGGCTGCACCAACACGCCCTAGACACGCGCCCCAAGCCATGGAGCCGCCCCACAGATGGCCCACACCGTCGTCACCTCCCACAAAAAGAAGGTCGTGATCGGGAACGATCAGCCGTTCTGCATCATCGGCGAACGGATCAACCCGACGGGCCGGAAGAAGCTGGCGGCCGAAATGGCCGACGGCGACTTCTCCACGGTCGAACGCGATGTCGCCGCGCAGGTCCAGGCCGGCGCGCACATGCTAGACGTCAACGCCGGCATTCCGCTGGCCGACGAGCCGGCCATTCTGGCGCAGACAATCAAGCTGGTACAGGAGCTGACCGATGTGCCGCTGTCGATCGACAGCTCGATCGTCGAGGCGCTAGAACGCGGGCTCGAGGTCTATCAGGGCAAGCCGCTGGTGAACTCGGTGACCGGCGAGGACGAGCGCCTTGAACAGGTCCTGCCGCTGATCAAGAAATACAATGCCGCGGTGGTGGCGATCTCAAACGACGAGACCGGCATCTCGGAAGACCCGAACGTGCGCTTCGAGGTCGCCAAGAAGATCGTCCAGCGCGCCCAGGACCACGGGATCCCGAAAGAGGATATCGTGGTCGACCCGCTGGTCATGCCGATCGGCGCGCTGGGTCAGGCCGGCCGGCAGGTGTTCCACATCCTCAACCGCCTGCGCGACGAGCTTGATGTCAACTCGACCTGTGGCGCGTCGAACGTCTCGTTCGGTCTGCCCAACCGGCACGGCCTGAACGCGGCGTTCCTGGCGATGGCGTCCAGTAACGGCATGACCTCGGCGATCATGAACCCGCTGCACGAGCCGGAAATGCAGGGCATCCTGGCCGCGGACGTGCTGATGGGCACGGACCAGGATTGCCTGCGCTGGATCAAGCGTTACCGCGAGCCCTCGCAAGCCGAAGCCAGCGGTGGCGAAGGTCGTGAGGACCGTCGCGAACGCCGTCGCCGCCGCGCGAGCTAAGCCGGCCGTTCTTGCGGACAACGTTGCGGGCCACCTCCCCCTTCCCGAGCCCTCTCCTCCCATTTGGATGAGGGGGCACCAACTTTGGCTGCCGCCATCCCTGCTGAAAAAAACCAGCATCGATGTCTCGGCCGGGTCCTTGGCGCCGCTGGGAAGCGAGGAAAAGGGTGAGGTGGTCGCGCGTCCGTCGCGGGCGCCAATCGACGCGAGAGAACCAGGATGGCCGAAAGCGTACAGACCGACACCGCGCTGATCGTGTTCACTCCATCCGGCCGGCGCGGCCGGTTCGAGAAGGGGACGCCCGTGCTGACCGCCGCACGTCAGCTGGGCGTGGACATCGATTCCGTTTGCGGCGGGCGCGGCCTATGCGGGCGCTGTCAGTGCACGATCGGCGAGGGTCGGTTCGCCAAGCACGGCATCGAAAGTTCGGCCGATCACGTCTCCGCCTGGTCCGAGACGGAGACGCAATACAACGCGCGTGCCCGCCGCCGGCCGATCAAGGCGGGACGCCGCCTATCCTGCCAGGCGCAGATCCTGGACGATGTCGTCGTCGACATTCCGGCCGATGCGCAGGTGCACAAGCAGGTCGTGCGCAAGCGGGCGGAGGCGCGCGATATCGTGCTCGATCCGGCGGTGCGGCTGCACTACGTCGAGGTCGAGCAGCCGGACATGCACAAGCCCACGGGCGACCTGGAACGGCTCTACGCCGCGCTGGAAGCGCAGTGGGACCTGCACGACCTGGAGGATTGCGACCTCTATACAATCCAGTGGCTGCAGAAGGTCCTGCGCGAAGGCGACTGGAAGGTCACGGTCGCGGTCCACATGGGCAAGCGAATCACTGCGATCTGGCCCGGCTTCCACGACCGTGCCTACGGCCTGGCGGTCGACGTCGGCTCGACCACAATCGCCGCCCATCTGTGCGACCTGCAGTCGGGCGAGGTGCTGGCCTCCAACGGCATCATGAATCCGCAGATCCGTTTCGGCGAGGACCTGATGAGCCGGGTATCCTACGCCATGATGAACGAAGGCGGCGCGGGCGAGATGACCGTCGCGGTCCGCGAGGCGATGAACGAACTGATCGCCGAGACGGCTGCCGAAGCCGGCATCAAGAGCGAGGAGATCCTGAACGCGACCTTCGTCGGCAACCCGATCATGCATCACCTGATGCTCGGGATCGATCCAACGGAACTGGGCGGTGCGCCTTTCGCGCTCGCGACCTCCGCCGGGCTGACGCTGTGGGCAAGCGAGATGGGCATCAACCTGCACCGTGACGCCCGCGTCTACGTCTTACCGTGCATCGCTGGCCACGTCGGGGCGGACACCGCCGGCGTCGCGCTGTCGGAAAGTCCGCACTTGTCGGAGGACACGGTGCTGATCGTCGATGTCGGCACCAACGCGGAAATCCTGCTTGGCAACAAGTACCGCGTGCTGGCCGCCTCCTCTCCCACAGGCCCGGCGTTCGAAGGTGCGCAGATCTCCGGCGGTCAACGCGCCGCCAACGGCGCGATCGAGCGTGTGCGCATCGATCCCGAGACGCTGGAGCCGCGCTACAAGGTGATCGGCTGCGATCTCTGGTCGAACGAGGAGGGCTTCGGCCGGGCCGTGCGCAAGATCGGCGTCACCGGCATTTGCGGCTCCGGCATCATCGAGGCGTTGGCGGAGATGTACCTGGCCGGCGTGATCGCGCCCGACGGGACGATCGACGGCGCGCTCGCCGAACGCACCGACAGGGTCCAGAAGGACGGACGCACCTGGTCCTACCTACTCAACGCGGGCGAGCCGGAAGTCCGGATCACCCAGAATGACGTCCGGGCGATCCAGCTCGCCAAGGCCGCGCTCTACGCCGGCGCGCGCCTGCTGATGGACCAGTTGGAGATCGAGTCCGTCGACCGGATCGTGCTCGCTGGCGCGTTCGGCAGCCACATCGACGTCAAGTACGCGATGATCCTGGGCCTGATCCCGGACTGTGACCTGTCGAAAGTCAGTTCCGCCGGCAACGCCGCCGGTACGGGCGCGCGGATCGCATTGTTGAACAAGAACGCCCGACCCGAGATCGAACGGGTGGTGCGCCAGATCGAGAAGATCGAAACGGCGGTCGAGCCGGCGTTCCAGGCGCACTTTGTGGAAGCGATGGGCTTCCCCCACTCAACCGCCCCCTACCCCAAGCTGCGCCAGTCCGTGCCGCTGCCCGAGGTCAAGAAAGCGGCCCCGCCGGAAGGCGGCGAGCCCCGCACCAACCGTCGGCGCCGGGCCCGCGCGGCAGGTTAACGGCTGGGCCGGCACGCAAGCTGTGCCCATGCGCCTAACCTCGCCACCTGCCCCGCCCCGGTGCTAGACCTGTCCCCAAGAACACGAACGATCCGGCCTTGGGGAGGCCTCGCGCCATGCTGCCCGACGTGCAGGGGTATGACGCCCTGGTGCGCGATTTCCGCTGGAACATGCCCGCGCGCTACAACATCGCGGAAGCCTGCTGCGACCGCTGGGCGGCGGCGACACCGGATGCGCCGGCGCTGATTCGATGTCGCGATGCGGGAGTGCAGGCGGTCAGCTTCCGCACATTGCGTCAACGTGCGGATAAGCTGGCGAACGCGCTGCAGGCGCTTGGCGTCACACGCGGTGACCGGGTGGGCATCCTACTCCCGCAGTGCGTCGAGGCGGCGGAAGCGCACCTCGCGGTCTACAAGCTGGGCGCGGTCGCGATCCCGCTGTTTACTCTGTTTGGCCCTGACGCGCTGGCCTACCGCCTGGCGGACAGTGGCGCCAAGGCCCTGATCGGCACGGCCGAGGAGCTGGGGACAGTCCAGGCCATAGCCGACCAGGTCCCGGACTTACGCCACTGGATCGCCGTCCACGGCGACGCGCCGGGCGCGCACGGCTACGAAGCTCTGCTCACACGGGCGCGCGACCGGTTCGAGACGGCCGACACGGCCGCCGACGAGCCGGCCGTGGTGATTTACACCTCCGGCACCACCGGCAATCCCAAGGGGGCGCTGCACGCTCACCGGGTACTCTTGGGCCACCTGCCAGGCGTCGAGTTTCCACACGAGATGTTTCCCAAGCCGGGCGACCGCTTCTGGACACCGGCGGATTGGGCCTGGATCGGCGGACTACTCGACGTGCTGCTGCCCGCGCTGGCCCACGGCGTGCCGGTGGTGGCGCACCGCTTCGCCAAGTTCGATCCGGAACAGGCGTTGGCCCTGATGGCGGCGACGGAAGTGCGCAACACCTTCATGCCGCCCACCGCACTCAAGATGCTGCGCCAGGTCGACCGACCAGCCGAGCGGTTCGGCGTGCGCCTGCGCTCGATCGGCAGCGGCGGCGAGACGCTGGGCGCGGAGCTGCTGGACTGGGGGCGTGACGCCTTCGGGCTCACGATCAACGAGTTTTACGGTCAGACCGAATGCAATCTGGTGGTCGGCAACTGTGCCGGGCAGATGGCGGTGCGCCCCGGCGCGATGGGTCGGCCGATCCCTGGGCATACGGTTGCGGTACTGGACGCCGACGGGCACCCGCTCCCGCCTGGCCAAGAAGGCCGCGTAGCGATCCGGGCGCCCGACCCGGTGATGTTCCTGGAATACCTGAACAAGCCGGAGGCGACCCGGGCCAAGTTCACGGGCGACTGGCTGCTGACCGGCGACACCGCGACCACAGATCAAGACGGCTACCTCTGGTTCGTCGGCCGGGATGACGACGTCATCACCTCCGCCGGCTACCGGATCGGCCCCGGCGAGGTCGAGGACTGCCTGGGCGCGCACCCGGCCGTGGCCATGGTCGCGGTGGTCGGCGTGCCGGACGAACTGCGTGGGCAGCGGATCAAGGCGTTTATCGTCTTGAACCCGGGTCACGACGCCGGGGACACGCTGACCTGCGCACTGCAAGACCATGTGAAGACCAGGCTCGCCGCCCACGAATACCCGCGCGAAATCGCCTACGTCCCCGCCCTGCCCCTGACCGCCACCGGCAAGATCAAGCGTAAGGACCTGCGCGAACGCGGCGCGGACGCGTGTCCGGCCGGGTGATCGATACAAAAACCGCGCTCATGCCCCTGGGCGGCGCGGCCAGCTAGGCTAAACTTGAACGTAAGACGACACGCTGATGGGCCACGACCGAAGGGCTCAACGCCATGGCGGATAGCGATACGAAGACAAGCGGTTCGGCTGAGCCACAGCGGCACAACCCCATCCTGGTGTTCGGCGCGAGCGGCTACATCGGGCGGCATCTGGTGCCAGCCCTGCGCGCGGAAGGCTACAAGGTGCGCGCCGCCGCCCGCCGGCTGGCGCCGTTGGAAGCCGAGGGATGGGATAGCGTCGAACTCGTGCAGGCGGATGCGCACGACCCCGACACGCTGCCCAAAGCCCTGAATGGCGTCTCGACCGCCTATTTCCTCGTCCACTCGATGGCCGACGGCAGCGATTTCCCGGAACGCGAGCGGCGGGCCGCCGCGACCTTCGCCCAGGCGGCGGAACAGGCCGGTGTAGAGCGGATCGTCTACCTGGGCGGTCTGGCGCCGAAGGACACGGCGTCGATGCACCTGGCCTCCCGCGTCGCCACAGGCGAGGAATTGCGCCGCGGTCAGGTGCCGGTGAGCGAACTGCGCGCACCGGTCATCGTTGGCCCCGGCTCCATCGCCTTTGAGGTGATGCGCGACCTGGCCGCCTACCTGCCGATCATGGTGACGCCCAAATGGGTCCGGGCGGAGTCACCCCCGATCGCGCTGGATGATCTTCTGGGCGACTTGGTTGCCCTGCCCCAGCGCACCCCGGCCGACAACACGATCTACGAGACGGGGGGTCCCGAGCAGCTAAGCTACGAGCAGATGCTGCGCACGATCGCCCGCGAACTGGGCCGGCCAGCGCCGATCATCATCCCGGTTCCCTTCGTCTCGCCGGAGCTGTCGAGTTACTGGCTGGCGTTCGTTTCCGCTACGCCCACCGACGTCGCGCGCGCCCTGATCGGCGGGCTGAAGCACGACCTCTCGGCCGACGACGGGCCGCTGCGTCAGCGCATCCCGCGTGATCCCATGCCCTTCGACGCCGCGGTTCGCCGGGCGTTCGAGAAGGAGAAGGCGTTCGTGGCCCACACGCGCTGGCGCGAGGGCGCCTTCAACCTGCGCGGCGAGCGCCAAGACATCGGCTACTACGCCAAAAAGATGTCGCGTGCCGCGACCACGCCGGTCGACGTCGAAACGCTTTGGCGGGCGCTGTCGGACGTCGGCACGCGGGAGGCCGGCTACTTCTTCCTCTCCGGCCTGTGGGAGGTGCGCAAGGGTCTCGACCGGCTGCTGGGCGGCCGGCCCGCCGGCCATCGCCGTCCGGGCCGCGCCCCAGAACCCGGCGAGCGTTTCGATATGTGGGAAGTGCTGGCGGCCGAACGGCCAAAGCGCCTGACGCTCAAGATTCGTGCGGTCGTCCCCGGGCGCGGCGGGCTGGAGTTCGAGATCGACGAAACGCAGGACGGCCATAGCCGCCTGACCGCGACGATGTACTGGCACCCGGCCGGCGCGCCTGGCCTGCTCTACTGGTACAAACTGGGGCCGCCACATGCGGTGCTGCTGCAGGGCATGGTCGCGCGCATCTGCCAACGCGCGGAGGCCAGCCGCGCGGCCCATCCACGCGGCAGTCGGCCCGGTCTGCGCCCGCGTCCGGCGCGCTGACCCATACCACCGGGCCTTGGGTCCCGTGTGCACGAGGGATGACAGGCCCGCCCCGGATGCCCTAAGCCGGGTGGCAGCGCAGATACGACACATCCACGATCCGGAGACCAATGAGCAAAATGAGCGAAAGCAACGCGCCCTGGACCCAGCCGATGCCCCAGGAGCAATTCCAGCGCATGCGCGACATCCTGGCCGCGCCCAGCCCCGTCGGGCTGGAGGGCGCGATGACCTATGGCGTGCTCAAGCCGTACTTCGAGTCCTTCGCACCGCAGAGCTGGGCCGTGCATCAGTTCACCGGTCACGCCGGCATCGTCCTGGACAGCCATCCGGGCGAGGACGAGCGTTTCAAGATCATGGTGATCGGCCACGCCGACAAGATCCGCATGCAGGTACGCTCAGTCGGCGAGGACGGCAAGATCTGGATCAACAGCGACAGCTTCCTGCCCACCACCCTGATCGGCCACGAGGTCACGCTGTTCAGCGAGAATCCAAAGACGCCCGGCCAGTACCGCAAGATCGAGGGCGGCACGGTTGAGGCCGTGGGCGCGATCCACTTCGCCGACCCGGCCGTGCGCGCCGGCGACAAGGGGATCAAGAAGGAGCAGCTCTACGTCGAACTGCAGATCCACGGTGAGAACAAGAAGCAGCAGGTCGAGAACCTGGGCGTGCGCGCGGGCGATTCCATCATCCTGAACCGCCCGATCCGGCACGGTTTCAGTCCGGACACCTTCTACGGCGCCTATCTCGACAACGGCCTGGGCTGCTTCGTCGCCGCGGAGGCCGCGCGCCTGGTCGCCGAGGCCGGTGGCCCGAACAACGTGCGCATGCTGACCGCGATCGCCAGCTACGAGGAGATCGGCCGGATGGGCAGCCGGGTGATGGCCGGCGAGCTGGAGCCGGACGCGATCATCGCGGTTGACGTCAACCACGACTACAAGGCCGCGCCCGGTGTCGGCGACAAGAAGTTCAACCCGCTGGAGATGGGCAAGGGGTTCACGCTTTCGGTCGGGTCGATTGCCAGCGAGCAGCTGAACGCGGTGATCGAACAGACCGCCAAAGACCATGATATCCCGATGCAGCGCGACGTTTGCGGGGCCGATACCGGAACCGACGGCATGGCCGGCGTGCTCGCGAGTGTCGACTGCGCGGCGACCTCGATCGGCTTCCCGATCCGCAACATGCACACGATCTCGGAAACCGGAAACACCAAGGACACGCTCGCCGCGGCCCACGCCGTCGCCAAATCAATCCTGGCGCTGGACGCCCGCGACGACGGCCGCGAGAAGCTGCGCGCCCAGTTCCGCAACAACCACCCGCGCCTCGATACGGCCGAACCGCTGACCCATCAGGGCAGCGAGAAGCCGAAGGAGCAGGGCAAGGAGGACTGAGGGCATTCTCGCCAGAACATCCTTGCCGGGACATCGCAATATCCCCCTCCTCCCACGGGAGGAGGGGGATTTATTTGTGCCCGTTAATGCCTGCGTCTACACGCAGGCGTCGAGCAGCTGCTTGACGTTCTCGACCGTGAGCTTGACCGGGTTGCCGCCGGCGCTCGGGTCTTCGACGGCCATCGCCGCGATCTCGTCGAAGCGGTCGCGGCCGACGCCAAGCTCGCCCAGCTTGTCCGGCACACCCAGCTCGCGACGGAAGGCCACGACGAAGTCGTAGAAGCCGTCGAAGCCGCCGTCGATTTCCAGATATTTCGCGGCCAACGCCAGCTTGTCGGCGATCTCGGCCTTGTTGAACTGCAGCACCATCGGCATCACAACGGCGTTGGTGGTGCCGTGGTGGGTGTCGTAGATCGCCCCCACCGGGTGGCTGATCGAGTGGATCGCGCCCAGGCCCTTCTGGAAGGCGACCGCGCCCATCGCCGCGGCACTCATCATGTGCGCGCGGGCGTCGACGTCGTTCGGATTGGCGACCACCTTGGGCAGGTTGTCTTTCACCAGCCGCATACCTTCCAGGGCGATGCCCTGGCTCATCGGGTGGTAGTGCGGCGAGCAGTAGGCCTCCAGGCAGTGGGCGAAGGCGTCCATCCCGGTGCCGACCGTGATCTTGGGCGGCATGCCGCAGGTCAGTTCCGGATCGCAGATCACCACGCTCGGCAACACCTTCGGGTGGAAGATGATCTTCTTCACGTGGGTTTCGGAGTTGGTCAGCACGCCCGCGCGGCCAACCTCGGAGCCGGTGCCGGCGGTTGTCGGCACGGCGATGTTGGGATGGATCGCGTCCCAATCGGCCCGCTTCCACCAGTCGCCGATGTCCTCGAAGTCCCAGACCGGCAAGGTCTGGTCGGCCATGAAGGCGACCAGCTTGCCGAGGTCCAGGCCGGAACCGCCGCCAAAGGCAACGACGCCGTCGTGCCCGCCGGCCTTGAACGCCTCGATGCCGGCCTTGAGGTCCAGTTCGTTCGGGTTCGGGCGAACGTCCGCGAACAGCGCGCGGCCCAAACCGCCGGCCTCCAGCAGATCCAGGGCCCGCTGGGTGATCGGGTTGTCCTTCAAGCCGCCATCGGTGATCAGTAGCGGCTTCTTGATGCCGGCGGCCTGGCAGGCATCGGCCAGTTCCTGAATCCGCCCGGCGCCGAAGCGGATGTTGGCCGGATAGCTCCAGTTCCCGGTAAGCGGCCCAGTAGACGACATGGGGAAATTAGCCCTTCTTCAGATGGTAGGATTTGGGGCGCGTCAGGTTATGGAAGCCGATCACCGAGAGCGCCCCGCCCCGTCCGGTGTCCTTGCAGCCCGTCCAGCACAACGCCGGGTCGAGATAGTCGCAGCGGTTCATGAACACCGTGCCGGTCTCGATCTGGGCGCCGATCGCCGCCGCACGCTTGGCATCGCGCGTCCACAATGAGGCGGTCAGGCCGAACGGACTGTCGTTCATCAGCCGCACGGCTTTCGCGTCGTCCTTGACCGGCATGATGCCGACCACCGGGCCGAAGCTCTCATCGCGCATCACCCGCATGTCATGGCTGACGCCAGTCAGGATCTGCGGGGCGAGGTAGGTCCCCTGCCCGTCGTCCGCCGGGAACAGCTTGGGGTCGATCTGCGGGGTCGCGCCCTGGGCGACCGCCTCGCGGATCTGGGCGCGGACCTCGTCGGCGAAGCGCTGGTTAGCCATCGGGCCCAGCGTGGTCTTCTCGTCCAGCGGATCGCCGAGGACGCTCTTGGACATCAGCGCGACCGCCTTCTCGACGAAGGCTTCGTACAGGCTCTCGTGGACGTAGATCCGCTCGATGCCGCAGCAGCACTGGCCGCTGTTGAACATCGCGCCGTCCATCAGCCCGTCGACGGCCGCGTCCAGGTCGGCGTCGTCCATGACATAGCCCGGATCCTTGCCGCCAAGCTCCAGGCCGAGCGGCACAAAGGTTCCAGCTGCCGCGCGTTCGATCGCGCGCCCCCCGTTCACCGACCCGGTGAAGTTCACGAAGTCGAAGGCGCGATCCTGCAGCAGACCCTCGGTCGTGCCGTGATCGAGGAAGATGTTCTGGCAGACCGCTTCCGGCACGCCGGCCTCGACCATCGCGCGGACCATCCGCTCGCCGACCAGCAGGGTTTGGGCGGCGTGTTTCAGGATCACCGCGTTGCCGGCCATCAAGGCCGGGGCCAGCACGTTGATCGCGGTCATATAGGGGTAGTTCCATGGCGCGATCACGAAGACGACGCCATGCGGCTCCCGCTCGATCCGCCGTTCGAAGGTGTCCGAGGCTTCGACCACGTAGGGCGCAAGCGCACTCTCCGCGATCTCTGCCATGTAGTCGGCGCGCTCCTTGGTGCCGCCGAATTCCCCGCCGTAGCGGACCGGCCGCCCCATCATGCGGGCCAGCTCTGGCACCACCTCGTCGTTCATCTCGCCCAGGCGCGCGACCCCGGCCTGGACCAGACGCACCCGTTCGGCAATCGGGCGGGCAGCCCAATCTGCCTGTGCAGCGCGAGCCGCGGCGACGGCCTTATCGGCTTGATCGCGGGTGACGGCGGTGCGTTCGGCGGCGACCGAGCCGTCGATCGGCGAAATGCAGCGAATGACGGCCGGCTGCCCGGCCGCGTCTTTAGAACTCATGCGCGTTCGAATCCTCTGGCGGTTTCCCAGTCGGTCACCCGACGGTCGTATTCAAACTGTTCCCAACGGGCGGCGTGAACATAGTGGTCGATGACTTCCGAACCGAAGGCGGTGCGCAGCATCTCCGATTGGTTCATCAACTCGGCGGCGTCGCGTAGCGTCTTCGGAATCTCGCGTACGTCATCGCCGTCGTAGGCGTTGCCCTGGAACTCCGGCTCCAGCTCCAGGCCCCGCTCGATCCCGTCGATCCCGGCGGCGAGCAGCGCGGCGCAGGCAAGATGCCCGTTCAGGTCCGCGCCGCCGACCCGGCATTCTACACGCACCGCCTTGGTGTCCGGACCGCAGACGCGATAGCCCGCCGTGCGGTTGTCGCGGCTCCAGATCGCTTTGGTCGGCGCGAAGGTGCCGGCCTGGAAGCGCTTGTAGGAGTTGATGTGCGGCGCCAGGAAGAAGGTGATCGCATCCGCGTGATACAGCAGTCCGGCCATGTAATGGCGCATCATCGCCGACATGCCGTACGGCCGATCGGGATCGTAGAACACCGGCGTGCCATCGAGTCCGACCAGCGACTGGTGGATGTGCGAGGAGCTGCCGGCGGCCGCATAGCTCCACTTCGCCATGAACGACAGCGCGTGGCCCTGCTGCCAGGCGATCTCCTTGCAGCCGTTCTTGATCAGCGCGTGCCGATCCGCCATCGCCAACGCCTCGTCATAGCGGACGTTGATCTCCTCCTGTCCCTGACAAGCTTCGCCCTTGGAGTTCTCGACCGGTATGTCCGCGCCGTGCAGCCCGTTGCGAATGGCGCGCATCACCTTCTCTTCCTTGGTCGTCTGGAAGATGTGATAGTCCTCGTTATACGGGCTGATCGGGGAGAGGTCGCGGTACCCCTTGGCGTGCGCCTCCTCGAAGGATTCCTTGAACAGGAAGAACTCCAGCTCGGAGGCCATCATGGCCTTCAGGCCCATACCCTCCAGCCGCTCGACCTGACGTTTCAGCATGCTGCGCGGGGCATGCGGCACCGGCTTGTGGGTGTCGTGATCGATCGTGTCGCACAGCACGAGCGCGGTGCCCTCGAGCCAGGGAATCCGGCGCAGTGTCTCCAGATCGGGACACATCGTGTAGTCGCCGTAACCGGTCTCCCAGCTGGTCGCCTTGTAGCCGGGGACCGTCTCCATCTCCATGTCGGTGGCCAGCAGGTAGTTACAGCTGTGCGTTTCCTCCCAGGCGGAATCGACGAAATGCTGGGCGTGGAAGCGCTTCCCCACCAGCCGGCCCTGCATGTCGACCTGGGCGGCGATCACGGTGTCGATGGCGCCTGTCTGGACTTCTTGGCGCAAGTCGTCGAGCGATAGCTTGCCGGTCATAACCGAACCGTCCGTAAGTCAGGAGAGGTAAGAAAGCCGCGGCCCGGACCATCCGGTGGTGTCCAGTTCTGGACGCTACGCACCGGACGGCCCGTGCCGTGCATTGAGCGGGTCGTCCTACTCGAAGGAATAGGGCGTGCCCGCCTTCGCGAGGGTCGCGTTGTATTCGCGGAAGATCTTGACCAGCTTCGCCGAGCGCTCGCTACGCTCTTCCATCTCGTTCCAGAACTTATCCGCTTCCTTCTCGACCTCGCGCCATTCCGATTGCGGGATCGAGGTCAGCTTGAGCTTGTCGCCGCTGGCACGCAGCCGCGCTTCGCCGCCCCAGTACCACTGGTTGCGGTATTGGTGGCCCGCTTCGATCGAGGCCATCAGCAGTTCGCGCAGGTGATCCGGCAGATCGGCCAGGCTCTTCTTGTTGGCATAGAAGGAGCCGATCCAGGCGCCCGAGATGTTGTTGGTCAGGAAGTGGTCGGTAACGTCCGCCCAGCCGACGGCGTAGGCTTCGGTCGCGCCGCACCAGGCCATGCCGTCCAGTTCGCCGGTTTGCACCGCGACCTCGGCATCCTCGTAAGGGATCGAGACCGGAATCACGCCGAACTTGGCGAGGAACTGGCCAGCGGTCGGGAAGGTGTAGAGGCGCAGGCCATCCATGTCGGCCAGCGAGTTGATCGGCTTCTTGGTGATGAAGTGGCAAGGGTCCTGCCCGGCCGCCGACAGCCACGCGACGTCGACCTCGTCGTAGGCTTCCTTCCAGATCTCGGCCAGGCCGTACTGCTGGAACAGCACGGGCACATCGAGAATGTGCTTGGTCGCGAGCGGGAAGTAGCCACCGAACACGCGCACGTCGGTCGGCGCCGACATGCTGTCGTCGTCGGAGTGCACGCCATCGATCGTGCCGCGCTGCAGGGCGCGGAATAGCTCGCTGGTCGGCACCAACTGATCGGCGTAGTACAGCTCGATTTCCATCTCGCCGTTCGCCGCCTTGTTGAAGTGATCGATGATCGGCTTGGTCACCTCGGCGCCCAGGGCCGGACCGGCATAGGTCTGGAAGCGCCAGCGGATCGGTTCTTGCGCCTTGATGGCCGGGGCCGCAATCGCGCCCGTGCCGGCGACCGCGGCCGTCGCGCCGGCGGTACGGATGAATTGGCGACGGGTGGCCGACTTGGCCGGGCCGGTCGCTTTCGGGGTGTTCGAGCTATCGGTCATATTGGGCAACTCCCTGCTCTAAATGCGGGTCCGGCGCGGCATATGGCACGGCCAGCCCTGGCGGTTTTCGTTCCAGTCCCTAGAAAGCACGCCCAAGGGCGCCTCTCCCGTTACGGGCGTCGTTGCCGATCTTCCGCCAGCTTACGCCCGAGTCAGCCGTTGCTATAAGTAAGTCGAAATTCAGTTCTTGTAGTAATTCTCCGGCAGCCATAGCGCGATCTCGGGGAAGATCATGACCAGCGCGAGGCCAAGCACCATGACCGCGACGAAAGGAATGATCGATCGATAGATATCGGCAAGCGTGACTTCCGGCGGCGCCATCGCGCGCATCAGGAAGAGATTGTAGCCGAACGGCGGCGTCATGTAGGCGATCTGGCAGGTGATCGTATAAAGCACGCCGTACCAGACCAGATCGAAGCCGAGCGCGCCCACCAGTGGCACGTAGAGCGGCGCGACGATCACCAGCATCGCCGTGTCGTCTAGGAACGTGCCCATGATCAGGTAGGACAGCTGCATCAGGATCAGGATCTCCCAAGGCCCCAGCCCGAGGTCGCCGGTGAAGAAGCCCTCCAGCGCCCGGCTCGCGCCCAGGCCGTCGAACACCGCGCCGAAGCACAGCGCCGCCATGATGATCCACATGAACATGCAGGTGATGGTGAGCGTCTTGCGCAACGTCTCGTGCAGCACATAGAAGCTCAGCCGCCGCTTGAAGATCGCCGCCAGCGTCGCCGCCAAGGCGCCCACCGCCGAACTTTCCACCAGGCTGGTCACGCCCATCAGGAACAGCCCGGTCATGAAGAAGAAGATCAACAGCGGCCAGATACCGGCCTGCAGCAGGCGCAGCTTTTCGCCCCAGGTGATCTCCGCCCGCTCCTCGGCCGACAGCGGCGGGCCCATGTGACCTTGCAGGCGGCAACGCACCCAGATGTAGATGACGAATAGGCTGGCCATCAGCAGCCCAGGGAACACGCCGGCCATCCACAGTTGCCCAACCGGCGCCCGGGCGATCATGCCGTAGAGCACCAGGACGACGCTGGGCGGCACCAGGATGCCGAGCGAACTGCCCGCCTGGATGACGCCGGTCACCATGATCTTGTCGTAGCCCCGGCGCAGCAACTCCGGCAACGCGATCGAAGCGCCGATCGCCATGCCCGCGACCGACAGGCCATTCATCGCGGAGACCGCGACCATCAACATGATCGTGCCGATCGCCAATCCGCCTGGCATGCCCCCGAACCAGACGTGGAACATCCGGTACAGGTCGTCGGCGATGCCGCTCTCCGAGAGCATGTAGCCCATATAGACGAACAGCGGGAGGGTCAGGAGCGGATACCACTTCATGACCTTCATCGCCGCCGAAAAGGCCATGTCGGAGCCACCGACCCCATACAGCGACAGCGCCGAAACCACCGCCACGAAGCCGATCGCGCCGAACACCCGCTGCCCCGTCAGCAGCATCAGCATCATCGACGCGAACATCGTAATCGCGATCAGGTCATAGCTCACGCGGTCGTCTCCCGCCCGGAAATACGCAGGATGTCGCGGAACAACATCGCAAAGGCCTGAAGCAGCATCAGCGTAATGCCCACGCACATCGTGACCTTGATCGGCCACATCAGCGGCCGCCACGCTGAGAAGCCGCGCTCGCCGTACTCGATCGAGTACATCGTGCTGCCAAGCCCGCCGTAGAGCAGTATGATGATATAGAAGATCATGCAGAAGACGGTGAGCGTATCGACCCAGCTCTGCTTGCGCGGTGGCAGCGTCCCCCACAGCAGGTCCATCCGGACGTGGCCGTCCTGCTGCAGCGAATAGCCGCCGCCCAGCAGGAAGTACGACACCATCAGGAACTGCGAGATATCCAGCGTCCAAAGCGCCGGCAACGCCAGTGACTTGGCGGCGATCGACCAACCCAATACGAACAGCATCGCGAAGATGCCATACATGGTGATCGTGCCCACGATCTTATTCGTCCGCTCGACCCAGCGGATGTAGAAGCGCATCGCTTCAAACATGCGCGCCCACCCCGTTTACGTCATTCGGTATCGCTTCGGCCGGCGCGACGTCGGCCCCTGGTCCGAACCAATGATGCAGCAACGTCAGCGCAGCCGTTACCGTCCGGCTTAGCCGGTCGGCCATAGCGCATTGGCCCTCGGCATCGGCGACCAGGTCGCTGCGGATCTCGAACATCGCATTCGGCAATCCGTGACCGAGCGCCTGCACCTTGAGTGTATGCGTCACGCCATCCGCCGGGCCGTAGGGCTCGTTGCGCCGGACGGTCAGGTCGCTTGTTTCGTGCAGGAGTGAAAGCGCCGCGTCGGCCAGCCGGGCATCGGCATCGTGCAACACGCCAAGCTCGGTGGTCCGCTGTTTGCCTTGGAACACCGGGGTAAAGGTATGCACCGTGATGATCGCCGGCGGCCGGCCCGCATCGATCCGCTTGCGCACGAACGCTGCGACCGTGTCACGGAACGGCAGGTATATCGCCGCTTGGCGATCGGCACGCGCAGCACGGTCGAGCCCGTCATTACCGGGAATCGTGTAACGCTCGCTGACCGCCGGTACCGAGCTGGCGTCGAAGACAGGCCGATTGCAATCGTAAACCAGCCGAGAGAAGCGCTGCAGGAACAGAGGCGCGTCCAGACGCTTCGCCATCTCGCGCGCGACTTCCGCGGCGCCCGGGTCCCAGGCGACGTGGCTGGTGCGCGTATCGGCGTCGATGCCCAGACCTTCGAGCGTTTCAGGTATCCGGTTGGCGGCGTGCTCGCAGATCAGCACGACATCGGCCTGTCCATCCGGATTGACCGTCTCGACCGGTGGCCCGTCATCATCCGACAGGATCGTCCGTTCCGAGGCCACGTACCGCCCTCCCCAGTCGGTTTCGGCGTGCCGCCCTGCTCCCCTGCCGGCCTCGCCTCGTAGCGATTTTTTCAGAACGATACACGCTGTCAAGAAAGTTTCTTGACCCTGTTGCGCACCGACGCCCAAACTTTAAATCAAAGATAAAACCGCGTAGCTGGCGTAGGCGGCGCGTAACAGCTTGGAGGACACGCTCATCGCCGAAGCAACGCCCACAGTCGCGGAGGCGCTGCGTGGCCAGTTCGATCAGTTCACCCGGGCTGAACGACAGCTGGCCGACGCCCTGCTAGCGCATTATCCCGTCGCCGGTCTGTCATCGATCACCGCGCTCGCTGAGACCGCGCAGGTGTCCACGCCGACGGTCGTGCGGCTGGTCAAGAAGCTCGGCTTCTCCGGCTATCCGCAGTTCCAGGCGCGCCTGCGCGCGGAATTGGCGGAGACGATCTCCAGCCCAGTCGCGAAGCATGAACGCTGGGCCGGCACAGCGCCTGAAGCGCATATCCTGAACCGTTTCGCGGATGCGGCGATCGATAACCTGCACCGGACGCTCAGCCGCTTCGACACCGAGTCATTCGATGCGGTTGCCGAATTGCTTGCCGATACGAACCGGCAGATCGCGATGGTGGGCGGGCGTATTACCCGATCGCTCGCCGATTACCTTTTCACTCACATGCAGGTGATTCGCGACGGCCTGTCCCTCGTGCCATCGACCAGCAGTACGTGGCCGCACTATCTGCTGAGCATGCGCCCCGGCGATGTCCTGGTGGTCTTCGACATCCGCCGCTATGAGACGGAATTGATCCGCTTTGTCGAGATGGCGCGGGCGCGCGAGGTGACCATTGTGCTGTTCACCGACCAGTGGGGCTCGCCCGCGGTGAAGCACGCGCAGTACGTCTTCCCCTGTCGGATCGAAGTTCCGTCGGCCTGGGATTCCACCATGGTCATGCTGTTCGTGGTGGAGGCGTTGATCGCCGCGGTGCAGACCCAGCGTTGGGAAACAACCCGGGACCGGTTCAACGAGCTCGAAGGCCTGTTCGACGAAGCCCGGCTATTCAAGAAGTTCACCTAACACCGTGTCAGCGGCTTGCTGACACCGCGCTCCGCACCATTTGCTAAAAAAGCAAACCGCGACGGAGCCGCGGATGTCCGAGCCGCCGCGCTTGACCGCGCTCACCACGGCCGTCCCGCCCTACCCGCTCGATCAGGCGGATGTGCGCGCCCGCGCGCGGCGCATCTTCAACCGCCCCGACATCGATCTCGATCGGCTGATGCCGGTCTATGACCATGCGGGCATCCGTCGACGCTACTCCTGCGTGCCGATCGACTGGTACGGGCAGTCGATCGGTTGGAAAGCGCGAAACGATCTTTACGAACGCCACGCCCTCGACCTGTTGACCGATGTCGCAGAGCGCGCCCTGGCGCAGGCCGATCTAAGAGCTGGCGAGATCGACACGATCCTCACCGTCTCCACGACCGGGATCACCACCCCGAGCCTGGACGCCCGGCTGATGAACCGATTGGCGTTCAGGCGCGATACCGCGCGGCTACCCGTGTTCGGCCTCGGTTGTTGCGGTGGCATCCTGGGGCTTGGACGGGCTGCGGATCTGGCAAGCAGCGGCAAACGGGTCCTGCTGCTGACCGTTGAGCTGTGTGCCCTGACCTTCCGCGCCGGTGATTTCTCGAAAAGCAACCTGGTCGCCACGGCGCTGTTCGGTGACGGGGCCACCGGGGCGGTGATCAGCGGGGTGCCGGGTGATGTAGGAACCCGCCTGATAGGCTGGGGCGAGCACACTTGGCAGGACAGCCTCGACGTCATGGGCTGGACCGTCGAGGACGACGGCCTGGGCGTGCTGTTTTCCCGCGACATCCCAAGCTTGGTTGGTACCGCGTACGGATCCGTGCTCGATACCTTTCTGGCGCGCCACCATCTGACGCGCGCCGGGATCGCGGCAACCGCGTGTCACCCCGGCGGGGCCAAGGTGGTCGCGGCACTCGAGACGGTCTTCGGCCTACAGGAAGGCGCCATGGCTGCGGAACGCCGGGTGCTGCGGGACTATGGCAACATGTCCGCGCCGACCGTGCTGTTCGTACTGCGCGAGGTGCTACAGGACGCCACGCGCGGTCCGATCCTGGCGAGCGCGCTCGGCCCCGGTTTCAGCGCCGGCTTCGCCCTGCTCGATCCAAGCTCAGCCGACCCATGAGCGGCCAGTCTATGAGCGTGGACTGGCCGCATGCCCTGCTTCTGCTGGTCGCCCTGCAGCGTCTTGCGGAGTTGATTCATGCCCGGCGCAACGACCAGCGGCTGCGCGCCGCCGGTGGCATGGAATACGGGGCACGCCACTATCCGCTGATCGTCGGGCTGCACGCCGCTTGGCTGGCGACCCTCGCCGTCAGCGTGCCGCAAGATGCGCCAATCTATCCCGTGCCGCTCGTGCTCTTCCTGATGTTGCAGGGCTTTCGTGTCTGGACCCTGATCAGCCTGGGGCGTTTCTGGACGACGCGGGTGATCGTGGTCCCGGGAAGTGCGCGCGTATCGCGCGGCCCCTACCGCATCCTGCGTCATCCCAACTACCTGATCGTGGCGCTGGAGATTCCGCTGCTGCCGCTGGTCTTCGGTCTCTGGCCGCTGGCAATCGCGTTCGGCGCGGCCAACCTCGCGATGCTGGCCTGGCGCATCCGGGTGGAGGAGCGAGCGCTCGCAACCATTTGACGTTGCACCCCCTACTCCACTGTCACGAAATCGATCTCCGGCAGTTCGGCGTCGGGCCCGTCCGCATCGATGCTGGCCATGACCTTACGCCAGGTCTTGATATCCTGGTGCACGGGGCCATCGCCGAATTCCGCCTGTGCGACCTGCTTCAGGTAAGCGCCGCCGGCCTCCAGCCAGTCCGCCACCTTGTCCTGCTGGCCGCGATCTCCAGCCGCGGCCGTTGCGGCGGACAGCAGGTGGATCAGCGCGCGCTCCCAATCCGTCATCGCAACACCGTTGTCGGCCGACATGCCCCGCAAACGGGCCCAGTCCTCGCCCGCGCCGTTCAGCAACTGCGTGCGCTCTGTGCCAGAACTCGCCAGCGCGGCCGCGTGGCGCAGACGGGCACGGATATAACGGAAAGTCGGATCGCTCAGGCCCGTAGCCTCGGCCGCGGCCACCGCGCGGTCCAGTTCGGCGAGCGCGACATGACGAATCTTTTGCATCTCCGCGGCCGTCGGTTGACGCCGAAAGAACTGGCCATCGGGCTGGCGCGGCCGGTCATGGGCCTGGAAGGCCGAGACGTAGGCGCGCATCGCTGTCAGCTCGCCCTCCGACGCGGTGGTCGCGACCTCCACGCCCTTACCGGTGACCTGCAGCTTCTCCCAGTCGATGCCGAAGCCGACCAGCGGGGTATGCGGCCCCGGTGTCACACCACCCGTGGCCCCGACCGTGAACCACAATTCATCGCCCCCAGCGTCTCGGTCCGGGTGCGCGCGCATCAGGCTACTCATCAGACTGTAGGCTTTGCAGATCGTCCGGCCGAAGCTGCGCTGGGCGCCGCCGGCCGCGGCATCATGGTGGTCCGCGAGCAGTGCCAGTGCGTTCGGCGTATCCAGCGTCTTGGCATCCGTCGCTTCGGTCAAACGCGTCGTTGCGGTGGTCATGCGCGCGCGCGTTTCCAGCCATTTGCCGACCGAGGAGGTGAAGTGCGCATCGTCGAAAAAGGCGTGCCGCTCTTTCAACTTGTCGGCCAGGAAGTGGTTGGTCTGCACCATCCGCTCGGCCGGGGCGCTGGCCTCGATCCGCTTGACGTAGGTGTCGCCGAACAGACGTTGGAATTCGTCAGCCGGCCTCTCCGCACCGTTGATCTCGATCCGCAGCGCGCGACCGCTGGGCGCGTGGCTGACGAAGATCGTCCAGGAAGCGAAGTGCCGTCGGTCGCGCACGATATCGACCGCCTCGTCCAGTGTGCGCGCTTGCCGAAGGATACGCTGCTGGACGTAGGGCGCCAGGTCGTAGGCGCCGCTGCCATCGCCGACAGTGAAGTTCACGGTCGACATCTGGTGCAGCGATACGGCGAGACCGGCCTCGTTCATGCCGTTGATTCCGCCCGGGTAAATTAGACCAGCGGTGCCGACGGCGGCATAGCGCAGATAGGATGGATCGTCCGGCCGTTCGTCGATCAAGCTCACGACGGGATAGCGGTTCCAATCGAAGAACGCGCCGTCGAAGTTACGGGCGTGCAGACCCAAGCCATCCGCCGTCAGATCCGGCGCGGCCCAGAAGCCAGTGCAGCCCATGCCGGCCCGGCGCCCACGAGCGCCCGTATGGCGCGCCAACCAATCGGCCAACGGAACCGCTTCATGCGGACTGTGTGCCGCCGTGTCGGCATAGGATCGACCCGCTGGCGTATCTGTAAGCGCGGTGGTGACGTAGTTGCGCCAGAAAGCGTATTCCCGGCTGCGCGCACGGTAATTACGGATGCGGGTGAAGCCAGTGGCGATGTTGCCGCCATCGATCGCGACACATGCGTGCTGCACCGCCTTGCCGCCGAACCGTGGCCGGTCGCACCCCCGCAGATAGCCAGTCTCCAGCGCCTCCACGCCGCGCCGGAACTCGTCACTGCAAGACCGCAGGACGTCCTCGCTCAATCGGTTGAAGAAAGCCCCCTGAAGGCTGTCGACCAAACCGGTCTCCAACGACGGGCTGGCGTCGACATCGCCCGCGATGGTCGCGAGAATTTCGGGAAAAACGCCGTCCTCCAACTCGGCGGCGAGCAAACGACCATGATCGTAGCAGAGGTCGCGGAAGCGCCCGCGCTGGCTCAAGACGTAGAATGGCTTGTCACCAGCCCGCCAGACATCCAGCCGACTTTCGGCCCGGCAATCCGCCGGGGTCTCGCGGGTTTCGACGTGGCGGAGCGACATGCAGGACCTCCCGGCCGGTACGCAGGCACACGATGTCCGCGATCATAGCGCGCTTGCCAGCATACCGGCAGCAGAAAGCGTCGAGCTGGTCTGGATCGAGACGTCGAAACGCGATCGGCCCCACCGGAAAGCCGGTGGGGCCGATGAAGATCCCCGTCAGGCGAAGGAAAGCCGCTTAGGCGGTCCGACGCAGCCGTTCGACGTTGGCCGGGGTCCGAGCGATCGGGCCGCGGGTAATCACACCCAACGGCACGTCGGTGTACACGCGAGTACCGGCATGATCCAGTTGGACATCGAGATCCTGCAGCAGATGCGCGCTCAACTGTGCGGGGGACTGCGACCGGCGGGCATGGCGGCGGCGAGCCATCGCACGGCGCACGTGTGCCGGAATCTCCGCCCGCGTCAGACCGAGATCGGCAAGCGCGGTATCGCCGAGCATCTCCAGTTGGTGGCGGAAGGCTGCGGCGGCGCGAAACGCTTCCAGCCGATCAATCAAACGGGCGAAAAGACCGGTGTGCACGACGCCGGTCACGGCGGCGGGGGCGAAGGCGTTCCGGAAAGAACGGCTGTGGACCTGCCGCAGGTCCACACCAGCACGGGCGGTGAGCATGTTCATGGGGCCAGATCCAAGGCTGGGCGTTGACGATGCCCCCGTTATCGCACGTCACCCGTTTCACGCGCATTAACAGCGTCGTCGCGGCGATTCGCCAATCCGTCAGAAAGCGACATCAAAACGCCCATAACCGCCGCACAAGCCCCGCTCACGCTGCATAGCTGCTCCGATCATGCGGCACACGTTCCACGCGAGCATCTAGCAAGCTGGATACACGTCCTAACGGCCGAGCATCGCCACCGCCTCGGCATGCAACGCTGCGTTCGCAGTGGCCAGCACACAGCCATCGCTGTCGAGGTTCAGTTGGGCGCCCTGCCAGTCGGTGATCCGACCACCCGCCCCCGTTACCACCGGCACCAACGCGAGGTAGTCGTAAGGCTTGAGGTCGCTTTCGACGACCAGATCCAGCTCGCCGCAGGCAACACGGCCGTACTGGTAGCAATCGCCGCCGAAACGGCGCACCCGTGCCCGCTGAGACACCGCCTCGAAGCGGGACCATTCGGTGGCTGTGAACATGTCTGGCGAGGTCGTCGAGACACTCGCCTGCGCAAGTGTCGCTGCGCCTTGGGATCGGCACTGAACTGTACGCTCGGCCCAGCGGTAGACGGTGGGCTGTCCGGCAACGCCCACCCAACGTTCCTTCAGGACCGGCATGTCGATCACCCCGACCACCGGCTTGCCGTGCCGCAGCGCCGCGATCAGCGTGCCGAACAGGGGCGAGCCGGTGATGAAGGACTTGGTTCCATCGATCGGATCGACCACGAACACCAAGTCCGCCTCCAGACCGCCGGCGCCCTGCTCTTCCCCGAACAGACCGGCGTTGGGATAGCGTGCTTGGATGCGTTCGCGCAGGAAGGTCTCGGTCTCCCGGTCGGCGCGGGTCACCGGGCTATCGTCCGCCTTGGTGTCGACCTCGGTGGATGTACGGAAATACCGGCAGGAGACCGACCGGGCGCCATCGGCCAGCTGTTCTGCGAAAGCGGCCAGTTCCTGCAGGTCGGCTGACCAGGTCATGCCTTCACCCGCGCCATTGTCGGATCATAGAGCGCCTGCGTATGGACTTGGCACGGTACATGGGCCCCCGCGACCTCCAGCTCGTAGCGACCGGTCTCGATGTAGGACTTGTCGATCGGATGGTCGGCACGGACGTAACCGTACCCAATTCCCCGTTCGAGCGTATGGCCGTACCCGGCGCTTGCCAGATACCCGATGCGCTGGCCATCGCGGTACACTGTCTCGCGCCCCAGCAGAACGACATCCGGATCGTCCACGGTGAAACAGACCAAGCGTTTGCGGACGCCGGTCTCACGCTGCATCAACAGGGCGTCGCGACCTTGGAACGGTAAGTTCGATTTCAGCTTCACCGCAAACGCGAGCCCGGCCTCCAACGGCGTATCGTCGGCGGTGATGTCGCTGCCCCAGGCGCGATAACCCTTTTCCAGGCGCAGCGTCTCGATCGCCCGATAGCCGCAATTGGCGAGCCCATGTGCTGCACCGGCGGCGACCAACCGATCATAGACGATCGGTGCGGTCTCGCTTGGCATGTGCAGTTCCCAGCCGAGTTCACCGACGTAGGTAACGCGCAACGCACGAACCGGCGCGCCGGCGATCGGAATTTCCTGGCAAGTGGCGAACGGGAAAGCCGCATTCGAAACGTCGGCTTCACTCACGGCTTGCAGCACGTCGCGGGCGCACGGCCCCATCAATGACAACGTGGCATAGGCGCTGGTCACGTCGACCAGATGCGCGTTCAGACCTTTCGGAATGTGCCGACGGATCCAGTCGAAATCGCGCGTGGCCGCCCCGGTGCCGGTGACGATGTAGAACCGGTCCTCGGCCAGCCGAGTAACCGTCAGGTCACATTCGATTCCGCCGCGCGCGTTCAGCATCTGGGTGTAAGTGATCCGACCGACCGGTCGGGTCACGTCGCCCGCGCAGATCCAGGACAGCGCAGTCACGGCATCCGGGCCGATCATCAGAAACTTGGCGAAGGACGACTGATCGAACAGGCCAACCCGCTCGCGTACCGCCCGATGCTCGTCCGCCACATTGTCGAACCAGTTGGTCCGGCCGTAGCTGTACTCGTCGACCGGCGCCTGCCCCTCCCGCGCGAACCAGTTTGGCCGCTCCCAGCCAAGCTTCTCGCCGAAACAGGCGCGTGCTTCCTGGAGCCGGCCGTAGAGCGGCGAGACCCGCGCGGGGCGGCCGCTGTCATGCTCTTCTCCCGGCCAGGCCATGGTATAGTGCTTGCCGGTCGCCTCGACCGTCCGCGCGCGGACCCAGGCGCGGTCGCGGTGCGGACGACCGAACCGGCGGATATCGACCACGCTCAGGTCCATCGGCGGATGCCCTTCGGCGATCCAAGCCGCCAACGCCCAGCCCGCGCCGCCAGCCGCAGCAATCCCGTAGGCGTTGAAGCCAGCCCCGACGAAGAACCCGGAAAGCTCGGGGGCTTCGCCCAGGATGAAATTGCCATCGGGGGTGAACGATTCCGGACCGTTGATCAGTTGCCGCACGCCCGCGGAAGCCAGTGCCGGGACACGGTGCAGCGCGCTTTCCATCAGCGGTTCGAACTGTTCGTAGTTCGGATCCAGCAGCGAGAAGCTCCACCCGTCAGGAACACTGGCCTCGGCCCAGGACAGCGGCTGACGCTCGTAACCGCCCATCACCAGACCGCCAACCTCCTCCTTGAAATAGATCAGGCCGTCGGGGTCGCGCAGCGTCGGCAAGTCCGATGCGACGCCGTCGATCGTCTCGGTCACCATGTACTGGTGCTGCATCGAACTCAGCGGCACCGAAACCCCGGCCAGCGTGCCTAGCTCCGGCGCCCATTGGCCCGCGCAGTTCACCACCGTCTCGCAAGCGATCGTGCCCTGATCGGTCGTCACGCCGGTGACGCGACCGTCCTTCTGGTGGATGCCGGTGACTCGTGCCCCCTCGACGAACCGGGCACCGTGCATCCGCGCACCCTTGGCGAGCGCCTGGGTCAGGTCGGAAGGATTGGCCTGCCCGTCGGTTGGCAAATAGGCGGCACCGACCAGGTCCTGCGGGCTCATCAGGGGCCAGAGGTCGCTGGCTTCCTGCGGACTTAGCAGATGCATCTCCAAACCGAAGGAATGCGCGGTCGTCGCCTGACGCTTGATCTCGGTCATGCGTTCGGCGTTGCACGCCAGACGCAGGCCACCGTTCTGCTTAAAGCCGGTCGCCTGCCCGGTTTCCGCTTCAAGGCGCGCATACAGGTCGACCGAATACTTCAGCAGTCGGGTGATATTCGCACTGGACCGCAACTGGCCGACCAGCCCAGCGGCATGGAAGGTGGTGCCGCTGGTCAGGCGGCCCTGCTCCAGCACGACGACATCGCGCACCCCTTCGTGCATCAGATGATAGGCAGTGCTGCATCCGATGATGCCGCCGCCGATGATGACGACCTGCGCAGCCGCCGGAAGTTGGCCCATGTTGGTGTCCCCGGTCTTTGGGGCGGCGGCTTGGCGCCGTCCAGTCTTATGTGGATGTGGTCTGAAGCCTCAAGCGGTCTCCAAGGGCGCGAACTCCGCCCAGGCGCGCTCGAAGCGATCCAGGTTCTCCTGGGTATAGGCCCGGAAGTCGAAATCGAGGTCGGAATGCGCCTCGGAGACCATGGACCACATGCTCTCGCGCAACAGCGAGGCGGCCTTCATCGCCTTGAGCCCGCGGCGCTGGCGATCGTCCGGCGCTTGGCCGAAGTAGAGCGTGAGCAGATCATCCTCCTGCGCGCCCGAAAGCTGATTGTTGGAGGACAACCCGCCCAGATCGAACAGCGGCGTGTTGAAGCCGGCGTAGTCCCAGTCGATCAACCATAGCCGGTCGCCGGTGTCGATGAAGTTGGCGGCAAGCAGATCGTTGTGCCCGAAGGCCACCTCGATCGCGCCCACCGCGCGTTCCAGCCGCTCTCCACGCGCGACCAGATCCGGCAGCTGGCCGATCCAGTCGCTTTCCGCGTCCCGCAGCACGCCGGCGTAATGGCGGACGATGTGGAACACCCAGAACATCAGCACCGGCCCACGCAGATGCTGTTGCATGTCGTCGTGACAGCGCCGGATTAGCGGGACGATCCGTTCCAGCATCGCGGGGTCGCGCACGTCGGCTTCTTCCAGCGTGCGCCCCTCGACGAAGCGGGTTACCAGCACGCCCGGTTCGGCGTGCACGACGTCTGGCGACACGCCGGCCGCGGCGGCGGCGCGCGCGGCCGTCAACTCGTTGAACCGCATCACGCCGTGGACCGGGATGTCGGCACCGATCCGGACGAAGAAGCGTTCGCCCCGGTCGTCGACCAGAAAGTTCGTGTTGGTGATGCCGCCGTCGATCGGCTTCGGTTCGACGGGGCCGCGCCAAATGTCCAGACCGGCAACGCGGGCGGCCGGCTGGTCGGCAGTCTCGCTCATGCCTTTCCTCCCTGATCTGGTGCGATCACTCACGCCAGACCCAGTTCCTGCTTGCGCTTGTGGGACCAGGCGCCGATCAGCCGGTCCGCGATGATTGCCAGGAAGGCAACGCACACGCCCGCGACCAGGCCAAGACCGGTGTCTGCTCGGGTCAGGGCGATGTAGACCTCCTGGCCCAGGTCGCGCGTGCCCACCAAGGCGGTGATCACCAGCATCGACAGCGCCATCATGATCGTCTGGTTCACGCCCAGCATGATCTCCGGCATTGCCAGCGGCAGACGGACCTTCCAGAGCAGTTGCCAAGGACGGCAGCCGGACATCCGCGAAGCCTCGATCACCTCGTCAGGTACCCCACGCAGGCCGTGGTCGGTGTAGCGCACGGCCGGAGCCAGGGCGTAGGCGGTGATTGCAATCATTGCGGAGAAGTCGCCGACCTGGAACAGCATCACCACGGGGATCAGATAGACGAAGCTGGGCAGCGTCTGCAGCGTGTCCGCGGCGTTTTGGGCGATCCGGTGCATCCGGTCGCTGGTCGCGGCCAGCACGCCGATCGGGACCCCGATCGCCATCGCCAGCAAGACGGAGATGCCGCACAGGTAGGCCGACACCATCGCCTTTTCCCAGTTGCCGGTGACGGCGATAAAAACCGCGAGCAACGCAACCATGACGCCTAAGCGCCGCCCCCCGATCCGCCAGCCGGCAACCGCCAGCAACAGCGCCACGCCAGGCCATGGGGCATCGATCAGCAGGCGCTTGAAGGGGATCAGCACATGGATCAACAACCAGGATTTGACGGCATCCAAATAGGCGTAGGCGTGAACGTTGATCCACTGCACCAGGTTGTCGAACAGTGGCCCGGTATCGAGCGTCAACCAGTCCGGATAGCTACGCAGCGCCGGCACGAAGAAGGCAAGCAGATAGGTGGCGCCCAGGACGCCGGCGATGCCGAGCCAGGTGGCGTGGCGACGGGCGAACGACTGTCCAGCCTGCAGGTGTACCGGGGTCGAGGTGCGGTTGGCGATCGCCTGGCTGAGCCGGTCGAGCGAGATCGCCAGCACCGTGATCGCCACGCCGGCCTCCAGTCCATCGCCGATCTGCAACCGGCGCAACGAGGTCAAGACGTCGTGGCCCAGACCGCCCGCGCCGATCATCGAGGCGATGATGACCATGTTGAGCGACAGCATGATCACCTGATTCACGCCCACCATCAGGCTGTGCCGGGCGGAGGGCAGCAGCACCTTCCATAGCATCTGCCGCTGCGTGCAGCCGGCCATCCGACCGAATTCCAGGACCTCCGCCGGAACGGCGCGCAGCGCCATCATGGTAACCCGCACCATTGGCGGCATGGCGTAGATGATCGTCGCGATCATCGCGGACACCGGGCCGAAGCCGAACAGGAACAACACCGGCACCAGATAGGCGAACACCGGCACCGTCTGCATCAGGTCGAGCACCGGCGTCAGCGCGCGTTCCGCCGTCCGGCTGCGATAGCCGAGGATCCCCAACGCGGCACCGCCCAGGATGCCGACTGGTACGGCGACCAGGATGGAGGACAGCGTCACCATCGCGCTGTGCCACTGCCCGAACACCGCGAGATAGCCAAAGCAGGTGACGATCAGAGCCGCAAGCTTGGCATCGCCCACACGCCAGGCGGTCCAGACCAGCGCGCCCGTCACCCCCAGCCAGGACAGCGGCGGGATCAGCAACTCCGCCTGTCCGCCCAGTGGGATCGTCACCCCACGCGCCAGCAGGATCAGACAGGCCTGCAGTGGCAGATCGAGCAGCCAGGCAAAGGCGCGGGTCAGTTCCTTGAAGGTGAACAGGCCGAAGGTCGCGTCCTTGACCAACCAGCGCATCGCCTCGGAAATCCAGTCGCGCAGCGGCAGGATCCAAGCGTCCGGATAGCTGTTGAGCCAACCGGCCTGACTGCCCGCCAGCCACAGCGCGGCCAAGACGGCAAGCGCGCCCGCCCAGGGAAGCAGACCGGCGGGCCGCAGATGACGCGGGCGCGCCGTCAAACCGGACTCGCTAAGGGCCGTCATGATGCCGCCGCAGCCTTGGAGGTCGCCGGGTCCGGACCGTCGGGGGCGAGCACCTCGACCACCGCCGCGCGCTCGAGCCGGCCGAGCACCGTGCCGTCATCGTCGACCACCGCAACCGGCTTATGGCCATGCACGGCCTGATGCGCCACCTCGTTAACGCGCGCATCGGCGTGGACTTGCCCCTCGGTACCGTCGGCATCGCCCGGGGTCATCAACGCGCGCACGGACATCACCTTGGCGCGCGGGACGTCGCGGGTGAATTCGGCGACGTATTGGGTCGCCGGCGCCGTCACGACCTCTTCCGGCGTGCCGATCTGGACGATCTCGCCGTCCTTCATGATGGCGATCCGGTCGGCCAGGCGGATGGCCTCGTCGAAGTCGTGGGTAATGAACACGATCGTCTTGTGCAGCACCCGCTGCAGGCGCAGGAACTCGTCCTGCATTTCCCGACGAATCAGCGGATCGAGCGCGGAGAACGGCTCGTCCAGGAACCAGATCTCCGGCTTTACCGCGAGCGAACGGGCGATGCCGACACGCTGCTGCTGACCACCGGACAGCTCGCGCGGGAAATAGGTCTCACGACCGCTCAGACCGACCAGTTCGATCACCTCCATGGCACGCGCTTCGCGTTCGGCCCGGGAGACGCCCTGGATCTCCAGCGGAAAGGCAACGTTGCCCAAAACCGACAGATGCGGCAGCAGCGCGAAGTGCTGAAACACCATGCCCATCTTGTGCCGCCGGATTTCGGTCAGCTGGCGCGCGTTGGCTTGCAGCAGGTCCTGCCCTTCGAAGACCAGCTCTCCCGCCGTCGGCTCGACCAGCCGGGACAGGCAACGGACGATCGTGGACTTGCCCGACCCGGACAGGCCCATAATCACGAACACCTCGCCCTCGCCGACCTCAAGCTCGGCATCGCGCACCGCCCCGATCAGGCCAGCGTCCGCGATCTGCTGACCGGTCGGCTGGCCGTTGCTGCGCGCCAGGAAGCGCTCAGCATCAGGACCGAACAGTTTCCACAGGCCGCGACAGGTCAGCTTGGCGGGACGTCGCGCACCGCTTGTCGGTTGGGCAACAGGCGTGGGCCCGTTCTGAGGGATAGGGCCATGCGTCATGTCGGACTCGTCCAGAGGTTGGGCGGCAGATCACATCGAAACAGCTAAAGTGGCGGCGGCCGGCGCGAGCAGGCGTTCCGGGTTGAGCCGGATATCCCACCGCGCGAGGGGTCCGGCCGCCGCCTTACCGGTCGGTAGTAGGCGGGAAGCGACGCCTACTCCGCCGGGATCCAGGCTTGCCAAGTATCCTTGTTGGCCTGCATCCATTGGTCGATCACCGTTTCCGGCGGCATGCCGTCGAGATCGACCTTGCCGATCATCTCGCCCATCTGCTGATTGGTGATCTCGAAGTTGCGGATCGCCTGGTAGGCAGCCGGCCATTTCTCTTCACCACCGGCCCAACCAACGGCCTTGATCCAACCGCGTGGCTTGCCGCAGTCATAGGCCATGTCCGGGTTCACGCCCCAACTCGGGTCCTCGTAGCACTCCTTCGTGTAGCGCGGGAACTCGACCCACTCGCCCTCGAATTTGATCGGTGCCCAGTGCGGGGTATAGACCCAGGCCAGGATCGGCTCCTTGCGCTGGATCGCGGACTGCAGTTCAGCGAACAGCGCGGCGTCGGTGCCGGCGTGCACGACCTCGTAGTCCAGGCCAAGCGCCTCGACCCGCTCGTCGTCCTTGCCGCCCCAGGTGACCGGGCCACCCAGGTAGCGTCCCTTGGGGTGAGTTTCGGGCGCGGCGAACAGTTCCGCACAATCGTTCAGCGCCTTCCAATCCGGCAGACCGGGGCACTCTTCCTTGACGTAGCTGGGATACCACCACTCTTCGATGGCCTTCATGCCGGTCTCGCCAAGGTCAACGGTGTCGCCGGTCTTGAGCGAGGCTTGGAGCGCGTCCTTGCCAGTGGTTTCCCAGATCTCCATGGCGACATGCAGGTCACCGGATTCAAGCCCGGCAAACTGGGCAAGATAGTCGGCCTGCACGTACTCCACGTTGTAGCCCATTTCCTCCAGCACACTGCCCATGATGTGGGTGGTCAGGTATTGGCCGGTCCAGTCGTGGATGGTCATCCGGATCGGATCGTCGGACTCCGGATAGTCTGCGGCGTCCGCCGAAATCGGCGCGGCCGACAGGGCAATCGCCGTGGCCCCGGCGAGCATCGCCGTGCGGCCGGCCAGCTTGCTGAAAGCGGAGTGCATGTCTTTCCGGTCTCCCTGTAACTGCTTGTCTTTGTGTTGATGCCCGATCGGCTACGATGCGTCGGGTCTTATGCGGCCGGAACAGCCGGCCATTCGATCAGGATGCGCCCGGCGGGTGTCGTTTGGCGCGCTGTCTTTTGGCGTACGTCGCAAGGCGTTGGTACGATTGAGCGTCACCCCAATGTCGGGGGCGACGGATTTGCGCTGCCGAAAGTTTTAGTTGGCCGCGATCTGATCGCATCGCCCGATAGGTCGGCGCACGCCCCAGGCCAGTAAGCGGGCAAGCAGGCCTAGCTGTCAACTGATTTCCACAAAACTCCACAGTTTCGGGCTGTTGTGCACACATGCAGGCAGCTATAATTGCGCGACGACTCGAGGTTGAAGGAGATTGCCGCTGTGCACCGCGCCGCCCGACAGAACGCCATATTGGAAGTGTTGCGCACCCATGGCTCCGCCACTGTCAGCGAGCTGACACGCAGCATGAGGGTCTCCGACGAAACCGTACGCCGTGACGTCAAGGCGATGGCCAGCAAGGGACTGGTCGAGCGCGTGCACGGCGGTGTCATGCTGCCGGACCTCAACCGCGAACCGGGTTTCCAGAGCCGCATGCAACAGAACGCCACGGCCAAGCGGGCGATCGCCCGCAAGACCGCGGAACTGATTGCCAACGGCGATTCTCTGATGCTCGATACCGGCAGCACGACCGCCTATGTAGCGCGGGCGCTGAAGGATCACACCGACCTGTTCGTCGTCACCAATAGCGCCGACATCGCGCGCACGCTCGCCAATGCCAAGAAGGGCAACAAGATCTACCTTGCCGGCGGCGAGCTACGCGGCGATGACGGCGCAACCTTCGGGCAGACAGCCTATGACTTCGTCCGCCGGTTCCGCACCCGCTACGCCGTCATCTCGGTCGGCGCGCTGCACAGCGACGGCGGCGTGATGGACTTTCACCTGCAGGAGGCGGAGTTCTGCCAGACCGTGTTGGATCAGGCCGCCCAGGTGGTCGCGGTCGCCGACGCCAGCAAGTTCCGACATCAGGCGCCGGTTAAGGTCTGCGACCTGCAGCGCATCGACACCCTGATCACCGATCGTCGGCCACCGGAACCCTTCCTCAAGCGTCTGCGCGAGAACGAGGTCCGCTTGCTGGTCGCCGACGAGACCGGCCGTCCTCCGCTTGACCAGAACGACGGCACGGATCTCGATGCCGGCGATGATTCTCTGACGGCGCCGGACTAATCGGGTCAGCTCACCCGGCCCGCACGGCCGCCAGACGCTCGGCAAATTCGGCTTGACCCATCAGAATCTTGCAGCGCTCAAACCGTTCGATCGAGTAGGCCCAGAAGTCTTCCGCCGGATTGCCCTGCGCGTGTTGGATCAGCCCCCACAGGGTCCACAGCAGGTCGCACATCGCCTTGTAGACGACCATGCGGCCGAAGTCGGCCTCCGAAACCTCGCCGCCGCGGTAGGCACGCATCATCTCCAGATCCTGTTCCGGGGTGAAGCCGGCCTCGACCGAGAGGTCGCCCAGATCCCACAGGGGATCGTTCATGCCCGAGTATTCCCAGTCGACGATCCACATCGCCTCCCCGCTATCCAGGAAGTTTTCGCACAGCGGATCGCAGTGACAGGGCGCGAGCTCGGCCGGCTTGGCATCTAGCACCTCGCGGACCGCTTCAGCCTCCCGCACAACGTCATGGTAGCCCTCCGGCAGGGTCGCACCGAGATCCCCCAGCAGCTTCAGGTAGCCATCGATCATCTGGAACAGCTCGAAGCGGAATTCGAATGTCTGGCCGCTGTCGTGCAGCCGGGCGAACGCTGCCCCGGCGCGGGCCGGCGCCCCCTCGGTGGTGCGGAACGACTCCGGGCTCATCGTGGTCGCCGGGATGTGCGGCATCAGCATCAATCCGTCAGACTCGTCGACGAACAACACCTCCGGTGACACGCCGGCGGCTGCCGCGGCACGCGCGTTGTGCGCCTCCACCTTGCGGTCAATGAAGCTCTCCGTACCCGGCCCCGCGACCCGCAGCACATAGTCCCGATCAGGTGTCTGGATCCGGTAGACCAGATTGGTCAGCCCGCCCAGACGCTCCGCCTGGATCTTGCTTGCGGGCAGGTCTTTGAGTTCGGGAATCCGAGCAAAATAGCCGGCGAGATCATCCATGGCCGTCTGCACTCCCTGTCCAAAATATGCGATCCTGATAGCCGTCAGCGGCGCGTGAGGGCCATTTTCAGGGCTTCGGTTTCGGCTTTTGGCCGATCCGATGTAGGTTTTTGTGGTTTTTTGTGGTACTCTATGGAAGCTTCATCGGCAACCCCACACTTTACAGGTTCCGATCCGGCGGCTGCGGAGCTGCCGCACGGCCCGGATCGTCCTGTATCGACCAGGAGAGAATCATGGCCAATACCAATCAAGTCGACCAGCTCAACGACGTTTACAGTGCACAGTCGGTCGATCAGATTGCGAAAACCTACGATGACTGGGCTGCCGACTACGATTCCAGCATGCTGCAGGCTGGTTACCGTCATCCGATGATCTGCGTCGGATTGCTAACCCGGCACGTTCCGGCGCACGCCGGCGGCGTCCTGGATGCCGGTCAGGGCACGGGCCTGGTCGGCGAATGGCTGAAGATCCTGGGCTACAAAGAAGTGTTCGGCTGCGACGTCTCGCAGGGCATGCTGGACCGGGCCGAACAACGCGGCGTCTACGACGACCTTCAAAAGGCGGCGCTGGGCGGCGAACCGTTGCCCTACCCCGACGCCCGTTTCGCCGCCTGCGTGTGCGCGGGCGTCTTCACGATCGGCCATGCCGATCCCCATGGTCTGGACGACCTGCTGCGCGTGGTGCGCAAGGGAGGCCACATCATTACGACGGTGAAGGACAAGCTCTGGGACAGCGGTTTCAAGGACCATCTGGAGCAGCTGGTCAAGGACGGCCGCTGCCATGTGATCGAAACCACGCCAAGCTACCTGTCGATGCCCAACCAGGAAGGTCAGTCCACCAGCCGCGCGCTGGTTCTGCAGGTCGTTGGCTGAGCTATATGACGCCCGACCGGACCGCGCTTCGCGGCATTCTTTTTGATAAGGACGGCACCCTGGTCGATTACGAAGCGACCTGGGCACCGATCAACCGCCGGGTCGCCGAGATCGCCGCGCGCGGCGACCCGACGCTTGCCCACCGGTTGCTCGAAATCGGCGGGCACGATCCGGCCGCTGACCGGGTGCGTGGCGGTAGTTTACTCGCCGCCTCCCACACGCGTGAGATCGCGCAGGCCTGGATCGAGGCGGGGGCGGACTTTGCCCTCGACGACCTGAGCCAGCAGATGGATTCCGCGTTCGCCGAAGGCGCACGCAATGCCGTTCCGGTAACCAACGTGGCCGGCCTGTTCGATCGGCTGCGCGCTCGGGGGTTCGCGCTCGGGGTGGCGACCAGCGACGGTGCCCAGGCTGCCCGTGCCACCCTCGCCCGGCTCGACATTGACACGGACGGGCTGTTCGTTGCCGGCTATGACAGCGGTTTCGGCGGCAAGCCGGAACCGGGGATGGTCTGGGGCTTCTGCGCGGCCACCGGGCTCGCCCCCACCGAGGTGATCGTGGTCGGCGACAACCTGCATGACATGGAGATGGCCACAGCCGCCGGCTGCGCCGCGGCGCTTGGCGTGCTGACCGGTACGGGCAGCGAGGCGGAACTGGCTACCAAAGCGCACACCGTCTTGCCCAGCATCGACGCGCTTGAACCCTGGCTGGATCAGGGCCGATGAGCGCCTAGCCGTCGCCAGGGTACGAACGCTCTCGATCGCGGCATCACAGGTAAGAAAAGCCCGGTAGAGCGCAGGCCCCTATCGGGTTTTCGGTCAGCTCATCCGCCCCAACGGCTGCTTTGCGCATGCCATGGGGTGCAAGCGACTACACCTGCTTGAGGTCGTAACGGTCCAGATTCATGACCTTGTTCCACGCCGCCACGAAGTCCTGAACGAACTTCTCCTCGCCGTCGTTGGCGCCGTGGACCTCGAACACATCCCGGTTCTCGTCGGCGGCCTGCCACTTCGTGCCAAGGTCCAGCAGGTTCGCGAAGAAGTCGTTGCTCAGGGTCTCCGGACGATCGGTGAAGCCCCCGCACTGGGAGCCATCCCAGTTGGCGTTCGCGGCAAGCATAGCCCGCCGTACAAATGGGCTCATAGAAAGTCCCAAAACGGTTGGCGTTCCTGCTATGGCTTCACCAGGAACATGATCCCAGACCTGTTTGGTGAAGCCGTGCCCAACAACATGACGTCGCCAGCCTTCCTGACTTCGACCGCGACCCATCCGAGCGCACGCGGACCCGCGCCCGCGCGGCGCGGTCTTATCCTATTGCTGATCACCTTCCTCATAGCGCTTGCGACGCCCGTGCTCGGAGACGATAGCGCAACGTCGTTCGAAGCACAGATCGACCGTGACCTGATCGAAGCTGTCGCGGCCGGCAAACCCGGTAGGGCCGCCGCAGCGCTCAAGGCCGGGGCAAGCCCGAACGCGCGCGTCCGCCCCGACGGGCGTACGGCGCTAATGGTCGCCGCGGACCATGGTCACGCCAAGTTGGCATCCCTGTTGCTGAAGGCCGGAGCCGATGTAAACGGGCGCAGCGGCGACGGCTGGAGCGCGCTGATGCAGGCAGCCTACGGTCGGCACGGCGACGTTGCGAGGGTCCTGCTTGATGCCAGCGCCGCGACCGATTTGCGCGAGGACAAGTACGGAAACACAGCCCTCCTGATTGCCACACGCCGGGGCGCCGACCGCACGGTGGTCGCTCTGCTCGACCACGGTGCCGACCCGAACGTCCAGGACCACGCCGATGGCAACACGCCGCTGATCAATGCGGCGAGCGCGCCGTTCGGCTTGGCCGCCAGCATCGCCGACACGCTGCTTCAGGCCGGCGCCGCCCCGGACGTTGCGGCACATGACGGTTTCACGCCCCTGATGGCGGCCGCCCGCACCGGCTCGCTCGCGATGGTGGACCAGTTGCTCGCGGCCGAAGCCAGGGTGGACCGGCAAAACACCTCCGGCGAGACCGCGTTGATGCTGGCCGCCGCCAGCGGCCAGACGGCCGCCCTCGATCGGCTGCTTGAAGCAGGAGCCGATCCATCGATCCAAAACGCCAAGGGCAACACAGCGATCTGCCTGGCGATCGACAGCCGCGCGCGGCAGAGCGTCGACCAGCTGATCGCGACCGGCGAAGACGAGGTGTTGACCACGCGCTGCCGCGATGGCCTGCCGCCGATCGCCCGCGCGGCGAAGCTGGGCGACGCGCAGCTGGTCGACCGCTTGCTCGCCGCCGGCGTCGATCCCGACCAGCCGGGGGCTGATGGGTCGACCGCGCTGATGTGGGCGGCCAACCGCGGCGCGGCCGGTGCGGTACACCGGCTACTGGACGCCGGCGCCAGCCCAACGGCCCAGGCGAAAGACGGCTGGACCCCGCAGAAGGCTGCGCAGATGCTAGGCGACACCGAGATTCTGCGGCTTCTGGAGCAGGCAAACTAGCCTGCGAACAACAAGACTCCCATGACCGATCCTGACCTGCTTCTTGTTGCCGTCCTGGTCTTCGTCTGCGCGGGGATCGTGAAGGGCTTGGTGGGGCTGGGCATGCCGACCATTGGCCTCGCCGCGCTGACACTTGCGAGCGATCTGCATACCGCGATGGCGCTGGTGTTAGTGCCGGCCTTCGCCAGCAATGCCCGCCAAGCCCTGCGCGGTGGCCAGGCGCGTACCATTCTCAGGCGTCTATGGCCCTATCTGATCGCGGCCGTTGCGCTAGTGCCGCTTGGTGCAACCGCCCTGACGCGCGTGGATATGGACCTGCTGTCCGGATTGCTCGGCCTACTGCTGGTGGTCTACGCCGGATCGGCGCTGGCGGGCTGGCGGCCGGTCCTGGCCCGGCGGCACGAACGCTGGACCGCACCGCTGGTGGGCGGGATCAACGGCATTCTAACCGGCATGACCGGGGCGTTCCTGGTGCCGTGCGTGATCTACCTGCAGGCGATCCAACTGCCGCGCGACCAGCTGATCCAAGCAATGGGTATCCTGTTCCTCTCCGCGACGATCACGCTTGGCCTGACTTTGGGCGGCAATCACCTGCTGTCGACCGACCTTGCCCTCTTGTCGGTGCTGGCAGTGATACCGGCCTTCGCCGGCATGCGGCTTGGCGAAGGATTGCGCCGCCGGTTGTCGGAAGCGCGCTTCCGACAGGTGTTGCTGACCGCGCTCCTGCTGGTAGGACTTTACCTGATGGCACGGGCCGCCTGGACGCTGGTCTGATCAACCGCCGGGGAGCGGAAAGCAGGTGCGCCCGAGCGTCCGCCCTTCTGCGACGACCTCCGCGACTGCCGCATCGACACCGTAGACCTGCTTGAGCAGATCACCGGTCAACACGTTTGTTGGCGGCCCGGACGCCGCGATCCGTCCGCCGGCCATCACCAGCACCCGGTCGGCCAGACGCAACGCCTGATCTGGGTCGTGGCTGGCCAGGATCAGGCCGGTGCCGCTGGCCTTGAGCGCACGCACCTGCGCCAACACCCGAACCTGATTGCCGAAGTCCAGGCTGGCGGTCGGCTCGTCCATCACAATGTAGGGCGTCTCCTGCGCCAGCGCCCGGGCGATCAGCACCATCTGCCGCTGCCCGCCCGACAGGCGTGTGAACGGATGCTCAGCTAGATCCTGGAGGCCAAGGCGGTCGAGGGACCGTGCCGCCGCGGCCCGATCCCGCGCGCCGGGCGCTCCGAATGGTCCAAGGTGCGCCGTCCGCCCCATCAGCACCGTATCCACCACCGTGAAGGGGAAGAAACCGCCCGCGGCCTGCGGCACGTAGGCGAGCCCGCGCGCCAACTGCCGCCGGCTCAGCTCCTCCAGAGCCTGCCCGTCCAGCGTGACCGTGCCGCCCAGTCCCGGGATCAGCCCCAGCAGCGTCTTGAACAGCGTGGACTTGCCACACCCGTTCGGCCCCAGAAGCATCACGAGTTCACCGGGTGCAAGGTCGAGCGTGAGATCACGACCGACCGCCGTTTTTCCATAGCCGATGGCAAGCTCGCGGGCGGTGAGCGTCATTGCCAGCTCCGCCGCGCCCGGGCGAGTACGAACAGAAAGAAGGGCGCACCAAGGAAGGCGTTGAGCACGCCCAGCGGAATCTCGATCACGGCAGCCGTGCGCGCGATGTTGTCGACCGCCAGCAGATAGGCCGCACCGATCAGCATCGCTGCGGGAAGCAGCCGCACAAAGCTGGGACCAACCAGCATGCGCGCGATGTGCGGCACGATCAGCCCGACCCAGCCAACCATGCCCGCGATGGATACAGCCGCAGCGGTCATCAGGGTGGCGCAGGCGATCGCCAGCGCCCGCAACGGCCCGGTACGCAGGCCAAGTGCGCGGGCCTCCTCATCCTCCAACGATAGCACGTTGAGCCGCCAGCGCAGCAGCACGAGCGGTACCAGACCGATCAGAACCGGGAGCAGGACCGGCAGAATGTCCATCAGACGCACGCCGGACAGCCCGCCAAGCAGCCAGAACTCGATCGCCGGCAGCTGGTCGTAGGGATCGGCGACGTACTTGATCAACGAAATCGCCGCGGAAAACAGCGCGCCCACCACCACACCGGCCAACACCAGCACCAGCAACGGCTCGTGCCGCCCACCGGCCAGCTGTGCGATCGCGTAAACCACCGCGACCGCGACAAGGCCGAACACGAACGCCATCCCCTGCACCGCCACCACCGGCAAACTCATCAGGATCGCCAGCGCCGCGCCAAAGCCCGCGCCGGAGGAAACGCCCAGGATATCCGGCGAGACCAGCGGGTTGCGGAACAGCCCCTGGTAGGTCGCCCCTGCCGCCGCCAACCCGGCCCCGACCAAGCAGGCCGTGGCGATCCGGGGCAAGCGGATGCGCCAGACCACGGCCTCATACGTGTCCGGAAGACCGTGCGCGCCACCGAACAGCTTGGCCGCGACAACCTGCACGAGCTCCCCCGGCGCAACCGGGAACTTGCCGATCGCGAACGACAGCAAGACCAGCGCGACGATCCCCAGTGCCGGGAGCAGATAGCCCACCACCCACCGCGGCACGCCGCCGGCCAAGGGAGCCTCGGCGGTCATGCCGGCCATCCGCTATCCTCGGTGAAACGTGCTGCCCGGCTAGACAACATAGCGGGATGCCGGCCCCATCGCACCTTCGACAAACGCCTCACCGCCGCTCCTCCGGCATCGCGGTGACCAACAGGCGGTCGAGCTGGGTGTCGCTTGGGCTGACGTGGTAAAACAGCTCGTAGAAACGGACAACCTCGCCGCGCAAACTGCCGGGCATGCGCTCTGGATAGAACAGGTGCAGCAGCCAACGCACCCCGATCAAGCGGTTGACCGACGGCGGCCGGTCGAACCAGCCGAACGGACGTTCGGGCGCCAGATAGACGCGACCCTGTTGCACGGCCTGGACCTGCGACCAGACGCCGTCGGGGTCCTGCAAGCTGTCATAAAACGCCGGATTGATGGTGACGATCACCTCCGGGTTCCAGGCCAGGATCTGTTCCAGGTTGACCGCGCCCAGGCCCGGCTCGTCGGTATCGTCCGCCACGTTGCGGGCACCGACCAGCGACAGGATCTCCGCGTTCAAAGACCCCGCGAACGCAGTCGTCAATCCATCCGCGTCGCGGCCGTAGTAGACCCTGGGTCGCTCGGCTTCCAGAACCTGCTCGCGGATCCGCTTGGCCAGGGCAAGCGTCTCCCGAGCATAGGATGCGAACCGGTCCGCCCGCGCTGGTTTGCCGAGCAGTTGACCCAGCTTGCGATAGGACGCCGGTAGCCCATCGAAACGCCCACCCAACAGGACGGTCGGCAGACCGGTCTGCGCCATCAGCCGATCGGCGGCGGAGATATAGGGCTCCCGTACCGCGCCATAATCGAACAGAACATCGGGGGCGAGCGTCAGCACACGTTCCAGGTTCGCGGTATCCCCCCGTCCCGACAGTCGGCCGATCACCGGAAGTTCCTGATAACGCGCCGGCATCAGGCCCTGCATGTCCGATGGCAGCGTGCGCGTCCAACCGGCCAGCGTTTCCGGCGCTAGAGTGTAGAGCAGGATCGACGCCGGATGGCCGGTTGGGTAGACGCTGTCCACCTGGCCTGGCAACTGCACGGTACGACCGGCGTCGTCGGTAAAATTGCGCTGCTGTGCGCCGGCCGCGGTTGCCGCGAAGGCACCTGTCGCAAGCAACCCGGTGACGACAAGGGCCCATGCCGTGTGGTTTGCCAATGCACCGCGCAAACCTTTACAAACCTTCCGGAACGAAACACCGCAATGAGGCCAGATCACAGCGGTTGATGTGATCCCGGGCCCCGACCTCGAACGCATGGACATGGGAGAGCCTTTCGATGGCGATCAGCGCACGCAACACGCTCAGCGGTACCGTGAAGGAGATCAAGCGCGGCATGGTCACCGCGACGGTCAAGGTGGACATTGGCGGCGGCAACGTCATCACCTCCTCGATCACCCTGGAAGCTGCGGAGGAACTCGGCGTGGCCGAAGGCAAGCCGATCAACGTGGTGATCAAGGCCAGCGACGTCATGCTGGCAACCGACTGACCGCTGGCTGCCGTTGGCAAGCGCGCTTATCGGCGGGTCTGCGGGCTGGGCGGTCATGAAGTCTTGAAGGCGTCGGTCGTCTCATAGCGCTGTGCTGCGCCCGAGTGCGTACCGCTTGGCCGCCCGGACAGCCGACCCCGCACCCAGGGCCAGAGCCAAGCCAACAAGCAGCCAAGGACGAAGCCGGCAAAGGCGTTCACCGCTAGTGTCGCGGCTGCCGTGGCCGCCAGAATCGGCCAGTTCACCAACGGCTGGGCACGGGCGCGCAAGGCACTCGCCAATTCCCAGCCTGTCGCGACAAGCAGGCAGCCCACCGCCGCTTCCGGTACCAGCGCGAGCAGGGCCGGCGCCTCGCCCCCGACCAATCCCGCCAAGATGAGACAACAACTGCCCATGATCAGCGGGGCGCCGCGCCCACGCGCGCCGAAGCGATGGTGCGCGGCCATGCCCCCGGCGCCGTGACACATCGGATAGGCACCCAACGGGGCCAGTAACAAGTTCGCGGCTCCGGTGGTGAGCGCCAGGTTGCGCGGCGTTACCCGGTGCGCGCGTTTTGCGAACAACGTGCCGCTCAGCGTCGCCGTGACGATGATCGCGTTCGTCAACGTGAGTGGAATCTGCGGCAGCGCGGCCAGTTCAAATCCACGCCACAGGTCCGTCCAGGACGGCACGATCAGCGCAAGGTTGGGGAGGCCAGGGTCAAGCGATACCGCTGGCACGCCATCGCGCACTACCGCCACCCCCGTCGCGCCGGCAAGCGCAACAAGCGCGGCCGGGCACCGCGGCACCCATAGCAAGGCGACCAGCAACCCCGCAGCCACGACCGCGATCACCCAGTCGGTCAGCATCATCCGCAGACCCAGCAGCGCAAGCGTCAGGCCGAGACCGAGTTGCAAGCCGCTCACCACCGCATCCGGAACGATCCGCGCCAACCGCCCGATCGCCCCGGTCACGCCAAGCGCCAAAAACACCAGTCCAACGATCAGTCCGCACGCTGCCACACTGCCCGGAGACATGTCGGAGACCAGGATCGCCGCCGAAGCGGCCTTCATTGGCTGCACCGCCACCGGCAGCGCATAGATCAACCCGGTTGCGATGTAAAACAGACCAAAACCGGCCAACACGCCGAACGGCGCCATGCCGACAACGCTCAGCGCGGCCACGACGTGCGGCAGGAAAGTGCCCAGATCGCCGAATGCGCCGCTTAATTCCCGCGACCAGTGGGCGTCTTCTCGGTCCTGCGGCATCTCCTCGCTACAACCGTTGCCGTGTTCTGCATAAATATGTTCTTGAGTGCACATATTCCATAATTCTGTCGCATTATGAAAAACATGCGGACCGAAACGGTAGCGCTCGTTCAGGGAACCGGCAAGTCAGGAAACGATCAGCACGATCGCCCCGCAAATCACGCAGGGTCCCGCTGCTGTCGTGAGACAACGCACTGACTTGTCTGCGTCCGTGCCGCCAGCGATACACAACGCCTCACCCGTATCGTGATCTCCGTCATAGCCAAGCAACATGAAATGATTGTCATTTGATAATCCGCAATGCTGCCCACCCCCGGAGGGCATACCCTCGGCCCTAAGCTGAGAAGGTCAGCGTAAGAAAGGCATGAAAACAGCCAGCAGACTACCGGACTTGTCGCGCCAGGCCCATCATCACGGATCAGCATGACTCTAGCAGTGGGAATGGGCGTGTGGACTTAGCCGGAGACGCGAACGTTATGGTCTATGCGACAGCGCACAGCTTTTTTTTACCCTCGAGAGGGAATAGCCCGGCATCCCCTAGGTCATCGAGTTCGAGCAAGAGGTTGCTGCGGCACTTCACGGGGCATAGCGGATCTCCGGGGCCGCCGCTTAACAACGGATACATCTTCCTTTAGGCATCAGGGGCACTCCCATGAAACGCCTACCCCACCAGGACTGTCGACTGCTTCGACGCCTCCTAGCCGGATATAGTCTTCGTCAAATCGCCCGGATCGAAAAAATCAGCGAGCCCGAAACCCGAGCCTGGTTCGTCCAACTGATCCAAAGGATCAGTCACAATGCGAACGGTGGAGACACTCGCCAACCCGGGATCGATGGACCACCCCACCCGAACGGTCTGAACTAGATGCCGCGCAGCATGCCAGCCCAACTCCCGTCATCGGTGAGCTGGCGTGGCTGCTACGCGGCCAAGGCAAAACGATCGCGACCCTTGGGTCATAGCGCGCGTACAAATCCCTCCGCCAACAGCAAATAACTGCTGCCGACGGAAATGAACGTCCGCTACTCGGCCGCATGCCGGCTGGGCGAAGGCTTCGTCCCGGCCGCATCCCCGTTATCGTCAAAGGCGTCCATGCATTCCTGTCCGGTCTTGCTGCACAAATCATAAATCCGCCCAGCCTCGTCGGCGTAGACGCGGACCGTGCTTTCCAGACCCGACATCTGCATGCGCAAGGCCTCGCCCGGATCATTGCATCGCGCGGCGCGTTCCAGCGTGTCCAGATTGTCCTGCAACCGCCGGCCGGAGAAGTCCATCAGTTCCGTCATCACCCGTGACCAGCCATCCATCCAACGCCGTGCAAGCTCCGCATTGCCGGTCATCATCCGGGCCACCTGAGATTGCATGCTGGTCATCGTATCCTGGAACGGTGCCATCATCGCCGCGGCGTCACTTGTCTGCTGGCTTTCAGACTTGCGTGTCGCCATATCACGCCTTCCTTTCGTCTAGCTTGAGAGTGCCGAGAAAAGTGGAAATGACGGGTAGTCGCAGATGCCAGGCGGTACGCCCCCAGCATCTCTGCAGGTCATTCCCGGTTGATCGTGATCCTACTCGCTTTGGCAGCGCTCTCCGGCGCCTTGGGAACGGCGATCGTCAGCACGCCATCCTTGAAACGCGCTGAAATCTTGTCGGCATCAGCCGTATCCGGCAGGCAAAACGCCCGGCGGAAGGTGCCATAGCGCCGCTCGCTCATGCGGACGTTCTTATCTTCGCTCTTCCGCTCGGTGGTCTTTTCACCAGAAACAGTCAAAACACCATCGGTATGCTCGACGTTCACATCCTCCGGGCTCAGCCCCGGAAGTTCGGCCGTAATTTCGATATCCTTGTCGCTTTCACGCACTTCGAAGCGAATGTCCGCGCCATTGGCGCCGGCGAAGGCGGCTGGCCAAGCCTCGCCGCCGGAGAGCGACGGCACCGCCCCACCGGTCAGCATATCGTCGAACAGACTCTCCATACGTCGACGCAAGTCAAAGAAGGGGCTGATCCAACTGGTCTCCGGCGCGGTCTCGCGCGGACGTGCCTGCAGCTTGCTTTCCGTATCGGCCATATCATGCCCTCCCACAGAACGCCTTGTGGCCAATGGCTGACGGCCGCGCCAATCGCTGCGATGGGACGACCGTCAGCACCGGACAGTTTGACCGAAGTACCGGCCCACTGGATTGACTCCGATTAAAAGTTGCCAATCCTCTTTAGGGGTACATCGAAGTAGCCCCCTACCCGGACACTCCTGCTGCACGTCGCCGTTGGTTATCTGCCGGCAGGTTCCGCCTCGGGATGCGTGCGGGCGAAATGCGCCAACACCGCACGCAGCTTCAGCACCTCCTGCATGTCTCCACGCGCCCGTGCTGCGGCGATATCGTCCAGGATGAAGTGCTTGATCCGTGGCACGCCGTCCGGCGTGTGGCACAGATAGTAGCCGAATTCCGCTGCGCAGATCTCAGGCACGCCCTCGTGTTCGGCGATTGCGTGAATCTCGTCTTCGGTAAGCTCGGCCAGTTCCATCACGTCTTGATAAGTTAACATGGCGCACCTCCCATCCAGCGCCACGGATCAGAATAGCACCGTCTGCTGTAGGGTCGTGAGTCCCTTGTTTTGTCCACGATCAACGCTTTGCCGGCGCAGTGGCCCACAAGCTGGTAGCAGATCCTGCATCTGGGACATGGCCACGATATGAATGACGAAAAATCGCCGGATGATCGCGGCGCCCCCGAGGGGCTTGCGCACGAGGTTACGAGCGAACCGCGCAAGACCGCTCAATCCGCGCCCGACGCACAAGCACATCCGGGCGGCTCGCGCAGCGCGCGACCAGCCCGGCGCAGGCGGCAGGCGCCCTCGGTGGAGCCGACCCTGCCCCCACCCCCGATGAGCAGCGACGACTCCCCCTGGGCCCGGACGATGGTTCCCCTGCCGCCAGGTACCGACGTGCTGGACCGGGTGTTGCGGGCCAATCTGGCCACCTGGACCGGCAACATATCGCCGCCCTCGCTCGGGCTCGCGCTTGCGGATTGGCTGTTCCACCTCACGCTGTCGCCCGGCAAGCACCTGGAACTGCAGGTCAAGGCGCTGCGCAAGACGACCCGCTTGATGACCTACGCCTGGCAACGCGTGGGCGATCCCGATACGCCGCCGTGCATCCAGCCGCTTCCGGGTGACCGGCGGTTCAAAGAGCCAGAGTGGCAGAACGCGCCGTACGATCTTCTCTACCAGGGCTTTCTGCTAACCCAGCAATGGTGGTGGAACGCCACCAACAGCGTCGACGGCGTCGCGCCGGCGCACGAGCGGCGTGTCCAGTTCATGGCCCGTCAGATGCTGGACACCGTCGCGCCGTCGAACTTTCCCTGGACCAATCCGGTGGTTGCCGAAAAAACCCGTGACCAGGGCGGCGCCAACCTGATCCGGGGATGGGAGAACCTGATCGCCGATATTCAACGCCAGCAGGCCGGGGCCGCGCCGGAGGGCACGGAACGATACCGCCCCGGGCAGGACGTGGCGGTAACACCGGGAACAGTGGTGTTCCGCAACCGTCTGATCGAGTTGATCCAGTATCACCCGACCCGGAAGCGCGTGCACCCGGAGCCCGTATTGATCGTGCCGGCCTGGATCATGAAGTACTACATTCTCGATCTGTCGCCGGAAAACTCGCTGATCCGCTACCTCGTCGACCAGGGGCACACAGTCTTCTGCATCTCCTGGCACAATCCGACCGCCGCGGATCGCGAACTCTCGCTAGAGGATTACCGACGCCTCGGCATCGCCGCCGCACGTCAGGCCGTGCAGGCCATCGTGCCAAACCACGACATCCACGCAGTCGGCTACTGCATCGGCGGGACCCTGCTGTCGATCGAAGCGGCGCGCATGGCCCGTGACCGTGAACGCGAGTTCGCCTCCCTTACCCTGTTCGCGGCCCAGGTCGATTTCACCGAACCGGGCGAGTTGGAACTGTTCATCGACGAAAGCGAGGTCTCGCTGCTCGAGGACACGATGTGGGCCAAGGGCTACCTCGAGACGCGGGAGATGGCCGCCGCCTTCCAAATGCTGCGCTCCAGCGACCTGATCTGGTCGCGCATGGTGCGCCAGTACCTGCTGGGCGAACGCGACCGGGTCAACGACCTGATGGCCTGGAACGCGGACGCAACCCGTATGCCTTACCGGATGCACGCCCAATACCTGCGCCAGCTATTCCTCGCCAACGAGCTCGCACACGGCCGCTACTGCGTTAACGAGCGGCCGGTCGCACTGCCCGACATCCGCGCACCGATCTTCGCGGTAGCCACTGAGACGGATCACATCGCCCCCTGGCGGTCGGTCTACCAGCTGCACCTGCTGAGCGACACTCAGATCACCTTCGTGCTGACCCGCGGCGGGCACAACGCCGGAATTGTCAGCGAACCTGGACACCCCGGGCGGTACTACCGGATACATACAACCGGGAGCACCGACGCCTACCGCGATCCGGAAGTCTGGTTTGGCCAAGCAGAGGTCGTCGACGGCAGCTGGTGGCCGGCCTGGCATCACTGGCTTGCCGAGCACTCTGGCGCACGACGTATGCCACCGCCCGAGATCGGTAATGCCGCAGCCGGCTACCCACCCCACGAACCGGCGCCTGGCAGCTACGTGTTCGAACGCTGATCCGGCGACACATCCGTTGCTTGAGCGGCGGAGCCGTTCGAACCGATCGACTCGCCTTGGGCAATGTCTTTTTGACTACCTTGATGGGTCTTGTGTTCTGAACTGATCAGTCCAATATCCCAAACATGACCCCACTGGCCCCGTCCGACCGACACGTCGCGAGCCCCGGACGCCCGCGCAGCTTCGACAAGGAGGCTGCGCTGGCGGCGGCGCTCGACGTGTTCTGGCGACAGGGATACGAGGCGACCTCGCTGGATGACCTAACCCAGGCAATGGGCCTGAGCCGGTCCAGTTTCTATTGCTGCTTCGGCGCCAAGCACGCCTGTCTGCTCGCAGCCCTACGCGCCTACACCGATCGCAGCGTAACCGATCTAACCACCGTCGCCCGGAGCGCCGAGACTCCGCGCGCGGCGGTGCAGGCGATGATCCGGTCGATGGTGGACACGCAGGACGGCTGTCGGGGCTGCCTGCTGGTCAACTGCATCACCGAGCTGGCCGGCAACGATCCCGAGGTCCAAGCGGTGGTGCAGCAACACCTCACCCGGATCGAGGGACTGATTGCCCAGAACCTCGCGCCGGCCCTGCCAGGAGAAGCGCACGAGACGGTCGCAGACCGGGCGCGTGCCGTGGTGGCCATCACCATCGGCGCGATCACGCTGCGCAAGGCGGGCGTTCCAGGCGATCAGATTGCCCGGGCCCTGGACCAGGCGGAGGGCCTGCTTCCGGCCGGCTGACAGCGTATCAGCCTTCATCCAACGGCAACGACGTGGGCCTATTTTTGGACCAAACAGTCCATAACTTAGCCAAACCGAACGGAGACGACCGATGACCACACCAAAGCTGTTCACCCCGACGACCGTGGGCGACATCCAGGTGCCCAACCGGGTTGTCATGGCGCCCCTGACCCGCAACCGGGCGCGCAACGAGACCAACGAGCCTTTCGACCTACACGCCACCTACTACAGCCAGCGTGCCAGCGCCGGCCTGATCATCAGCGAGGCCACGCAGATCACCCCGGAAGGTAAAGGATACGCCTGGACGCCAGGCATCCATTCGCAAAAGCAGATCGACGGCTGGCGTCAGGTTACCGACGCGGTGCACGCCGCGGGCGGACGCATCGTGCTGCAGCTCTGGCACGTCGGGCGAATCTCGCACACCTCGCTGCAGCCGAACGGACAGCCGCCCGTCGCCCCGACAGCGGTGGCGGCGCAATCCTACACCTTCGACGGCAACGGTTTCGTCGAGACCTCCACGCCACGCGCGTTGGAGACGGACGAGATCCCCAGGGTCGTCGAGGACTACCGCGTTGCCGCTCGCAACGCCCGGGAAGCCGGCTTCGACGGCGTCGAGGTGCACGCTGCCAATGGCTACCTGTTGGATCAGTTCCTGCGCGATCATCCGAACCAACGCACCGACCAGTACGGCGGCACCATCCAAAACCGCGTGCGCATCCTGCGGGAAGTTCTGGAAGCGGTGACTGAGGTCTGGCCGGCCGGCCGCGTGGGCGTGCGCTTCAGCCCCTTCTCCAACTTCAACGACGTCGCCGACAGCACGCCGATGGAAACTTTCGGCACCGCGATCGACGTCGCCAACAGTTTTGGGTTGGGCTACATCCACCTGATTGAAGGGGAGACCGGCGGCAGCCGCGATCTACCGGAGGGCGCCAGCTACGCCGCGCTGCGCCAGCGGTTCGACGGCGCCTATATAGCCAACAACGGCTATGACCGACAGCTGGCAATCGACGCCGTCGAGAGTGGCAAGGCCGATCTGATTGCCTTCGGCCGGCCCTACATCGCCAACCCGGACCTGGTCGAGCGGCTCCGGCGCGATGCACCGCTCAACACCCCGGACCGTGACACCTTCTACGGCGGTGGCGCCGAAGGCTATACCGACTATCGTTTCCTGGCGGATAGTCACGCGGCCTGACCCAATTTCTTTCCAACCGGCCCCTCGCGCACCCGAAACCGGTGTGTGGGGGGCGTCTCCGGGCTCAGGTATTCAGATCCTGTAGCAGACGACCGTACTTGCACGTCTCCCGCAGGACGTCACCCAGCGTGGTGAAGCCCTGTCCGCGCAACATCGGCAGCATTGCGCACAGGGCCGCGGCCGTCGCTTCGGCATCGCCGGCGGCGGTATGCCGACGCTCGGCCGGAATCTCGATCCCGAGGCGAGCACACAAAGCATCCAGATTATGTGCCTCATTGGCCCCGAACAGGATCGCCGACAGCAATACCGTATCCACCACTGGCTGGTCGAAGCGGGCACCGATCGCCGCTTCCCGCCGTTTCAGGAAACCAAGGTCGAACGGCGCGTTGTGGGCAACGAGCACGGCCTCCCGCGCGAAGGCATGTAGCTGCGCTGCGGCCGTGGTGACCGAAGGCGCCCCCGTGACCTGATCGTCGGTAATCCCATGCACCCGCGAGGCCCGGGGTGGAATCGGACGTTTCGGGTCAACGAGCGTGTCCAGGGCCTCCCCAGCCACGACACGGCCGTTGACCACCCGGACCGCCGCGATCTGGACGATCTCGTCCCGGTCCATCTGCAAGCCGGTGGTTTCGGTGTCGAATACGACATAGGGCACCTCGATCAGCCCCCGCTCGGCCAGCGGCCCATCGCCCTGGCGCTCCAGCAGTTCGAAATCGAATACCAGCGGTCGCGCCTTGGTGGGCGACAGCGGCACGTCCCGCGGCTCCAGGATCAACATTTCGCCGAACCCGCGCGCCAGTGACTTCAGGCGCACCCCAACACGCACATCCCCGTGGACGGCCGGGGCATCGAACGCAACCTCCCGATCCCGCCACACAAGCTCACCGCGCGCGGCCTCGATGGCCGACCGGTCGAAATAATCGTAGATCGGTGCCCCAAGCCGCGGTGGCGCGATCTGCGCCAGGATGGCCCCGGCCTGCGCATCGTACAGCACGATCCGGTCGGACGGACTGATCAGGACGACGGCGACGGGAATCTCGCTCAACAACGCAGTCAGCCACTCCCGCTCCGCCTGCAACCGACCGGCCGCTTCCCCAATGTCGGCCTGCAGGCCGCCCTCCCCCAGCCGCTCGGCAATCGCCTGAGCTGCGGGCCCAAGATCACCCAAATAGCGCGCGTCGATATCGGAAAGCTGCCCCGCCCCCGCGTGTGCCTTGGCGCGCAACTGACAGGCCAGCCGCTGGATCGGTTTGGCGACGTTTTCATCAAACAACAGCCAGACCGCCACACTCAGCCCCGCGATCGCGAAGGCCGACAGAATGCCGGCGGCAAGAAAGCCGTTCCAGGCTTCGGGCGCATCGGCGTAGCGATAGCCCAGCACCAACCCGCCCCCGACACCGAGCACGTTCGCCCCGGCCAGCAGTGCGAACAGCAGGAAGATCCGCACCCGCAGGCCGAGGCGCGTGGACATCACGAGCTTTCCGCGCAGCTCGCGCGCTGCACCGGATCGTCGGTAGAGACCTTACGCCACTTGACGTTCGCGATCCCACCGTCCGGACCGAAACGGGCCTGCTGCGTCAGACGCGCGCGGAGATCGCGGGCACAATCGACGACGACCGTGGCTTCACGCGGCTGCGACCAGCGGCCGTAGAACAGCAGCTTGACGATACGCCGTTCAGGTCGGTTCGGGTGGGTGCGGATCGACGCCCGATCGATCGCAACGAAACGGTCGACATAGGAGTGAAGGTAGGTCCAGGGCCGGTAGATCACCTGCGACTGATGGGTATGGGCTACCTCTACCCCGGCGGGCAGGTTCTCCTGCGTCCGATCGTACCAGGTGTACTCGTTGGCGATGGTCACCCCGAGCATCCCCAGTCCGGCGAAAACCGGGACGACCCAACGCCCCACGCGCCCGCGCACAAGATAGCGCAGCAGCATGGCAACGCCGGCAGCGCCCACGCCCGCCGTGACGGTCGCGATCAATTCCAGCAACATGTAACTACGCACTCTCCCCAGAGGGCCAGCGCATCTTGTCGCGCACTTGGCCGTCTACTGCTTTTCAGACTTTAACCCACGCTACGGCCGTGGCCGAGGGTGGACTGTAACCCTTTCACCACCACGAAGGCATCGCGTAGATGGCTACGTTCCAGATGCGGCAGATCTTCGGGCGACATATAGTTGTTCGGTTTTTCGCCCTGCTCGACCCGGCGGGCCTGATGGCGTAGCCGGGTCTCGGCGATCGTATCATAGGCCGCGAGCAGATCGTCGCCGCCACTCTGACTGATCAGGCCGGCTTCGGCTGCCGCTTCCAAACGCGCGCGCGTGTTCACAGGCTTGAGCCGGCCCTTCAGCGCATAGATGCGCGCTAGGTCGACCACCGGCACCACGCCGGAAAGCTTAAGGTCGAGCTGGCGCTTGTGCTCGCCGGAACGGATCGTCGCAAAACCGCGCAGCAGACCAAGTGGCGGTGTGTGCTTAAGCGCGTTGGACGCCATGTGCGCGACGAAGATGCTGTTCTGGCGTGCCCGCTGCAACGTCTCCTCGTGCAGCCCCTCGAACAACGTGACATCGCCGCCGATCGGGCGCAGATCGAACATCACGCTGGCCAGCATCTGCGCTTCCGGGTTCGGCGTGTCGATCCAGTCCCGGAAGTAGCTACGCCAGACCTTCACCGGCTGGCGCCAGCGCGGCGTGGTCGCCATCATCTCGCCCGGGCAGTAGACATACCCGATCATATGCAGCCCATCGCTCACGAAGCGGGCGAGCTGGTCGAAATACGCCAGGTCCTCCTCGCGCACGCGATCGTCCAGCATCAAGCAATTGTCCTGGTCGGACACGCCCGTCTGCTCCTGCCGGCCCTGACTGCCGCAAGCGAGCCAGAGATAGCGGACCGGCGGCGGCCCCAGCTCCTGTTCCGCCAGGCTGAGCAGCCGACGGGTTGCCGCATCCGCGATGTCGGTGATCAGCCGGGTGATCGTCTCGTGGCGATGGCCTAGGCTGACCAGTTGGGCCAACAACTGGGGGATACGCGCGGTAACCGGAACCATCTCGGCCGCGCTGCCGGCCGTGGCGACCTCGCGCACCAGCGTGGCGGACGACAGCGCCTGGAAGCGCATCAGGTCGGTCTGGGTCACGATACCGCGTAGCTTGCCATCTTCGACGATCGGCACGTGGCCGATGCCGCGCTCCTGCATTGCGTGCAGGACGTCGGACCCGATCGCACGCGGCGACAGATGCAGCGGATCGGCGGTCATCACGTCGCGCACGGGCGTATCGCTCGGCAGATCGCGGGCAAGCACTTTGTTCGTCAGATCGCGGACCGTGAGGATGCCGACCAGCCTGCCGTTCTCGACCACGCACAGCGAGGAAATCCGGCGCTCGGCCATCTGACCCGCGGCTTCGCGCACCGACGTGTCAGGAGTGCAGGTGACCGGCTCGCCAGCCATCAACGTCGACACCCGCGAGGTTCCCAGATCGTCGCTGTCGCGCCGGGAGCGTCCGGAGCGATCGAAGAAACGCCGGGCCACCGCGTGATGGCGCAGAAACGCGTCGAAGTCGCCGCGCGGCAGCAGCAGGATATGGCTGTCGCGCACCGCCTTGGCCGTCGTGACCGCGATGCCGTCGCGCATCAGACCGCGCTCGCCGAACGAGTTACGCGGGCCCAGCAGCGACACCGGGGCATCGTTGGCGTCGCGCACCTCCACCTCGCCGGCATTGATCAGGTAGAGGCCCGGCAGAGCATCGTTCAGCGCATAAATCTGTTGCCCGGCTGCGTACGTGTGCTGCTCGAACCGCCGGGCAAGATCGGCGAGCATCGCATCATCCAGACTGTCATAGGGATGAACCGAGCGCAGAAACGCGAGCACCCCGTCTTCCGACAATCCGGCCGCCTCGGTCATCCGGGCCTCCCGTCGCGATCCATCCTCAAGAAAAGACGGGCCGGAACCCGGAAGGTTCCGGCCCGTCGACGCCGGTATCAGACGCTCGGCTCAGTGATTGGCCTGAGCCTCCGCTGCCCCTCGGGGTGAGCGGACGCTGTCGACCAGATCCTTGATCTCCTGCGGCGTGTCTTCGGTCGACTTGGAGACGATGAACGCCACCGCGAAGTTCACGATCGCGCCAACCGCTCCGATCGCCGTGGACTTCAGGCCCAGCAGCGAGCCGTCCACCGTGTCCGGGAACTGGTTCGTGCCCGGGATGAACAGCCACCCCTTGTGCATGAACACATAGCCGAGGGTGAAGATCAGACCGGTAAGCATCCCCGCGACCGCACCGCGGTTGTTCACCCGCTTGGTGAAGATGCCCATCATCAGCACCGGGAAGATCGACGCCGCGGCCAGACCAAAGGCGAGCGCGACCGTCTCCGCCGCGAACCCTGGCGGGTTCAGGCCCAGGTACGTGGCGACCAGGACCGACGCCGCCATCGCGATCCGGGCGCTCATCAATTCGCCCCGCTCGCTGATGTTCGGGTTGATCGCCCCGCGCACAAGGTCGTGGGAGACAGCTCCCGAGATCGCCAGCAACAAGCCAGCGGCAGTCGACAAGGCAGCCGCAAGGCCACCTGCGGCGATCAGACCGATCCCCAGCCAGGCAGATTGGCGATCTCCGGGTTGGCCAGCACCAGGATGTCGCGGTTGAACTTGGTCAGCTCGTTGCCTTCCCAGCCGTTCTGCTCCGCAACCTGCTGCATCTCCGGATTGCTATCGTTGTAGTACTGGATGCGGCCGTCGCCGTTCTTGTCTTCAAAGCCCAGCAGATTGGTCTGCTGCCAGGTCTCCATCCAGGCGTACTCCGGGTCGTTCTCGATCGCATCGATCGTAACCGCCTGGCTGCTCGTGCCGTTCGGCCACATCAGGTCGGTGATGTTCAGCCGCGCCATCGCGCCCACGGCCGGGGCCGTGAGGTAAAGCAGCGCGATGAACACCAGCGCCCAGCCGGCCGACAGACGCGCATCTGACACCTTGGGCACGGTGAAGAAGCGGATAATCACGTGCGGCAGGCCTGCCGTACCGATCATCAGCGACAAGGTGAACAGCACCATATTCAGTGTGTTGCCGCCGTGGCCGGTGTACTCGCTGAAGCCGAGGTCGGTGAGCACCTGATCCAGGCGCTCCAGCAGCGGCTGGCCGCTGGCCGTGTGCTCGCTGAACAGACCAAGCGGCGGAATCGGATTGCCGGTCAGCTGCAGCGAAATGAACACGGCGGGAATCGTGAACGCCAGGATGAGGACGCAGTACTGCGCCACCTGGGTGTAGGTAATGCCTTTCATGCCGCCGAGCACGGCGTAGAAGAACACGACCGCCGCACCAATCAGCAGGCCGGTGGTGTTGGAAACCTCCAGGAAGCGCGAGAAGGCGACGCCCACGCCCGTCATCTGGCCGATCACGTAGGTGATCGACGCGACGATCAGGCAGATCACGCCAACCATCCGTGCGGTCGGGCTATAGAAACGTTCGCCGATGAACTCCGGCACCGTGAACTTGCCGAACTTGCGCAAGTATGGCGCCAACAGCATCGCCAGCAGCACGTAGCCGCCGGTCCAGCCCATCAGGAAGGAACTGTTGTCGTAGCCGACAAAGGCGATCAAACCGGCCATCGAGATGAACGAAGCGGCCGACATCCAGTCGGCGGCCGTGGCCGCCCCGTTGACGACCGGATGGACGCCGCGGGAGGCGGCATAGAATTCCGCCGTCGAGCCAGCGCGCGCCCAAATTGCAATGCCGATGTAAAGAGCGAAACTCGCCCCTACGAACAGCAGATTGATAACATATTGATCCATGGATGCCCCGCCCTACTGCTCGTCGAGATCGTATTTGCGGTCGAGCTTGTTCATCAAACGCGCGTAATTAAAAATCAACGCGATGAAGACAAGAATACTGCCTTGCTGAGCAAACCAGAAACCGAGATCGGTCCCGCCAATCTCGATACCTGACAGCAGAGGCCGGAGCAGAATCCCAAAACCGAAGGAAACCAGAGCCCAGACGATCAGGCTCCCGATGATAACCCGGATATTCGCAGCCCAATACTTCCGTTTGGCCTCCTCGACCGCTTCGGAATTGGGCCCATTACGCGACGACATAGGCACCTCCCCTGCGTGTGCGCGTATCTCAATAGCTGCAAGACCGTGGTTCGGCGTAACACCGCCACGGCATTTCTTCTTCTTGACGGTTAATTCAATTCAAGACGTGTCCAGCGCCGCGTGAACGATAAACAACGCAGCGGCGGTTAGCAAACCGGACTCGAAGCGCTTTGGCGGCAAATATGGCTAGCCCTGCAGCGCTGACAGGAAAGGCAGGGTTTGAATGTAGCGGACCACACGGTGACGCCCGGCGCAGCCGGCGCCGTGACGCCACCGTGTGTCGCCCCCATCCTACGGGAAGAACATGAGCCCGGCGCCCATGATCACCCCGGACACCAGCAGGACGACCAGGCAATAGCCCATGATGTCCTTGGCGTTCAGCCCGGCGATCGCCAGCGCCGGGAGTGCCCAGAAGGGCTGGATCATGTTGGTCCAGGCATCCCCCCAGGCGACCGCCATGGCGGTCCGCGGCACGCTCACCCCAAGGCGTTCCGCGGCATCCAGCATCACCGGTGCCTGTACGGCCCACTGACCACCGCCGGAGGGTACGAACATGTTGACGATTCCCGCACTCAGGAAGGTGAACAGCGGGAAGGTCACCTCGTTGGACGCGGCGACGAACAGGTTGGACAGACTTTCAGCAAGCCCACTGTCGATCATCATCGCCATGATACCGGCGTAGAAGGGGAACTGGATGACGATCCCGCCGGCGCCCTTCACCGCCTCTTGCACAGCGTTCAGGAAACTGCTCGGGCGGCCGTGCAGCATGATGCCGAGGAACAGGAAGGCGAAGTTGACGATATTGAGGTTGAGCGAACTCGCCCCGGCGACGAAGTAGTAGACCAGGAACGCCAGCCCCAACAAACCGACCGCCTGTGCCAGGATCACGCTGTTTTCCAGCCGATCCGCCGGTCGGTCGATGGTCACCGGAGCTTGCGCTTCCTCCTGTGCGAGCTTCTGCGGATCGACCGTCACGGCCCGGTCGGCTGGCGGCATCATCATCCGGTTGACCACCGGGATCACGATCAGGATCGAGAGTACCAGCAGCAGGTTGAAGCTGGAGAAGATCGTCTCGGAGGTCGGCACGACACCGATCTGGTCCTGGGCGAAATGGCCTTCCGTAGCGATCACCAGACCGACCGAACTGGCCAGGCCGCCGTGCCACACCAGGAAACCGGTGTAGGCGCTGGCGATCAGCAGGCGATAATCGACACGGGGCACCACCTGCGCCAGCTGGCGGGCGAACAAGGCGCCGATCACCAGTCCAAAGCCCCAGTTGATCCAAGCGGCGATCATCGAAACCACCGTGACCAACACGATCGCCTGCCCTGGGGTGGAGGCCAGCCGCGCGAGCGTCTGCAGCAGGCGCTTGAACGGTGGGCTGGAGGCCAGGACATAGCCCGTGACCAGCACCAGCACCATCTGCATGCCAAAGGTCAGCAGGTTCCAGAAGCCGTTGCCCCAATACTGGACCATCTCCAGAGGCGATTGCTGCTCGATCCCCATGCCGGCGGCGAACACCACCAGGGTCAGGAGCAGAACGAAGATATAAGGATCCGGCAGGTAACGCTCGACCATGTAGACGGATCCCCGGGTGAGGGTCCGGAGCATGTTTATCTCCCCATCAAAAGCCGCCCTGTCCTGCGACGACGCAGAGGTCGCCTCAAGCAGCACGCCGGCAGCGTACCGGTTCAAGCGGACGGCACATTGGAATATCGGCCGCGCGCGGACGCGCCCGGGTGCGCCCCGCGACCAGTGACGTTCACCGCGTGCTTACCCGGGGCGCCCCCTCACATGCAAGAGAGCCACATACGCACGTATGCGGCTCAATCAGCGGACCAACGTCAAAAGGCGCGCGCCATTTGCTCAATCGAAGGCGTGGAGACGGTCGTGCAGGCGCTCGATCGCTTCCAGATGCTCGTGACCGGCACGGCCGATCTTGCGGTAGGCGTTGATTGCCAGAAAGCGCAGCAGGCTCATCGGCGTGGCGTAGCTATCGAACAAGTAAGAGCTTTCCACCTGGCAGACGAGCGTCCAGGTGGCCCGGGCACTCTCCGCCCGCGCGGTCGGATCGGTAAGGTAGAGGATCTCCGCCCCCTGATCCGCGCACGCCTCGATCACCCGGCGAAAGCCGACCACGCGCCGGCGCACCCCAACCAGGACCACCGTATCCTGCGGGCCAACGTTGGCCAGTTGTTCGGCCAGCGTCTCACCCGTGCGTGGCAGCAGGTGCACGTCAGGACGGAACTGGATGAACTGCCAACGCGCATAGCCCGCGATAAAATGGCTGTTGCGGAAGCCAATCACCCAGACCCGACGCGCCCGGGCAATGCTGGCCGCCGCCGCGTCGAGGTCGCGGGGATCGAGTTGGCTAAAACTTTCCTGCAGGATGCGCAGTTCGTCATCCAGATAGGCCGTCAATTCCGTCGAGGGGTCAGGCGCAACCGCGGTTCGGCGGTCGAGATAGAGCGGCGAGCCCCAGTCCTGCCGGGCCCGGGCAAGCTGACGCGCTTCGCTAAAATTCTTGAACCCCAGGCGTTTGAAAAAGCGCGTTGCCGCCGCCTTCGAGGTGCCCGCGAGTTCGGCGAGCTCGGTCGCCGAATAGCCGGCTATCTCGCCAGGCGCAGCCAGAATCAGATCCGCCAGCTTCCGCTCCGAACCCGGCAAGTCCTCATACGCTGCGCGCACGAGGGATTCCAGCGAGGCCGATGCCGGCTCGCCTGGTGAAGAGCTGTCCGAACTGCGTTGGTGGGTCTGCGCCATGGGCAGAAGAGTGCGACCGCCATCCCTGTGCGTCAACTCAGAGTGATATAAATTTTTCAAAACTTCTTGATCCATGAAATTTGCTGTTTCAGTATATTGCGCTGCATTAACCGTGACATGAGAGGCGATCGACCATGGCCGACCGGCATTCCGTCTCCATCGGGCCGACTGGTGCCGATTATCCACGCGACCTCGTGGGGTATGCGGGATCACCGCCGGACCCGAAATGGCCGGGGGGCGCGCGGATCGCAGTTCAGCTCGTGATCAATTACGAGGAAGGCGGCGAGCGCTGCCTGCTGCACGGCGACGGTGAGTCCGAGGCCTTCCTGTCGGAGATGGTCGGCGCCGAGCCATGGCCCGGCCAGCGGCACATGAGCATGGAATCACTGTACGAATACGGCAGCCGCGCGGGCTTCTGGCGGCTGCACCGGCTGTGCACCGAGCGCAACCTACCGGTCACCGTATTCGGCGTGGCGGCCGCGATGCAGCGCAACCCCGATGCTGTCGCGGCGATGCAGGCCGCGGATTGGGAGATCGCCTCGCACGGTCTGAAGTGGATCGACTACCGCGACTTCGATCGGGAGAGCGAACGCGCCCATCTGCACGAGGCCCTGCGCATCCACGAGCAGGTTACAGGCGCGCGGCCGAAGGGCTGGTACACCGGCCGGACGTCGGAGCATACCGTGCCGCTGGTGATGGAAGAGGCCGGCGTGCGCTACAGCGCCGACTGCTATAGCGACGACCTGCCCTACTGGGTCGCCGGGCCGGACGGGCCGTTCCTGATGGTGCCTTACACGCTCGACGTCAACGACATGCGCTTCGCAAGCCCGCAAGGCTTCAACAGCGGCGACCAGTTTTACGCCTACCTGCGCGACACCTTCGATCAGCTCTACGCCGAAGGGGTGGCCGGTTCGCCCAAGATGATGTCGGTCGGCCTGCATTGCCGGCTGGCCGGACGACCAGGACGGGCGGCGGCGCTGGCACGCTTCCTGGATTATGTCGCCGGACACGAAGCAGTTTGGTTCGCCCGACGCATCGACATCGCCGAACATTGGCACGCCTACCACAAGCCCGCCGACGGGCCCGCGGCATGATCACGCTGCGCCCGGAACCGCTGACCGCAGAAGGCTTCGCGCCGTTCGGGACGGTAATACAGCGTGATGGTGCGGAGAACTACCTGATCAACGACGGCACCACACGCCGGTTCAACGCTCTGAGCCATGTCGATCCGGGGCCGGAGGGCGAGGTGATCGTATCGATCTTCCACGGCGCACGCCGGCCTTCTCCGATCGCCATCCGCATGCTGGAGCGCCACCCGCTGGGCGATCAGGCCTTCTTTCCGCTGGGCGGCGGCGACTGGCTCGTGGTCGTCGCACCAGGCGAACAGCCGACACCAGCAAACTGCCGCTGCTTTCGCGCGGGACCGGACCAGGGCGTTCGCTATGCCCGCGGCGTCTGGCACCACCCGCTGCTCGTACTCGACGCGACCCAGGACTTCCTCGTGCTCGACCGGCATGGACCGGGCACGAACCTCGAGGAACGCATCTTCGAACCCGACACAGAAACGGTGATCGAAGGTATCTGACCACGCATCCGCGTGGTTCCACGCCGATGGCCGTCAGGTATGAGTCGTTGGCTGGCTTGGCGGCCAAGTCCGCGCAAGGGAGGCGCACAAGGAGATGTCCACAAGCACAGAGACCGCCGCAGCGGCACGAGACGGCACCAAAGCTCCAGGAGATGAGTCCCTGGAGCCACAGCAGATCCGCATTATGGGGCGGGCGTCCTACTTCTTTGCCTGGTTAGGTGGCTGCGTATCCATCGGCACCTTTGCCATGGGGGCAAGCGTGGTCGAGACGCTCAACCTCATTCAGGCAACCATCGCCATCGCCATTGGATGCTTCGTCATCGGCCTAGCGCTCACGATCAACGGACAGGCCGGCTACAAGTACGGCATTCCCTTCATGGTGCAAGCACGCACCGCCTTTGGTTTCACCGGGACACGGTTGCCGGGCGTGGTCCGAGCCGTGCCTGCCGTCATCTGGTACGGGTTCCAAAGCTGGATCGGCGCCGGCGCATTGAACATGGTGTCGGCCACCTTGTTTGGCTTCGACAACCTAGTCCTATACTTCATTTGCTTTCAATTTCTCCAGATCGCGCTGTCCGCATTCGGCTTTCAGGGCATCAAGTGGCTGGAGAATATTGGAAGCGCCTTCATTCTCGCGTCCCTGTTTTACATCTTCTACAGCACCATCAGCATGTACGGTGACGAGGTCTCCGCAAACCTTCTGACGAAGGAAGGCTCCTGGGGACTGCCGTTCTGGGGTGCGACGATGCTCTTCATGGGTATCTACGCGACAATGATGCTGAACGTCAGCGACTACAGCCGCGAACACACGCCTGGAACCGGCCCCGGCCTGTTCACCATCATCTATTCCATGTCCATCCTGCCGGCCACCATTCTCATGGGGCTGATCGGGTTCATGGTGTCCGAAGCCACCGGCGTGGCTGATCCGATCCAGGTGTTCGCCAACGCAACGAACAACACGCCGTTGCTGATGACCACGCTGCTTTTCATCGCGGCGGCGCAGGTCACCACCAACGTCCTCAACAACGTCGTACCGCCAACGTATGCGCTGATGGACATGTTCAAAATGTCCTTCCGCCCTGCGACCGTTCTGGTCGGCTTCCTGGCGTTCGCCACCTTCCCCTGGGTGTTGGTCCAAGAGGGGTCCGCAGTGGGCCTGCAGATCTTTGTGCAGACCTACTCGGCGTTCCTTGGTCCCATCTTCGCGATCTTGGTGGTGGACTACTATGTTCTGCGTCGACGTACCCTGGACATGGACAAGATCTACGATGCGAACGGTCCGTATCGGGGAATAAACTATGCCGCATTCGTGGCCACCGCGATCGGGGCTGCCTTTGCCCTGCTCTTCTCCGACATTTCCTGGTACGCCAGTCTGATCCCGGCCGGACTGAGCTACTACCTGCTCATGCGCCACTGGCCGGCATGCCAGCGGTTTCTTGAGTAGTTAATCGCCGCAGTTGCCGGGCTAGGTGCCACGGTGCCTGGCCCGGCCCCCTGCCCCGCCTATCGCCCCCTTATTCTCAGTTCGCTCGGAGCCAAACCACCATGCGGATTACCGTCATCAACCCGAATACCAGCGTAGAGATGACCCGGATCATTGGAGATGCGGCGACCCGCGCAGCCTCCCCGAACGCCACGATCAACGCCGTCAACCCGGACTCAGGCCCCCCAGCGATCGAGAATCACTATGACGAGGCCGTTGCCACGGTCCCGATGCTGGAGATGGTCCGCGATGGTGAAGCCAACGGGGTCAACGGTTTCGTCATCGCCTGCTTCGGCGACCCAGGCCTGAATGCGGCGCGAGAGGTGGCAACCGGCCCGGTTATCGGGATCGCCGAAGCTGCCATGCACGCCGCCTCGATGCTGGCGACCGGGTTTTCGGTGGTGACCTCTTTGGAGCGCACGTGCGTAATCGCCGAACACTTAGTCCAGCGCTATGGCATGCGCGAGCACTGCCGCAGCATCTATGCCTGCGAAATCCCCGTGCTCGGGCTGCTGGATGATCACGGGGCGGCCTGGGAACGGATCGTCGAGAAATGCCGCCAGGCACGCGATACCGACGGCGCCGGCGCCATCGTGCTCGGGTGCGCTGGCATGGCCGACCTCACCCAAGAACTCACCAACGAACTGGGTATCCCTGTGATTGACGGTGTTTCGGTGGCGGTACGCTTCGTTGAAGCGTTGGCCGGCGCCGGACTTGCGACCAGCAAACACGGGGATCTCGCCTACCCCATTCCCAAAAACTACACCGGTGAGTTCGCACGCCTGTCTCCTGGGAAACGCTAGGCCGCAGGCGGCATGTCATTGGCCCTAAAGGCCATCCACCATCCCCGGTCTAAGGCATCGTCGTGCTGAACGATCACCTCATTAAGCGGGGCACACTGCCACCTGTTCAATGTAGCTGCGCTGCAAAAGCAGCGACCAGTTCCAGACCAAAGGGGCACGCCTCGAAGAACGCGCCTTCGAACCCGGCACAGAAACGACGATCGAAGGTACCTAGGCGGGCTGCACGGGGAGGCAGCCAATCGACCGTCACAAAATGACGGCTCACCTGCGCAAGGGAGGCGCACACGGAGATGACAAATCAAGACCTTGAGGTCCGAAACCCGGACCCATCGCTATATAACCAAGACTTGGCTCCCGTGAAAATGTCGAACCGCTCCTGGGGGTGGTTCGAGATCTTCAACGTCTGGGCCAACGATATTCAGAGCCTGTTCGGCTACACGCTGGCTGCGTCGCTGTTCCTCACCTACGGGCTGAATGGCTGGCTGGTGTTCGCAGCAATCATCCTGTCGGGCTTCATCGTGATGGTGCTGGTCAACCTATCGGGCCAGCCCAGCGTGCGTTACGGCATCCCCTACCCTGTCTTCGCGCGTACCAGCATGGGTGTGCGCGGGGCGAACTTCCCGGCGATGGTCCGCGGTATCGTCGCGATCTTTTGGTACGGGGCACAAACCTATTTCGCCTCGACCGCGGTTGACCTGCTGATCACCGGGGTCACGGGGATCGAAGGCGGCGCCAGCTTCCTCGGCATGACGCTGATTGGCTGGATATCCTTCGCGCTTGTCTGGCTGTTCCAGCTCTACCTGTTCTGGAACGGCATCGAATGGATCCGCCGTTTCCTGAACTGGGCCGGCCCCTTCGTCTATCTGGTGATGATCATTCTGGCGATTGTGATCGTGCTGCGCGCCGGCAGCGGCCTGTTCACCGAACTCGGCGACATCTTCGCCGCACAACAGGAGCCAGAAGGCGGAACGCTGGGCGCATTCCTGGCCGTGACCGGCACGATGGTCGCCTACTTCGCCGCGGTAGTGATCAACTTCGGCGACTTCTCCCGCTTTGTGCGTAGCGAACGCGAGATGAAGATCGGCAACCTGCTGGGCTTGCCGGTCAACATGGTGATCTTCTCGTTCCTGGCCCTGGTGATCACGGCCGGCACGGTCGCCCTGTTTGGCGAGCACCTGACCAACCCGACCGATATCGTGGAACGGGTGGACAATCTGGCCCTGACCATCGTGGCCGCCGTGATCTTCTTCACCGCCACGGTCGGCATCAACCTCGTGGCCAACTTCATCCCGCCAGCCTTCGACCTGGCAAATCTGTGGCCGGAGAAGATCAACTTCCGCATCGGCGGCCTGATCACCGCCATCGCTGCCTTCTTCATCGGCGGGCTATGGGTGTCGCTGATCAGTCAGATGGGCATCACCGGCTTCGTCAACACGCTGGGCGCGATCCTGGCCCCGGTGTACGGCATCATGGTGCTGGACTATTACCTGATTAAGCGCGGCAAGCTCGATATCCAGGAACTCTTCTCGGCCAGCGAGAACGGCACCTACTGGTATGTCGACGGCTGGAACACCCGGGCGCTGATCGCGTGGTTGCCGGCCGCGGCCTTCTCGATCGCCTCGGTCTGGGTGCCGGCGCTGGATGCGCTGTCCGGTTACGCCTGGGTGATCGGCGCGCTGCTGGGCGCCGGCTTCTATTACGTGACGATGCGCAAAATGAAGCACGCCATCGGCGAAAGCGCCTAAACCGCCTGGAACCGGCGTGTCTGGGACGCTTTGGCCCGGATGCGCCGGTTCCGCCTCTAACCTCAAATCCGGAAGGACCAAGGGACCTCGGTTATGACCGCTCCAACCTACTACGCCCCGCACGGTGGCCTGCCATCCCAACACGAACGGCTGCACGACCGAGCGATCTTCACCGATGCCTTTGCCGTGATTCCCCGGGGCGTGCTGCGCGATATCGTCACCAGCCGCTTGCCCTTCTGGAACCACACGCGCGCCTGGATCCTGGCACGGCCCTTGTCCGGCTTTGCCGAAACATTCGCGCAATACCTCATGGAGGTCAGCCCCGGCGGCGGGAGCGAGACTCCAGAGCCCGACGCCGGCGCCGAGGGCGCGCTGTTCGTGCTGGAAGGCACACTCGACCTGACGATCGGCCAGCAGCGCCACAGTCTGAGCCCCGGGGGATTTGCCTACCTTCCCCCCGATAGCGGCTGGCACGTGCACAATTCAAGTCCAGCGCCGGTGCGGTTCCACTGGATCCGCAAGGCCTACGATTTCGTCGACGGCCTGGATGTCCCGGACCCGGTAATCGCCAACGAACAGGACATCGCCCCAACCCCCATGCCGGAAACCGACGGCGTCTGGGCAACCACCCGCTTCATCGATCCCGATGACCTGCGCCACGACATGCATCTCACCGTCGTGACCTTGCAGCCGGGCGGCGTGATCCCGTTCATGGAAACCCATGTGATGGAACACGGCCTTTACGTCCTGCAGGGCAAGGGTGTCTACCGCCTTAACGACCAGTGGGTGGAGGTCGAAGCCGGCGATTTCATGTGGCTACGCGCCTTCTGCCCGCAGGCCTGCTACGCCGGTGGACCGGAACCGTTCCGTTACCTGCTGTACAAGGACGTGAACCGACACCCGAGCCTGCGAATGGGGCGTTAGGGCAAGAGCGCCTCAGGGCTCAACGACCCACTGGTTCCAGCCGATACAGCTTGGCCTCCGGCATATCGGTCAGGAGGTAGACGCGCCCACGCGGCCCTTGGACGACGTCGCGGATACGTTCGTCGAGGCCGTCCAGCAGGCGTTCCTCGGCGCGGACATGCGCCCCTTCCATCTGCAGACGGATCAAGGTCCGCCCCGCCAGCGCGCCCACCAGCAGATCGCCGCGCCACTTCGGAAAGGCATCGCCGGTGTAGAAGCTCAGGCCGGAGGGCGCGATCGACGGCGTCCAGGTGTGGATCGGCGGCGTCATGCCAGGCGCGTGCTTCCCCACCCCGATCGGACTGCCGTCCCGGTCGACGCCATGCGTGACGGTCGGCCAGCCATAGTTGTGCCCCGGCTTCACGAGGTTGAGTTCGTCCCCACCGGTGGGCCCGTGTTCGACGATCCAAAGGTCGCCGGTGCGCGGATGGATGGCGGCCCCCTGTGGGTTGCGATGGCCATAGCTCCAAAGAGCCGGCACCCGGCCGACCTGGTCGACGAAGGGGTTATCGGCTGGTATCTGGCCGTCTGGACGTACCCGCACCACGCTCCCCAGGGTGTTGGACAGGTCCTGCACCCGGCCACGCTCGCCCCGATCGCCCAGCGTCGCGAAGATGTTGCCTTGCGGCCCGAACACGATGCGCGCGCCGAAGTGACGGTTACCCGGCAGCTTGGGCCGCTGGCGAAAGATCACCTCCACGTCGCGCAGGCGACGCGCCTGCAGGTCCAGACGGGCTCGCGCCACAGCGGTCCCGACGAAGCTTTCTCCCGGCTCGCTGAAGGTGAAATAGATCCGCTGCGTCTGCGCGAAATCCGGGGCCACGGCAACGTCGAGCAGCCCGCCCTGGTTGAACACGTACAGATCCGGCAAGCCGCCGATCGGCGCCCCCAACGTGCCGTCCGGCTGAACGAGGCGTAGGCGGCCGACCTGCTCGCTGACCAGCATGCGCCCGTCCGGCAGGAAGCACAGACTCCAAGGCGCGTTGAGCCCGTCGGCGACCGTAACTAGCCGCACGTCGTGTTGCTGCGTTTTGTAGATCGTGGTGTCCGCCCCCGCTGAAGCTAGGTGCGGGCTCGCGCCCAAACTACCGACGAGGCCGCACGCGCATGCCAGCCGGACCAACCCACGACACCAACCTGAGATCATCACGCCTCCTCGCCCGCCCGGCGATAGTGCGAATGCAGTGCAGTTGCGTCAACTGCCGCAGCGTAACCGTGATGCGTGTCTATCAGGCATTCAGATCGGTGCAGGTCGTCATCCGCCAAAACCGGGGGGTCGTGTTACGCGTGGATCAAAATCACCGATCTATTTAAACCCCTATCCCCATGCGAGGTTACTGCAGACTGCCAGTCTTTTCCGACACAACCGACACTCGAATGGTCCGAGTCCCAGCCCAAACCAAAGTGTTGGTAACACCCACTCTGTTCACGACTGACGACCATGCATTTCTTTATCGAAACAAACACAAGAAGAGTTGACACCCTCATCGGCTTTCGGCTCGTTTCAAGCCCTGACACCAACCAGGGAGGCTTCGAATGACAAGGGTGCTGAAACGCCGGCATGTCGTGGCCGGGCTCACGGCCGCGCTCGTGGCGATCGGAGCGATCGGCGGCAACGCCGCGGCGGCGCAGGACACGATGACGATCAAGATGTCCTATAACGGCCCGCCCGAAACAACCAAGAACGCGGTGCACCGCTTCGCGAGCAATTTCAAGGAACTCGTCAAGCTGCGCACCGGGGGCGCGATCGAGGTCGAGCTATACCCTAACAGCCAGCTCGGCAAGGAATCCGCCCGTATGGAGCAGGTGATGAGCGGGCCCGTGATCAACGTCGCCTCGCTCGCCGGCATGCAATCCGTCTTCCCGGAAATCTTCGCCGGCAACGCCCCGTTCATGTTCAAGTCGTTCGAAGCGGCGCACCACTTTTACGAGGACAGCGCCTACTGGGAGCAGGCAACGGAAGCCTTCCGCGAGCGCACCGGTGCCGAGCTGCTGGAAGCCGTGGAGGAAGGCGGGTTCCTCGCGTTCACCAACTCCGAGCGTCCGATCCATTCCCCGGAGGACTTCGAAGGCCTGAAGTTCCGCGCCATGGATCAGAGCCAGGTGGCGCTCTACCAGGCATTCGGCGCGTCCGGTGCGCCCATTCCCTGGACCGAGGTCTACACGGCGCTTAAGACCGGCGTCGCCGACGGGCAGATGAACCCGCCAATGTACATCATCATCGGCAGCCTGCAGGAAGTGCAGAAGTACCTGACGATGGCCAATATCCAGTACTCGATGCAGTTCCTGCTGGTGAACGGGGCCTGGATGGACCAGTTGCCGGACGCGCAGCGGGAGGCGATCCGCACGGCCGCGCACGAGGCCAACGTCATCAACCGCATCTGGGTCGAGGCAAAGGTCCAGGAGCGCGTCGACTTCCTCAAGGAAAACGGGATGGAGGTCTACCACCCGAACGAGGAGGAGATGCAGGCGTTCCGGGAGCAGGGCCAGCCGGCCTACAACAAGTGGCTGGCGGAGAAGATCGATCAGAAGTGGATCGACCTCGCCAAGGAAAGCGCGACCAAAGCCAACGAGATGGCTTCCGACGGTTCCTGAGCGCATCACTAGCTCCGCATGACTCACTCCCTCCAACGCAAGGCAGCCGTCTGGGCGCGTGGCGTCGAACACGTCAGCGCCTGGGCGGCCGGCCTTTGCCTCACCCTCAACGTCGGCGTGATCGTGTTCGCCGTTGTCGCGCGCTACGGCTTTGACGTTTCCCCGATCTGGACGGAAGAGCTGGCGCGCTATGCGCTGATCTGGTCCGTCCTGCTGGCCGGCGCCGCGGCGCTCAGGCGCGGCGAACACATGCAGATCCGCATCGTCGTCGACCGGCTGCCGCCCAGAGTCGCCGTCGTCGTGCAGACGTTCCGGCGCCTCGTGGTGCTCGCCATCCTCATCTTCATGACGGTGATGGGCGCCTACTATGCCCAGAAGGTCTCGGCCATGACCACGCTTGCCATGAACGTCTCGCGCAGCGTCCCCACGGCATCGATCCCAGCCGGCATGGGCCTGATGGTGCTGCAGTACCTCTTGATCCTGCTAGCCGGCCCGGCCGGCCGCAACGACACGGAGGTCGTGCCGTGACCTGGGCCATGCTGGGTGTGTTCATCGTGCTGATGGTGGTCGGCGCGCCGTTGTTCGTCTCGCTGCTGGCGGCTGGATTGACCGGGTTTGCGTGGATCGGCGATCCCTCGATGCTGCGGCTGATGATCCAGCAGTATTTCGGCGGGATCGACGTCTTCACGCTGATGGCGATCCCCTTCTTCGTGCTGGCCGGCACGTTGATGAACCATGCTGGCCTAACCGACCGGCTGCTGGTGCTGTGCCGGGCGGTCGTCGGCTTCCTGCGCGGCGGACTGGGGTACGTCAACGTCGTCGCGAGCATCCTGTTCGCGGGCGTCAACGGCTCCGCGGCCGCGGATTCCAGCGCGCTTGGCTCGATCCTGATCCCGGCGATGGAGAAGGACGGCTTTACCCGCTCCTACGCCGCCGGACTGACGGCGGGAAGCTCGCTGATCGGCCCGATCATCCCGCCGTCGATCTTCATGATCCTGTACGGCACGATGACCGGCACCTCGATCGGCGGCCTGTTCGTGGCCGGGATCATCCCGGGACTGGTGCTCGGCATCGCGTTTATCGGGCTCAACTGGCTGCACGCCAAACGCAATGGGTTCCAGCCCACCGGCGAACGCTTCTCTATGGCCGCGCTCGGCCGTGCCGTGGTCTACGCGCTCCCAGCCCTGATCGCGCCGGTGATCATCCTGGGCGGCATCATCTGGGGCGTGGTGACCCCGACCGAGTCCGGTGCGCTCGCCGTGGCCTACGTCGTGATCGCCGGCTTGCTACTGACCCGGCAGCTCACCATACGCGCCCTGGCCGCTTCCGTCGCCGAGACGGCGCGCCTTTCCAGCGCGATCTTCCTGATCATCGGTGCAGCGGCGGTGATCGGCTGGCTGCTGTCATTCAACCAAGTGCCGCAAGCGTTCGCCAGCTTCGTCCTGGAATTCGCGCACAGCCCGCTGCTGGTGTTGGTGATCCTGAGCGCAATCACCTTCGTGATCGGCATGTTCATGGAGGAGATCGCTGCGCTGGTGCTGCTTACCCCGGTGTTCGCGCCGGTCGCGACAGCTGCCGGGATCGATCCCTTTCACTTCGGCATCGTGATGACGCTCAACATCACGATCGCGCTGATCACCCCGCCGATGGGCGCATGCGTCTACATCGTCTCCGCCGTCGGACGGGTGCCGCTGGAAGACCTGTTCCGCACGATCTGGCCGTTCGTGGTGACTGCCCTGGTCGCGCTCGCCGTGATCATCCTGGTGCCTTCGATCACGACCGGCCTGCCAGCGTTGTTCGGTTTTTAGCGGGCAGCCAGCGACAGTCGGCTACCGCGAAGCCTGACACACCGGACAGAGGTAGGCGGTGCGTCCGGCGATCTTCGGCGTCTCCAGCGCGTGGCCGCAGTTGGGACACGTCGGGTGTTCCTGCCCGCGCTGGGGCGTCAGAAAGCTGGCGGGCAGCCGGGCCAGATCGGCGCCGTGCTCGGCGGCGACGGGCAACACCTTGCGGATAGTGGCGTGCAGCGTGCGCAGCACCTCCGGTTTCTGCTCGTGCGCCTTGACGTCCGGGCGCAGGCCAGTCTGGAACAGCACTTCATCCGCCCAAACGTTCCCAAGACCAGCGACCACGCTCTGATCCATCAGCGCGGTCTTGAGCTGGCCCCGCTTGCCGCCGATCCGCCGGGCGAACGTCTCGGCCTCAAGCGCAAGCACGTCCGGACCAAGATCCTGGCTGCGCAGGTAGTGCGCCGGATCGTCGGTCAACTCGACCCAGCCCAGACGGCGCTGGTCGGTGAAGGCCAGCCCGCCGCCGTCACGAAAGAGCAGATGCAGACGGCAGTGCGCCGGCTCGCGCGCGCCATCATCGAGCCGCGTCAGATGGCCGGTCATGCCGAAGTGCACGACCAGGTGCCAACCACAAGAAACCTTCACAAACAGCATCTTACCGTGGCGTGCTACGGCCTCGAACGCATAACCGGTCAGCGCTGCTTCCAGATCCGCCGGGTTGCTGCCGCGCAGGCGCTGCGGATCGTGCAGGGCGACCCGTGCGATTTCACGGTCCAGGGCGTGTGCGCGCAGCTCTATCGCGTTCGCTTCAACGTCCGGCAGTTCGGGCATACCGCGTTCTCTCGCTCCTCTCGGTTTGGATAGCTGGGCGGTTAGCCGCGCAGAAGCTTCCGAAGCCCTTGTAGGTCCCGCGTGTTGATTACGTCGTCAGCCGTCACCCAGCCGCGCCGGGCCTGATCCACACCGAAGCGCATCAGGTCGAGGTGCGTACCGGCGTGCGCATCGGTGGCGATCGACAGTTTCACCCCGGCCTCACGCGCCATCTTGGCGTGCGTATCGTCCAGGTCGAGGCGCGCCGGCTGGGCATTGATCTCCAGCACGTGGCCACCCTGGGAGGCCTGGGCGATCACCTGCTCCATGTCGAGCTGGTAGCCTGCCCGTTCGCCCAGCAACCGGCCGGTGGGATGGCCCAGGATGGTAAAGTTCGGGTTCTCCATCGCCTTGAGCACCCGGGTCGTCTGCTTATCGCCAGACAGGTTCATCCGGCTGTGGATCGAACAGACGGTCAAATCAAGGCGCGCGAGGACCGCGTCCGGCAGATCGAGCGTCCCGTCCTCCAGAATGTCGACCTCGATCCCCTTCAACAGGGTGATACCGTCGAGCGACTCGTTCAGGTCGTCGATCGCGTCGATCTGCCGGGCCAGCCGGTCGGCGTCCAGGCCGCCGGCAACCCGTACCGCCTTGGAATGGTCGGTGATCGCCAGGTAGCTCAAGCCACGCGCTTTCGCCGCCTGGGCCATCTCCTCCAGCGTGCCCGCTCCGTCGGACCAGTCGGTATGGCTGTGGAGGTTGCCGCAGATGTCGTCGAGCGTGACAAGATCGGGCAGTTTGTCAGTCTGCGCCGCCTCGATCTCGCCGCGATCCTCGCGCAGCTCGGGCACGATCTCGGGCAGACCGACGGCCTCGAACACCTCGACCTCGCGCCTGCCGGCAACCCGCGTCTCGCCTTCAAAAACGCCGTATTCGTTGACCTTTAGGCCGCGCTGCTGGCCCAGTTGGCGAACCCTGATATTGTGCGCCTGGCTGCCGGTGAAGTAGTGCAGCGCGGCGCCATAGCTTTCCCGCGCAACCGCCCGCAGATCGACCTGCAGGCCACCCTTAAGCACCACGCTCGCCCGTGTCTGTCCGTGCGAGAGCACGCGCTGGACGTCGTCGTAAGCGACGAAACGGTCCATCACCGGGCCGGCGTCCGAACAGCTCAGCAGGATGTCGAGATCGCCGACCGTCTCCTTCCGGCGCCGGTAACTGCCGGCAATGATCGCCTGGTCGACGCCGTCGATCTGCCGCAGCATTTCGATCAACGGTTCGGCAAGCTCCTCGGCATCCCGGCGCCGGAACCGTTTCTCACCACTTCCACGGGTCGCCAGCTCCTCCAGAATGTTCTGCTCGGTCTTCTTACCAAACCCGGAGAGGTCTTGAATTTCACCGGACTCAGTCGCTTTCTTCAGACCGGCCAGGTCCCGCACGCCAAGCGCTTCGTAGAGCGTCTTGACCCGCTTAGGCCCGAGACCGGCAATACCCATCACATCGATCAGGCTTTCCGGGACGTCCTGAACGATTTCCTGTAAGTCGCTGAGTTCGCCGGTCTCGACGATCTCGCGGGTCTTCTGCGCCAAATCCGCGCCGATCCCGGGTAACTCCGTCAAATCCGTGCCGTCACGCAATAGCTGGACGACGCTGTGCGGCAGATCGCGGAGGGTCCGGGCGCCGTTGCGGTAGGCGCGCACCCGGAAAACGTTGGCGCCTTGAATTTCGAGCAAATCCGCCAGTTCGTCGAACTTCGCCGCGATATCGCGGTTGTGCGTGGGCACCGGACCGCTCCTCTTCATCACCGTGCATCTATCTTACCCGGTGTAGGTTTGGGCCGGCTGGCGCAGGTACAAGAGCTCAGTTGCGTGGCAACAATCAGAACACCACTGCCGCGACCACACTTACCCGCGTGCGTCTTTCGAATAGGCGATATAGCCCGAATCAGAGTTGATCCGCCCGAGCGAAAAATCGGTCGGGATGCTTGCTCGAAGTCATTAACGGTCGGTACCCTCTTCCACGCGGTATTCGCACCCTGCGAACGGGAAACCGGTGCAAGTCCGGTGTGGCCCCCGCCACTGTGTTGGACGAAACCACGCTCATCAGGCCACTGGCATCGTGCTGGGAAGGCGAGCGCGGCAACATCCTCAGCCAGGAGACCGACCGCACTCAAACGACCGACCTCAGACCAACGGCGCGGTGGGCGCCGAAAGGAGACTTTATGAGATTTCTACTCGCTTTTCTCGCAACCGTCCTGACCGCCTCCAGCGCAACTGCGCACACTGGGGCGATGACCACGGGCGGCTTTACAACCGGCTTCCTGCACCCGATCGGTGGATTGGATCACGTTCTTGCAATGGTGACGGTCGGCCTGCTGGCTTTCCACATGGGAGGTCGCGCCACTTGGGCCGTGCCGGCTAGTTTCGTCGGTATGATGGTGGTTGGCGGTGTGCTCGGCGCCGCGGCGATTACGCTGCCGCTCGTCGAGCTCGCGATCGTCCTCTCCGTGGTGGTGCTGGGCGCCATCGTCGCCAGTGGCCGGGCCTTGCCATCCATCCTCGCCATCGCTGTCGTCGGCGTGTTTGCCGTTTTCCACGGGCATGCGCACGGGGCGGAGATGCCCGTGGCCGCTTCCGGGATCACCTATGGGCTTGGTTTCGTTCTCGCGACGGCCCTGCTGCACGGCGCGGGCTTGCTGGCCGGGTATGCTCTGGCCCGGTTCGACTCGGGCGCCAAACTCATGCGCGTGACCGGCGCCGCCGCATCCTGTGCCGGACTGCTTCTGCTCGCCGGCACTGTCTAAGGCCATCTTCAAGAAATGCCCGCGCTGGCCGGTTGCTGGCTGGCGCGGGCCCGTTCTGACAGCACCGTGAAGCCAGCAACCCGACTCTGTCCGGACAGCCAACTGCTGAGGCGTGCTTTAAAGCAGCTTACTGGACGCGCTTGCGAAACAGCCAGACCGCGACCACACCGGTCACCACCGCGATCACCAGCATCGGCCAAAGCTGTTGCAGGACGAGTTCCACCGGCAGATCCCGCAGGAACAGTCCGCGCAAGATCACCAGCATGTAGCGCAGCGGATCGGCGTAGGTCAGCAACTGGACGAACGTCGGCATGTTGTCGATCGGGGTCGCGAACCCGGACAGAATGATGGCCGGCATCAGGAACAGGAACGCGCCCACGATCGCTTGCTGCTGGGTACGCGCATAGGCCGAGATCATCAATCCGACGCTGACCGATGAGATCAGGAACAGGACAAGCGCGAGCGCGAGTAAGGCTAGGTCTCCGCGGAACGGGACCTGGAACCAGTAGATCGCGATCGCTGTGATCGCCGCGCCCTCGAACAGGCCGATCAAAAGCGCGGGGACCATCTTGCCGATCAGCACCTCGACCGGTCGAAGCGGCGTGACCATGAGCTGCTCATAGGTGCCGAGTTCCCGCTCCCGGGCGACGGACAACCCGGCCACGACCATCGTGACCACCAACGTCAGGGTTCCGACTAGCCCAGGCACGATGAACCACTGACTTTTCAGGTTCGGGTTGAACCATGCCCGGCTGACCAGCGTCGCCGGCGGGCCAGCGGCCCCTGCGGTTTCACCCTGGTCACGGACGAACCCCGCAACGATCTCATCCGCGTAACCAAGGACCACGAGCGCGGAATTGGCCCGCCGGCCGTCTAGGATCAGCTGTACCTCGGCCGCCCCACTGCCCTTCAGGTCCGCGGCGAAATCGGGACCGATGTGCAGCACGGCAAGCGCCCTTTTCTCGTCGATCGTCGGGGCGATCTCGTCAACATGGTCCAGACGCGCGACCGGGCGGAAGCCATCGGAGGCGGTGAAACGCGCGACCAGATCCCGGGACTCCGCACTCATATCCTGGTTCAGGATCGCCAGCCGCGCATTGTCGACGTCGAAGGTCGCCGCATAAGCGAAGATCAGCAATTGCACCAGCGGCGGCAAGATCAGGACCGCGCGGCTGCGGCGGTCCCGCCAGATCGCCCGGAATTCCTTCACAACAAGCGCAGCGAGCCGTCCCCACATCGCCGCTACTCCAGACTCTTGCGGGTGCGCAGCACGGCAATTCCGATCAGAAGCACCGCAAAGCCGGCAAGCGCAGCCAGGTTCGGCCAGATCAGCGGCCAAACGTTCCCGACCAGGAACAGGGTCTGCAGGATCGACACGAAATAGCGCGCGGAGACCAGGTAGGTGATCGCCTGCACCCAACCCGGCATCGCGGAGATGTCGAAGATGAAGCCCGAAAGCATGATCGCCGGCAGCATGGTCGCCATGATCGCGGCCTGGGCGGCGACGAACTGACTGCGTGTCAGGGTCGAGATGAACAGCCCCATGCCAAGCGCGTTCGCCATGAAGACGGCGGACGTCAGGATCAATAGACCCAACGACCCACGCAACGGCACCTCGAACAGCCAGACCGCCATGGCGACCGAGAGCGCCATGCCGCCCATACCAAGCACGAAATAGGGCAGCAGCTTGCCCAGCACGACCTCGCCGGGCCGCACGGGCGTGGCAAACAGCGCTTCCATCGTCCCGCGCTCCCACTCCCGCGCCATCACCAGCGCGGTCAGCAGCGCACCGATCAACGTCATGATGATCGCGACCAATCCGGGCACGATGAAGTCGCGGCTATCGACGCCCGGATTGTACCAGACGCGGCTTTGCAGCCGGAGCGTGCTTTTCGGCTCCGCGGGGTCTTCCAGCCGGCGCTGGCGCAGCCAGTTCTCCCAAGCGCCTTGCAGATAGCCCTGGAGAATGCGCCCACGGTTCGGATTGACCCCATCGACGATCACCTGGATCGCCGCCGAAGCCGGCCCATGCAGGCGTTCGGCGAAGTCCTGACGCAGGACGACGATGCCATCGACCCGCCCGGCGAGCAGTGCGCGGTTCGCCGCCGGGCGTTGGTGCACGACCGTGGGCACGAAATAGGACGAGTTCGTCAGCGAGGCCAGAAAGTCATTCGCCGCTGGCGTTTGCTCTTCCATCACAACGGCAAGGGGCACACGGCGGGCATCCAGCGAGACGCCGTAGCCGAACAGGAACAGCAAGACCACTGGCAGCACGAACGCGATCGCAACCGACGAGGGATCGCGCAGAATCTGCCAAGCCTCCTTCCGAACCAGCCCCCAGATGCGCCCAGCCGCGCCGGTCATGTGCCGCCCCCCGCCTGCCCACGCGATTGCGCTTGAACCAGGGCGACAAAGGCATCGTCCAGGCTGGCCTCGCGGCTGCCCGCGTACGTTTCCTTCAGATGATCGGGCGTTCCGGTTGCGATCAGGCGGCCCTGGTACATGATGGCGAGCCGGTCGCAATACTCGGCCTCGTCCAGAAAGTGCGAGGTGACCAGGACCGTTACGCCCTGCTCCGCCATCGCGGCGATCCGGGCCCAGAATTCGCGCCGGGTCAGCGGGTCGACACCGCTGGTCGGCTCATCCAGAAACAGGATCGCCGGCCGATGCATCACAGCACAGGCCAAAGCAAGGCGCTGCTTGTAGCCAAGCGGCAATGCGCCCGCATTGGTCGTGCTCAGCGGCTCTAACGCGAAGCTTTCAAGCGCATCCGCGATCGCCCGTCGGGCGGTCCGGCCTGCAAGGCCATAGACGCCGGCAAAGAACGCGAGGTTCTGCCGCACCGACAGATCGCCGTAGAGGGAGAAGCGCTGGCTCATGTAGCCCAGCTTGGCCCGTGCGGCCGCGCGGGCATGTCCCAGGTCGTAGCCCGCAACCCGCGCCTGCCCGTCGCTGGCGGCCAATAGACCGCACAGCATGCGGAAGGTCGTCGACTTGCCGGCGCCATTGGGGCCGAGCAGGCCAAAGATTTCGCCGGCGGCAACCTCGAAGGAAACACGGTCAACGGCCGTGAAGTCACCGAAGCGCTTGACCAGATCCCGTGCGGCGATGACCGGACCGTCGCCCACGAATGCGGCGGCGGTTTCCGGAACCTTTGGGGTCCCCGGCGGGTGATCGTCGCCGGCCTGCGCCCGCAGCCGCGCGACGAAGGCATCCTCAAAACGCGGCGTGACCAGCTCGGGCGCGCCGACCGCCCCCAGATCGGCTGTTGTCGGGGGCTCAGCACCCGCGGCCAATAGCAGACGCAGCGTGCGCCCCTGGATCTGGGAATCGAGCACGCCAGGCGCCCGCAGCGCGCGCGCCTGCACCTCCCGGCGGCCCCGTTCGGGTAACGCAACCCGCCAACACCGCCCCTGTACCTCGGCCAGGAAATCATCTGGCGGACCGCGTGCGATGAGCTGCCCGTGATCCAGGATCCAGACGTCGTCGCAACGCTCGGCCTCGTCCAGATAGGCGGTCGACCACATTACCGCCATGCCGTCTTGGGCAACTGCGCGCACCATGTCCCACAGCTCGCGGCGCGACAGCGGATCGACGCCGACGCTGGGCTCGTCGAGCAGCAGAACCTTAGGGCGACGTATTAACACACAGGCAAGCCCCAGCTTCTGCTTCATGCCACCGGATAGCTGGCCCGCCAACCGGTCGGTAAACGGCCCCAAACCGGTGAAAGATAAGAGCTGGTCGAACCGCTCGGCCCGCGCCTGTTTCTGAACGCCTTGCAGATCAGCGTAGAGATCGAGGTTCTGCTGCACGCTCAAGTCGGTGTAGAGGCCAAACTGCTGGGGCATATAGCCCAAGGTACCGAGCGGGGTCGGATGCGCCGTACCCGCGATCCGGATCGTCCCCGAACTCGGGCTTAGAAGGCCCGCGAGGAGACGCATCAAAGTGGTCTTGCCCGCGCCGTCGGGGCCGATCACCCCGGTAATCTGCCCGGTCTTCGCCTGCGCTGTCAGCGCGGCAAGCGCTGGATCGCCGCGCTGACCGAAGCGCTTCTCAAGGCCATCGACCGAGAGCGCAGCAGCACTCATGCGTCGCCCGGCCGGCCCGCGCCCTCAGCGTCGACATGCACCGTCACCGGCATGCCCTGGCGCAAGCCCTCGTCCGGCGCGTCGACGAGCACACGCACCCGATAGACGAGATCCGTACGCAGCTCGGGAGTCTCGACGCTCTTGGGCGTAAATTCCGCAGTTGGCGAGATATAGCCGATCCGCCCCTGGTAGCGTTTGTCCGGGAAGCTGTCGGTCGTGACCGTCACGGCCATACCGGGCTCGATCCGGCCAAGGTTCATCTCGCCGACGTAGGTGCGCACCCGTACCGGCCGACGTACCGCCAGGGTCAATACGGGTGTGGTCGGCCCTACCGTGGCGCCCGGCTCGCGGATACGGGTCAAAATCGTGCCTGAGGTCGGCGCAAGCAGACTGGTTTTATCCTGCCGCTCCCGGGCCAGGCGCAAGGTCGCCCGGTCGAACGCCAGCTGCGCCTCGGCGGCGCGGATCTTCTCAGTACGCGGTCCCTTTACTGCAAGCTCCAACTCCGCCCGGTTCTGCGCCAGAACCGCCTTGGCTTCATCGTAGGCGCGCTGGGCTTCGTCGAACGCCTGCTCCGAGACGTTGTCGGTTGCCAGCAGCTTGCGCCGGCGCGCCAAAGTGGACTCGGTCTCCTGCACCCGCGCCTCGGCCTGCTGGACCGCCGCCCGGGCGCGCGCGATCTCTTCCTGCCGCGTGCCCGCATGCAGTTCGTCCAGTTGCGCTTCGCTCTTCGCAACCCGTGCCTCGGCAGCGGCGACGAGGTCGTCGTACATCGCGCCATCCAAGCGAGCGAGCAACTGGTCCGCCGCGACCGTATCGCCTTCCTCTACCAAGACCTCGGCGATCTTGCCTTCGGCGTTGAACGCCAGATCGACCTGGCGAATATCAACGTTGCCATAAAGCGTCAGCGAGTCGGATTTCGCCGCCGGCCAATAGGTCGACCACGCCCAATAACCACCCCCGACAAGGCCGGCGCAAACGATCAGGAGGGCGAGTATCTTCGGCATGCGCATTCGGTGTACCGATCCCTCGATGGAAATCACACTGCCCGCAGTCTGACGGCCACCAACCGCTTTGCAAGGGTCTGGACGGTAAACAGCGTTTGCACTTTTCTCACGCCAGCCTTGCGTTCTATGCGATCCGGATGCTTTTGGTGCGGCTCCGCCTGGCCGCGCACGATCGTGGGCAGCGACCGGAGGCTGGACGACGGGCCGTCGCGCGCCGTAGGGCATGTAGAGCCGTACACTCGCGAGGGAGACCGCAGGGGTGACCAACCTGGAGCAGGCGCTACTGTTTGCAACGATCGCCGGAGCCGCGATGCCGCTGGGCGCGCTGGCGGCCGTGCGTGAGCGCCTTCAGTCCGATTGGCTGGAAGCAGAATTCCGGCACAGCGTGATCGCTTTCGGGGGCGGGGTCTTGCTGGCTGCGATCGCGCTCGTGCTCGTGCCCGAAGGGGTCCGGGATCTACCGCCCTGGGCGTGCCTGGCAGCTTTCGCCGCAGGGGGTATTATCGCCTTCATAGCCGACCGGGCGATCGAACGCCGCGGCGGTGCGGCGGCGCAGTTGATGGCGATGCTGCTGGACTTCGTGCCGGAAGCGCTCGCCATGGGCGCGATGCTGGCGCAACGCAGCCAAGCCGGGGTACTGCTGGCCCTGCTGATCGGACTGCAAAACCTGCCCGAGGGATTCAACGCCTACCGCGAACTGCAGGCCACGCGTCGACATAATCCCGCAATGCTGATCGCCGCGTTCGTGCTGCTGGTGCCGCTCGGTCCCGCGGCAGCCTGGATCGGCATGACCGTGCTGGAAGCACACCCATACGCGTTATCCATGATCATGCTGTTCGCTGCGGGCGGCATCCTTTACCTGACCTTCCAGGACATCGCCCCGCAGGTCCGCCTCGACCGGCATTGGGCCCCGCCGTTGGGGGCGGTCGGCGGCTTCCTGCTCGGCCTCGCCGGTAGCTTCATCGTGGCGTGAGATGAACGCGAATTCAGCCTGCCTTTAGCCGACCGTAGGCTTTGGATCGATAGCCTCGCAAACGCTCGGCTTCGCGCCGGGTGCATCGTCTGCCCCTCGGGATGGAACCGCTGTGAGCCACCCTGGCCCGCAGCGGTTTCACCCTGCTCTTGGGTCGGGCCGGCGGCCCGCTGACCTCCCAGGGTCGCCGGCCCATTGAAGACCGGACCGCGCTGCCGCGGCGCAGCCTCCGGACAGCTCCATCGTTTGCGAGGTAATACTCTTGTCCTGGAAGTGGCTTCTTCTCGGCCTGCCCACCGCGGGCGCCCTCAAGTTCGTCGACCCGCGTGTAGCGGCCGTACTGGCACTGGTAACGGTCCTCTCGCTCTTCCTGGCAGCGGTCTTCCATAGCGATGCGAGCTGACCTCGACGACAAAGCCACGGTCGACGTGTCGCTCGCGCGGCTGCGCCCGATCGTCCGGGCGCTTGCCGCATTGGCGCGGCGTATCGGGCGGTTCGTACTCTTGCTGCTGGCTGTTGGGCTAATCGCCGGCGGAATCGGGGCCGGTGCCCACTGGCTCGGCTTCCAGACGAGCACGGCAAAGCTGCTACGCATGCTGCTGTTGCTCGGATACGCGGGTGTGGCGGTGTTCTTCGTTGCCCGCAAAGCGCGCTGACGCCCGGCATCCGAACCGGATGAAGAATTTGTAACACCTCTGAATCAGGGGTGATGTGCTTTTTTCGGTCGCGCGTTTCAGTCTGCCGGACGATCCGGAGCACGCATGCCATCCCAACAGATCAACCCGACGGATCGGCCAGCCCGCCGAAGGTCGGGGCTATCCGCAACGATACGCGTAGCGCAGTCCGTCCTCCGGAAGCTCCAGACTCAGATTGCGAATTCGCCGCTCGAGGCCGACGACGTGAACCCGCAGCGCGGATTTGCCGTCAAGTTCGACCATGACGTCGCCGTCCTGGATACGATACCGCGCGCCATAGCGGCGTTCGCTTCCGGCATAGACATGCACCCCGCCGTCTTCGAACAGCACGGAAGGATGGCAGGGCGCAGGAACGAACTCCGGGCCGACGCGTTGCTCGGCGCGGAACAACGCCCAGCGCCCGGCAAGGAATTCCGGCACGCGGGGACGCCAGGTCCGGTAACCCCGAATCTCGGCAACATCGCGCATGAACTCGGCAAAGCTCTCGCGGCCCCGGATCGTATCCAGATAGGTCGCGGGATCACTGTCACGCATCCGGCTCAACCGCTGTTCGGCGCGGTGCTGTTCGTACACGAGAACGCCCAGGTAAACCGCGCACAGACCGAACAGCACCGCCGTCCACAACAAGGTGCGGCGGGAGAGAAGTTGATGGAGTCCACTGAAATGCATCTGTGCGCGGTATCCGTTCGGGTTCGCAGCGCCGCCAGTCCTAGCTTTGACGGCTATCTCGTTCCCAAATCAACAGTCATCAACTGACATGACGAAAATTTAACCAGCCCTCATGAAAACAAAACAGTCTCAGGTAAATCTCGTAACCTTATCGCTGATTGCTGTCCTTGTCGGCGTCGTAACCGGTGTTGGCGCAATCTTTTTTCGTCTTCTAATCGCGTTGATCCATAACTGGTTCTTTCTCGGCGAGCTATCGGTTTTTGAGGACAGCGCGGCGATGACGCCGGTCGGCGCTTGGGGCCCCTGGATTATTCTGGCCCCTGTGATCGGCGGTATGGGCGTGGTGTTCCTGGTTAATACCTTCGCCCCCGAGGCGCGCGGCCACGGCGTGCCCGAGGTGATGGACGCGATCTACTACAAGGAAGGCAAAATTCGCCCGGTCGTGGCGGTGGTGAAATCGCTCGCGTCCGCTCTATCGATCGGCTCCGGTGCCGCCGTCGGGCGCGAGGGACCGATCATCCAGATCGGCTCGTCGTTCGGCTCCAGTTTCGCCCAGGCCATCGGCCTGGCCGCCTGGCAACGGGTCACGCTGATCGCCTGCGGCGCGGGCGCAGGCATCGCCGCGACCTTCAACACACCGCTGGGCGGGGTGATGTTCGCCATCGAGCTGATGATGCCGGAAGTCTCGAGCCGGACTTTCCTGCCAGTCGTTCTGGCGACCGGCACCGCCACCTATGTCGGGCGCCTGTTCTTCGGCATCGAACCGGCCTTCGTTGTCTCGCTCGCCTCGATGCCGGATGTGGAACCGCTCAACTGGATGCGCTTGGGCGGCTTCGTCATGCTCGGCCTGGCCTGCGGGCTCGGATCGTTCGTGTTCGTCCGACTGCTCGCCGTGTTGGAAGAGCAGTTCCCGCGGCTGCCGGTTAATCCCTACATCCAGCATGCCCTCGGCATGGGCCTGGTGGGCGTCATGATGTACACCTTCTCGCAGGTCTACGGTCATTATTTCGTCGAGGGCGTCGGCTACGCCACGATCCAGGGCATCCTGGACGGCCACTTCACGACGATCGGCCTGCTGATGCTGCTGTTCGTCGGCAAGCTGCTGGCCACGACGATCAGTCTGGGCTCTGGCGCGTCCGGCGGGATCTTTTCGCCGTCACTCTTCCTTGGCAGCACCCTGGGCGGCCTAATGGGTGCCGGTCTGACGCAGCTATTCCCTGAAGCTGGCTTTACCATCCCCGAATTCGCGATGGTTGGTATGTCCGGCGTTGTCGGCGGGGCCACAGGCGCGGCGATGACCGCGATCGTGATGATTTTCGAGATGACGCGGGACTACAACATCATCGTCCCGATGATCGTCGCCACAGCGTTGGCAATCGGCGTGCGCCGCGTGCTGTCGCCGGAGAACATCTACACCATCAAGCTCGCCGCACGCGGACGCTACATACCCAAGGAACGCCACACCAACATGTTCCTGGTCCGCCATGCCCACGAGGTGATGGAAACACATCTGGCGTTCTTGCCAGCGGACATGGATGCCAAGACAGCCTCCGACACGCTGGACGAAATGGACCCCTACCCCGCTTTCGTGATCCTGCACGAGGGCGACCACATCGCTGGCGTGCTCCCGTCCCACGCGGTCTATGACGTGGCGCAACATGGCAGCGCGTCTGCCTATGTCGATCATAGTCAGGGGCATCACCACGGCTACGGCCGCACCAAGGATTCCCGCGGACATGACCTGCCGGCGGAGGCCTTCGTGCTGGCCCGTCCGGACGACATCCTGCACGACGTGATGCGTCGATTGGGTCGTGGGGCTGCGCGTCTGGCACTGGTGATCGACACCGAGGGCGTGCCACGCACTCACGACGTACGTGGCGTGATCTCCCTGGACGATGTCGGGCACGAGGTGCTGCGGCACTTTCAGGGATGAGGCCCGCACGAAAGACGCCGGTATGAATAAACCTTCATGCGCCGTGCAGAACGACTTAACCGCCTGCTCGGTAAATATGGAGGCGCTGACGGCGGGACGGGCCGGTCAGGACAGGGTTCGGGCACTGTGTAAGGCACCCGGGCTCTTGCCCAGCCGGCTTGTACCCGGAGAACCGTCGGGTGAGCGTAGTGTGCGGTGGTCCCACGCCCGTAAGGACGTGGTGCCCGTGTCCAGCCGCCTGCGCCTGCGCCGCCGACGCTTCTGACCCGGTCCGCGACGCAGTTTGACGCGGTTTCCGACGGTCTCCCGACGTCCCGTCGTCAGCATGCAGCCCCACGTGCCCGGCGGGCATGGTCCCCCAAAGATGCCACGGCGGCACAGGGGCTGAAGAAGCAAGGCGATCTGCTCTCGTCTGGCCGGCGGCCCCTTCCTATGGGCCGTCGGCCCCCTCCGCTCTCAGCCGAACCGCAGGCGCACGACCAACCCGGGCGCATTATCCGACAGCTCGATCTCGGCCTCGTGCAGCCGGGCCACCGCTGCGACCAGGCTGAGCCCCAGGCCACTGCCAGCCGCGCTACGGCTGTGCTCAAGACGCGAGAAGCGCTTCAGGACCTCCGCACGCTTGTCCGCTGGAATGCCTGGACCGCTATCGCTCACGCACAAATCGACCTTGCCGTCGTGCTGTTGGTTGGTCACGACGATCACGCCGCCACTGGGCGTATACTTGATCGCGTTATCGATCAGATTGGCGAGTGCCTGCGACAGCAGATGGGCATTGCCGTCGATCCACACATCAGACGCCGTCCGCTTGGACAGGGTGACATCCAATTCCTCGGCCAGCGGCTCGTACAAATCCACCACATCGTCGACGACCGCGGTCAGATCGACCTGCTCGAACTGATCGCGCAGCGCGCCAGATTCCGCGAGCGCGATGTCCAGCAGCGCGTTGAAGGTGTTCAGAATTTGATCCGCCTCACCGATCGCGTCCTGGATCGCATCGCGATACGCCTCGGTATCACGGTCGGACAGCAGCGTGACCTCAAGTCGACTACGCAGGCGCGAGATCGGAGTGCGCAGGTCATGCGCGATGTTGTCGCTGACCGAGCGCATGCTGGCGATCAGCTGTTCGATCTGGTCCAGCATGCGGTTCAGGTTGCCGGCCAAGCGGTCGAACTCGTCGTCACTGCCGTCAAGCGGCACACGGTGGCTAAGATCGCCTTCCAGAATCTGCTGGCTGGTCCGGTTCACCCGATCGATCCGGCCGAGCAGCCAACGGCTCATGAACAATCCGCCGGCGCCGCCGAACATCACTGTCAGCCCAAGGGCACCGAGCAGCGCCTCCGAGATCAAGGTACGGAATTCGCTGCGTTCGGTCATGTCGCGGCCGACCAGCAGGTGATAATCGTCGCTGAGGGTGTAGGTGCGCGCCCGGGCCACCTGCATGTGTCCGCCGCCATGTAGCCCCTGGATGGGAAACTGGTACCAGTCCGCCACCCCGCGCGCCTGTTCCGGCCACTGGGGAAGATTGCCCGCAACACGCTGATATTGCTCATCTGCCAGCAGATAGATGCCGATCTCCCCAATGCCTGATCGGCTGCGGTCTGTGACGATCCGTTCCAGGCCGGGCAACCCGCCGTCTTCATACTGCTCGACCAAGCCAAGCGCTTCCGCCCGGATCGTTTCATCCGTCTGGTGCGTGATGACCTGAACGGTCGTCAGATAGACGAACGCCAACAGCCCGGCCGATGACAGACCGAACAGCAGGAAGTAGATCAGGGTGAGCCGAAAGGTGGAGCTACGAAGCAGCCGATTGAGGCGCACGTAAACAGTACCCCGCGCCGCGGATGGTATGGAGCAACGGCGTATCGAAATCCTTATCGAGCTTACGGCGTAGCCGGCTGATGTGAACGTCGATCACGTTGGTCTGCGGATCGAAATGGTAGTTCCAGACGTGCTCCAGCAGCATCGTGCGGGTCACCACCTGGTCGGCATGGCGCATCAGGTATTCGAGGATACGGAACTCGCGCGGTTGCAGATCGATCGCCCGGCCATCGCGATGCACGGTACGTGCCAGCAGGTCCATCTGCAGCTCTCCGACACGCAACATCGTCTCGGCCGGTGCCGCCTGTCCACGGCGCAGCAGCGCCTCCAGTCTTGCGAGCAGTTCCGAGAAGGCAAAGGGTTTCGGCAGGTAGTCGTCCGCCCCGCTGCGCAGCCCCCGCACCCGTTCGTCCACCTTGGTGACGGCGGTCAACAGCATGATCGGACAGTCGTTGCCGTTCTGCCGGAGCGACTGCACGATCGACAGCCCATCGATCGTCGGCAGCATCCGGTCGATGATCATGGCATCGAACGACTCGTTAGCGGCCAGAAACAGTCCGTCAGATCCCTCGTCGGCGACATCGACGGCGTAACCGCTCTCACGCAGGCCCTTCGCCAGATAACTGGCCGCCTCGGCGTCATCTTCAATGACAAGTATGCGCATTCTCGAACACTCTGACCTCGAGAAACGGCCGCAATCGACCGTTCTCTGGAACGATATAGGTAAGCGGCGCCAGCCGCCGAGATATCGCCACAGTACACTAGACTGATTTCACCCGCACGCGAACCGTGGACACGGCTCACATGCGGGAATTCAAGAGGCGGCAGCCGTGGGACCGGCTAACATGGCGCAACCGGAACCGACGCCAGCCTGAACAAAACCTGACTGGGCGGCCCCTCTGCTACAGCACCAATGTATCGTGTTCGTTCGAAATTAGCCGAAGCTCCTCGTCGCTCAGCTGATCCTTGTTCACGACCGTGCCGTGGTGGATGACGATTCTGTTCCCATCCTTGCAGAGTTGTAGGTTGCGCTCGGGCCGGTCACTGTGCTCTTGCGACCACTTGGTCAGCACCTGTCGCAAGGAGTCTCCTTGCATCACGGTGTCCCCCGTATCCGCGTCCTTGATTTCGTAGCGTCTTGGCATCACGAACTCCTCTTGTTGCGGACGCATCTCAACCGTCAGATTAAGCTGCTTCCACTGCAAGACGAGGCTTTCAGCGCCAGCGCTATCAAGGCCGCCCATGCCATTAAATTTTCTTCATTGCTGACAGGATAAGCTGGAACACGAGCACTATCTTCTGCAAGCCGACAAGGGCTGACCTGCGGCAAGCTGCTAACGCAAGATAACCGCACGGGAAGCGACATCGCCGTGCGCATGCTTCACACCCCTTCCTGACCCAGCGGGTCTCCGACCGCCTCCAAGCGGCGGCTTCCCGCTTCGTATACCAACTTCTGGACCGCCTGGATGCCACGTCTCCAACCCGTCGGGTTTCTGATCAGCCTGCTTCTGGCAAGCTTGTCCGTGGCGATGCTGATCCCTGCGGCGGTTGATCTCGCCTATGGCAACCCGGACTGGCACAGCTTCCTGGTCGCCGCTGCGGTGACGTTGTCGGTGGCCGGCATGGGCGGACTTACGACACGCGGCGGACCGCTCGAGATCGGAGTGCGACAGGCATTCGTCCTAACCGCCACGGCCTGGATCGCGACCGCCGTGTTCGCGGCCCTGCCGCTCAGCTTCTCCTCGCTCGGGCTGAGCTACACCGATGCCCTGTTCGAAGCGATGTCGGGGCTGACCACGACCGGATCGACGGTACTGACCGGCCTCGACACCATGCCGCCCGGCCTTCTGCTCTGGCGCTCGCTGCTGCAATGGATGGGCGGGATCGGCATCATCGTGCTGGGGATGGCGATCCTCCCCTTCCTGCGGGTCGGGGGGATGCAGTTGTTCCACACCGAGTCCTCCGACCGTTCGGACAAGGTTCTGCCGCGCCCAGGCCAAATTGCCACAGCGATCGGCTCGGTCTACCTCGCACTTACCGCGGCCTGCACCTTGGCCTATATCGCCGCCGGCATGAGCGGGTTCGACGCCATCAATCATGCCATGACAACGGTCGCGACCGGCGGCTATTCGACCTCCGACGGGTCGCTCGGCACCTGGCGGGAACCGGCAGTCCACTGGATCGCGACGGTGTTCATGCTGGCCGGCAGCCTGCCATTCGCACTTTATGTCCGCACGCTCCAGCGCCGGCCCGACAGCCTGTTCCGCGACAGTCAGGTGCGCGTCTTCCTGGCCGTGCTGGCCGCGATCGTGGCGGGACTAGCGCTCTGGCTTTCCGCCTCCGGTCAGGCGAGCGGCATGGATGCGGTACGGCTTGCCGCCTTCAACGTCGTGTCTGTGGCGACCACGACCGGCTACGCCGTTGCCGATTACGGCCAGTGGGGCGGCTTCGCGGTGGCACTTTTCTTCGTGCTGACCTTCGTTGGCGGCTGCACCGGATCGACCGCCGGCGGGATCAAGATCTTCCGGTTCGAGATCCTGGTGCGCATGGTCTCCCGGCTGATGGCTGGACTGCAGACTCCCCACCGCATCTACCCCCTGACCTATCGCTCGGTGCCGCTGAGCGACGACGTCACCACCGGCGTGATCGCTTTCTTTACCTTCTTCATCGGTACCTTTGGGATTCTGGCGCTCGCACTTGGCTTCTTCGGTATGGATTTCACGACCGCCCTCAGCGGTGCCGCCACGGCGATCGCCAACGTCGGACCGGGGCTGGGCGAACGGATCGGCCCGGCGGGCAACTTCGCAGACCTCCCCGACACGGTGAAATGGCTGCTCGCCGCCGGCATGCTGATCGGCCGGCTCGAGGTGTTCACCCTGTTCGTTCTGTTCACCCCCGCTTTTTGGCGCGCCTAGGCACACCGCTTCTGTCTTGCCGCCGGATGAACAAATCGTAACGCAACACCACCGGTCCGCTCTGCAAAAGTTTGTTGTTGGGAATACCGGCTATGCCGGGCGGCGCTGAGGATCCCGGCTGACCACGCGGTCCCGGTCGGTTTCGAGCCGACGGGGACCGCGTGCGCCGTGCATCGAAGGGAAGGATCGAAAAGGTATGCTCGAGGACGAGAACCGCAACCCAACCAAGGTGTTCGGCAAGGTCGAGTGGCCGCTCGCCCTGTTGTTCTCGACCGTCCCGTTGCTGATCGTGGTCGCGTTGCTCAAGACCGGTGCGGTGCTCTAGGGGATGTGCCAACGCCTGGTCGTACGGATCGCGGCGCTTGCCCTGGCCGCGCTGACCCTTGCCGCTGTGCCCGGCCCGGCCCGGGCAATCGAAACGAATGCGCGTGAGGCGGTTGTACTGGACTACGCGACCGGCACGGTGCTGTTCGCCAAGCACGCGCGCCGGCCGATGCCGCCGGCTTCGATGACCAAGTTGATGACCGCCTACGTCGTCTTCGACCGGTTGAGCGCCGGTGAGTTGACGATGCAGGACACCTTCCGCGTCTCCGAAAAGGCTTGGCGCAAGGGTGGCTCCAAGATGTTCGTCGAAGTCGGCAAGGAGGTCTCGGTCGAAAACCTGCTGCAGGGCATGCTGGTGCAGTCTGGCAACGACGCCGCGATCGTACTCGCCGAAGGGGTGGCCGGCAGCGAAGCCGCCTTCACCGATCTAATGAACGCTGCCGCCAAGCGGCTCAACATGCCGGGGACGCATTTCGCCAACGCTAACGGCTGGCCGAACCCCAAGCACCGGACCAGCGCGCTCGGTCTGGCCCGATTAGCGCGCGCGATCATCCAACGCTTTCCGGACTATTATCACCGTTTCTTCTCCCAGCGGAGCTTCACCTGGAACGGTATCCGACAGGCCAACCGGAACCCACTGCTGGGCAAACTGCAGGGCGTCGACGGACTGAAGACCGGCTATACGCGCAACGCCGGCTATGGCCTGACCGCTTCGGCCGAGCGCAATGGACGCCGGGTCATCACGGTGGTCAACGGCCTTAAGCGCCCCGAAGGGCGTGGCCGGGAGAGTGCACGCCTGATCTCCTGGGCCTTCCGCACGTTCAAGTCGCTGAGACTGTTCGCGGTAGGCGAAACCGTTGACCGCGCGTCGGTTTGGATGGGCGCGCAAGCCAGCATCCCGCTGGTCAGCCGCCAGCCCGTCTGGGCCGTAGTGCCCACTGAACGGCTGGACGAGCTCATGGTGCGGGTGCGCTACGAGTCCCCCATCCCGGCCCCTGTCGACCGCGATACACAATTAGCCACACTGGAAATCGAGGTGCCCGGCCGAGACGCACGGCAGATTCCTCTCTTTGCCAGCAAGCGAGTCGAGGAGGTCGGGACGCTCGGACGCGTGGTGAGCAGTCTCCAATACCTCTTGACCGGATTTCCCTAAGACATGGCCGCCGGTAGCCGTGCCTTGCCCGCCATGCTTAGGGCCGATCTTCCGGCATATGCCGGAACACGGCGGCTTCGCCGCCCCAGCAATAAGACAAACAGTTTGCATATGAGGAGTGAAGACAATGAAAAAAGAGATTCCGACCAGCCGCCGTAAATTCTTAAGTACTGCCGGCACAGCGCTCGCGGCGCTCGGCGGCGCAGTGGTCCTGGCGCGCAGCAAGCCGGCACGGGCCCAGAAGGCACCGAAGCAATCTGTTCAGTATCAGGAAGAACCAAAACAGAACAGCAAGTGCGCTAACTGCAATTTCTTCATTCAACCAGAATCCGGCGAAGAGATGGGAAGCTGCCAGATCGTTGCCGGCAAGATCTCGCCGAACGGATGGTGCAATCTCTGGTCCGCGGCGAGCTGAGCCGGAGACCCGTCATCCCTGCCTAACTCAATGAGGACACCGTCGTGGTCCGCCCCCAGGATCTCAAGACTTTGGCCCGTGCCGGCGCTCTCCAGGCCGTGGTCGTGGAGGCGGTACGTTGCCATTGGTATATCCGTGTCAGGGTTGGCCACGGCGGTTGTCTCGTCTGTACGCCCGACCAGTATCCCTTGGCCTTTACCCAGCTTGATGCCGCAGGTCGGTTCTTGAGCGATCACGGGATCAAAAGCTGGTCGGTCGATGCCCGGGACTGGGCTTCTGCACCGGAGGTGCAAGACGAAAGCCAAAACTAGTGCGTTCCACGGCCGCGCCACCCATCGGCGACCGTTTTTGTCATTGATGACGCTATTGATCAGGAAGACACCCAATGCCCAATGCCCAAACGGCGACGCCTCGCGCCAACGGCGAAATCCACCTCGCCGTCTGGTCCGCCACCATCGCCATCTCGGTCGAGATCTTCACCTGCCTGTTCGGCTTCGTCTGGTCGTTGGGCCGGATGATCTTCGATCTATCGGACGCAGTCGCCATGATCGAAGCCAGTGGAACTGCGCTTCTGACGCTCGTCCTCGCGGTCCTGATGGCCCGCATGTTCTACCGTCACGAACGTGAGGGAGCCGGCGCCCAACAGCCGACGTAATCATGCCGATCGGCGCCTTCCCTTATGAGGCGGCCTCAACGATTTCCGGCTCCTGCCGTTCGCGCGAGGGCGGCATGCCAAAGGTCCGTTTGTAGTCGCGGCTGAACTGGGGAACGCTACGGTAGCCCACCGCCCCAGCGGCGCGATGCACTGTCTGCCCGTCCTGGCACAGCAGCAGACGTGCTTTGATCAGGCGCAACTTCTTCAAGTACTGTAGCGGCGTCGTGCCCGCGACCGCCCGGAAGTGGTGATGGAAAGAGGACACGCTCATGTAGGCCCGGCCTGCCAGCGCCTCCACCGACAGATCGCGATTGTAGGCCTCGTGCATGAACGACAGCGCCTGCACGATGCGTGCATAGTTACCTTCGCCGAACACCAGCGCCCGTAACGCGGGCCCTTGGGCGCCCTGGAGCGCCGCGAAGATCACGTCGCGAATGCGGGCTTCGCCCATGGCTCGGGCCTCCACCGGGTCGTGCAGCGCCCGCAGCAGCCGCGCGACGGCCCCGTGCATCTCCTCGCTCATTGTCACCGCGGCCATCGGCGACAGCATTGCCTGATCTTGCGACTCGTCAACCGGCCCGCCCGCCGACGCCAGTTCATTCAGCATCGCCGGGTCGATCCGCACCGATACGCCGAGCAGCGGTGCATCGGACGAGGCGCGCGTTTCGCATTCAAACGGCAACGGCAACGTCTGCACCAGATAGGTCCCAGGCCCGTAACGAATCGTCCGCTCGCCCAGGTAGCCAAGCTTTCCGCCCTGCGCCACGACGATGATACTGGGTTCGTAGAGCAACGGCGTGCGCGGAATCGGCCGATGGCTGGCCATCAGCCGGACGCCGTCGAGTGAGGTGTCGGCGTAACCGTCTGCCCGCACCAGTGGCGCGATCAGGTCCGCCAGATCGCTGGCCGCCGGCCTGGTCCGGGGATGTTGCACGCGCTCCATGCCACCTCCTGCTGCCCCATCCGAATGTGGGTTGCGGATTTTCGGTCAGCTTATCCGATCCGCCAGGCCATCTGTCACGGTCTTTCTTGCAGAATTTGGCAAACCTTCGCCACGATCCGCCATGGTGCAGCGCAGCAGACGGAGCCATCTGTCTATCTGGCGACAACCGTCCGCCAACGAAACCAAGCAAGGAGACTTCTGCGATGAGCGAAGCCCACGGCTATGCCGCGCGGTCGCCTGAGTCTGGCCTGGCGCCGATCAACTTCGAGCGCCGCGACCTGCGAGCCGATGACGTCGCGATCGAGATCGACTACTGCGGCGTCTGCCACACCGATATCCACTTCGTGCAGAACGACTGGGGCGGCACGATCTACCCGGTCGTGCCAGGCCACGAAATCGTCGGTCGGGTGACCGCGGTTGGCAGCTCGGTCAGCAACTTCCAGCCCGGCGATCGTGTCGGCGTCGGCTGCATGGTCGATTCCTGCCGCGAGTGTTCCGCTTGCGAGCAAGGGCTGGAGCAGTACTGCCAGGAAGGCCCTGTGGTGACCTACAACGGGCACGACCGCCATGACGGATCGGTCACCTTCGGCGGCTACTCCGACAGCATCGTCGTCAGCGACCGTTTCGTCGTGCGTGTACCCGATCAGCTCGATATGGCACAGGCCGCACCGCTGCTATGTGCCGGCATCACCACCTACTCCCCGCTGCGCCACTATGGCGTCAAACCGGGCCACAAGGTTGGCGTCGTCGGTATGGGCGGCCTTGGCCATATGGGCATCAAGTTCGCCAAGGCCCTAGGCGCCGAGGTCACGATGTTCACCCGCTCCGAAAGCAAGGCCGGCGAGGCCCGCCGCCAGGGCGCTGACCACGTCGTGATCTCGACCGATGAAGATCAGATGGCCAACGCGGCTGGGACGCTGGACTTCATCCTGGATACTGTCCCGGTCCAACACGACCTGAACCCCTATCTGCAGGCCCTGACCTACGACGGCACGCACATTCTAGTGGGCCTGCTCGAGCCTGTGGACCCCCCGCTGCAGGCCGGCGCCCTCGTGACCCAGCGGCGCGTGCTGGCCGGTTCGTTGATCGGCGGGATGCCAGAGACGCAGGAAGTCCTCGACTTCTGCGCCGAGCATGGCGTCACCTGCGATATCGAGATGCTCGACATCAACAACATCAACGACGCCTATGAGCGGGTGAAGCGCGGCGACGTGAAGTATCGCTTCGTCATCGACATGGCGACGCTGAAATCAACCGCGACGTAAGCCCTGCGTGCCCGGAAGCGTCCCCATCAAGATCGGGGATTCGGGCTTCGCGGGCCGACGCGGTGGATTATGACCCATTGGTCAAAAAAAACGGGGCCACGCAGAATGCTCTGCGTGGCCCAAAGTCTGGGGAGGTAACCGCTCATAGAGCGCGTTAACAACACGACGACGGTCATCGCCGTGCTGTATTGACCCTGATACAGGTGCCCTCACACCGCAACAATTCACGCTTTGTCTCTAAGTCAAACCCCATGTGCCGTATGGGACAATGCTTAGGGGTCGCAAGCACCCAAGCAGCAGCAGCCTCAGGTTGTTTTCTGTTTCACGGGTGTTTTCGTATCGGGCATCGCCTCCCAGGTGTGGGGATTTGCCCGCCCGACGAACCGTTCAGCCAAGTAATCGATGAATACCCGAGTTTTGGGCGCTAGGTTACGTCGGTTGGCAAAGATCGCCGTAATGCTACCGGCCTCCTGGACGTAATCCGGCAAAAGCCGAACAAGCCGGCCCGACTGCAGGTCATTGTCGATCAAATAGGTCGACAAGCGCGCAACCCCCAGACCCGCGAGCGCTGCGTGGTAGATCGCGTCCGCGCTATTGGCCCGCAAGTTGCCGTCGACGTGCAACGTCTGTTCGCTGTCCGGGCCAAACACCCAGTCGTTCCAAGACGACACGGTCGTCAGGCCAAGGCAGTTGTGATGCACGAGGTCCGCCGGCGTCTCCGGCCGGCCATAGCGCTCGATGTAGGAGGGGGCGGCACAAATCACACGCTCGTTCGGAAGCAGCTTCCGGGTGATCGCATCGGGATCATCGATCTGCTCGCCGAACCGAATCGCTACGTCGACCTGATCCGTCGCAAGATCGACGTGCCGATCCGTCAGCTCAAGGTCCATACGCAGGTCGGGATAGGCCTCCAGAAACGCAGGCAGGACCGGCAAAAGCTGGGCCTTGCCGAAGGCAACCGTCGACACCACCCGTAGCGTGCCGCGCACCTCGCCCAGGCCGGCGAGCAATTCCTCGGCGGCGTGCACCTCCTCGGCCACGGTGCGGCAGCGTTCGTGGAACGCCTCGCCTTCGCCCGTCAGAACGATGCCGTTCTGACTCCGGTGGAGCAGCCGCAATCCGATTTGGTCTTCGAGATGCCCGATCTGCCGGCTCACGGCCGATGGCGTATGGCCGAGCGACCGGGCGGCCGCCGAGAAGCTGCCGGTCTCGACGACGCGCGCGAACAGAATCATTTGGCTGGGCAGATCCATGGCAGCCCCCTCTTGTTGCACTGCAACAAGCCTACGCGACACCGCGTAGATGGGAAAGCATGGCTGCACGAATAGCACCAGCCAAGGTGCCTGGCTTCGACCCAGAAGCATCCACTGCAGGCGCGAGCGCCCTAAGCGTTAATCGTCCTCTCCTGCATCGAAGCCAGGGAGAGCTCACGGGCAAAGCGAAGATACCTTACCCGAGCCACCCTAGTGTCCGGTGCGGGCAATCTGCGGTCGGCGTGCGATGCGCCGGGTCAAACCGTGCACCAAGCCGTCAACCGCCCTGGATAGGTGCTTAAGGCCGCGCCGCAGCATGAAAGCGACGAAGATCGCCCGTTGCTGACGGCCGCGTCGAATGTGCCGGGCGATTTCCACGGGCGTCGGCTGACGGCTCACGAAGGTCTCAGACATATGGGCCTTACGGGTCATCACAGACCTCCTTGCAGGTTTTGAACAGCCCTAATGCTGCACTGCAATATACCCTCAACCTGCCGAATCCGGGAGCCGCCGTGACGGCAAAAGGGTCTTGCGTAACAGGCAAGGCATTCGATCCAGCACAGAGATTTGGCATTCGCTGCGCGATCCGATTACCGTCTTCTGCGTGACAGCACCCGCCCAGAAGTCCGCCCCCCTTAAACCGCAGGGAAATACCGAGATGCTGGATTCCTTCGACCGCTACCCGTTGACCTTCGGACCGAGCCCGATCGAGCCCCTGAACCGGCTGAGCGCGGAACTGGGCGGAAACGTTGAGCTGTACGCCAAGCGCGAAGATTGCAATTCCGGGCTCGCCTTCGGCGGCAACAAGCTGCGCAAGCTGGAGTACATCGTTCCGGACATCCTTGCCTCTGGCGCGGACACGCTGGTGAGCATCGGCGGCATCCAATCCAACCACACCCGACAGGTCGCGGCCGTCGCCGCGAAGCTCGGGCTTAAGTGCCGCTTGGTTCAGGAGGATTGGGTCCCCTATCCCGACGCCGTTTATGACCGCGTCGGCAACATTCTGATGAGCCGGCTGATGGGCGCCGACGTGGAGCTTTGGAACCGGGGCTTCGATATCGGCATCCGCGAAAGCTGGGAAGCGGCGATCGAGGACGTCAAGGCCAACGGGGGCACGCCGTACGCAATCCCGGCCGGCGCATCGGTCCACCGCCTGGGCGGTCTTGGCTACGTCGGCTTCGCCGAAGAAGTGCGCGCGCAAGAGCGTAAACTCGGTATCCAGTTCGACTACATCGTTGTGTGCACGGTGACCGGCTCCACGCACGCGGGCATGGTGGTTGGCTTCGCCGCCGACGGTCGCCAACGTCAGGTGATCGGCATCGACGCGTCCGCAACACCGGACCAAGCGCGCAACCAGGTACTCGATATCGCCCGCAATACGGGCGATCTGGTCGGACTATCCCACGCGATCGAGGCCGAGGATGTCGTGCTCATGGAAGATTACGCCTATCCCCGCTACGGCATCCCGTCGCAGGAAACGAACGACGCCATCCGCCTGTGCGCCAGAACGGAAGGCATGATGACGGACCCGGTCTACGAGGGGAAATCGATGCAGGGCCTGATCGATCTGGTCCGGCAGGGGCATTTCCCCACTGGCTCGCGTGTCCTCTATGCCCACCTCGGCGGCGTACCCGCCATCAACGCGTACAGCTTCCAGTACCGCGACGGCTGACCGCCGGTTGCCGGCGCTCACGCCTGCCCCGCTTCCGCGTCGCTTAGGGTACGCGCCTGCTCCAGGGTGAGCCGTACAAGCTTGCCGCCGTCCAGATACACCAGCCGCTTGCATCTCTCGGACCTGTCGCTGCCGCACCGCAGCAGCCGGAACCCTAGATGCGCTGCACCGCACAAATGTAACAAGCGCATACCTGATGCGCAAGAACATCATGGAAGACACTTCAAGCCGCCGTGGACGCATCCAATCCACCTTCTGTCACCAGGAAGGTCGTGACGGTCGATAGCCCCTGACCGCTGCGCAGATCGGTGAAGACGAACGGCCGGTCGCCGCGCATCTTGCGCGCGTCCCGGTCCATGACGTCGAGGTCGGCGCCAACCTGATCGGCGATGTCGATCTTGTTAATGATCAAAAGGTCGGAGCGGGTGATCCCCGGCCCCCCCTTGCGGGGGATCTTGTCGCCAGCGGAGACGTCGATGACGTAAAGCGTCAGGTCGGCCAGTTCGGGCGAGAAGGTGGCGGCCAGATTGTCGCCACCGCTCTCGATCAGGATCAGGTCCAAGTCCGGATAGGCCCCGGTCAGCTCCTCGATCGCGGCGAGGTTGATCGAGGCATCCTCCCGGATCGCGGTGTGCGGGCAGCCGCCAGTCTCCACCCCGCGCACGCGCGCGCTGTCGAGCGCGCCCGAGCGCATCAGGAACTGCGCGTCCTCCTGGGTGTAGATATCGTTGGTGACGACGGCGAGCGAATAGCTCGGCTGCAGCTGCCGGCACAGCGCCTCGACGAGCGCGGTCTTGCCGGAGCCGACCGGCCCGCCGATGCCGACCCTGAGCGGTCCGTGATGCGCGGTCATGAACGGAACAACCTCGTGTACTGGGTTTCGTGATGGATAGAGAGCAGCTCCGCCATCGGGACGGCCGTGGCGACCTCCTCCAGCGGCGTCGCCTGCGCGGCGGCAGCGGTGGCTTCCAGCGTCGGCGTCAGTTCGGCAAGCACGGTCTGACCGGCGTTCTGGCCGATCGGGAGGATACGCAGCGCCGCCGACACTAGGTTCCCGGCGAACGCACCGAGGTAAGCGGTCAGCGTCGCCGGCAACGGCACCCCATGCCCGGCCGCCGCACTTCCGACAGCCACCGGATAGGCGACCGGCCCATCGCTGATCGCCGCCAACCGGTCGAGCGCATCACACGGCCAGGCCGCGCGCGTCTGGCGCAGAAAGGCACGCCCTTGAGCCTGCGTTTCCAGCATCAGTTCGGCAGAGGGCTGAAACGCCAAAGCCAGCTCATGCACCGCGCGCAACGCGGACTCGTCGCTCTCGGCGGCGGCTGCGTGCGCGTGCGCTAGGAACGCGCCATCGCTGACCCCGGCCCCGTCGAGCAACAGGCGTTCCAGCCAGCTTCGCAAGGCGGCCGCGGTTTCCAGCTGCCCGGCGTCCCCCGCGGCCTCCAGACCGTGGCTGAAGCTGTAGGCACCAACCGGGTAAGCCTGCGACAGCCAGGCCGTCAGGCGCAGCAAACCCGACTGATTCAAACCGTTCATGCCGACCGGGGTCGTCACGGCGCCGCCTCCGGCCCGTCGGCCAACGGGTCCACGTCGTTGGCCCGGACGTGGCTGTGGCTATGGCCGTGGGCGTAAGCCCCCGGCTCCGGCGTAAAGGGCACGCGGATATGCACCACCTCCGCACCCTGCCCGGCCAGCATGTCGGCCAGCACGCTGTCATCCAGCACGCGCAACGCGTTCGGCAGGATCTGGCAAGCGGTGTGTCGGTTCCCAACGTGCCACGCCAGCCGTGCCAAGGCCTGCGGATCGCCTGTGCGGGCCTCGACCACCGGTTCGACCGCCGCACGCACCGCGATCCAGCGCCCGTCCTCGAGCGCCAGCCCGTCACCCTCGGCCAGCAGGCGCGCGCGCGGCAGGTCGAGCAGCAGGCGCGTGCCGTCATCTGCCTTCAAGCGTCGGCGCCGCAGATGCCGATCGGCATAGACAAGCGTGAGCGACGCGACTGCCGCATCCGCCGGCCAGCCGCCGGACTCGACGACCCGTGTGGCCCTTGGCAGTTCGCTGGTCATGCGAACGCTCCCGTGCATCGGGCTACCGACCGCATATCGCTCTTATAATGGTTGAGCATGGTCGAATAACGCTCTGTTAAAACAGGAAATACCGCTGCGCCAACGCCAACTCGGCGGCGGGTTCGCAGGTCAGGAGTTCGTCATCCGCGCGGACCTCGTAGGTCTCGGAATCGACCTCCATGTCAGGCGTCTTGTCGTTCAGCACCATATCCGCCTTGGTCAGGCGGCGGGTGTTGGCGACCGGCAGCAGCTGGCGCGACAGACCGAGTTCGCCCGCCGGATCGCCGGTGTCGAGCGCGGCGCCGGAGACGAAGGTCACCGCACTTTGCGTCATCGCCCGGCCGTAACCCGCGAACATCGGCCGGTAGTGCACCGGCTGCGGCGTCGGGATGGAGGCGTTCGGGTCGCCCATCGGCACCGACAGGATCGAACCGGACTTGATCACCATCGCCGGCTTAACCCCGAAGAACGCCGGATCCCACAGGACGAGATCGGCCAGCTTGCCCTGCTCGATCGACCCGACGTACTGGGAGATTCCCTGCGCGATCGCCGGATTGATCGTGTACTTCGCGACGTAGCGCCGGGCGCGCAGGTTGTCGTTGTCGCCCTTCTCGCCCGGCAAACTGCCGCGCTGGCGCTTCATCTTGTCGGCGGTCTGCCAGGTGCGCGTGATCACCTCGCCGACCCGGCCCATCGCCTGCGCGTCGGAGGCCATGATCGAGAAGGCGCCCAGGTCATGCAGGATATCCTCGGCGGCGATCGTCTCCTTGCGGATCCGGCTCTCGGCGAAGGCGACGTCTTCGGGAATGCGCCGGTCGAGGTGGTGGCAGACCATCAGCATGTCCAAATGCTCGTCCACCGTGTTCACCGTGAAGGGGCGTGTCGGGTTGGTCGAGCTTGGCAGGACGTTCGCCTCACCGCACAGCTTGATGACGTCGGGCGCGTGGCCGCCCCCCGCCCCTTCGGTGTGAAAGGCGTGGATGGTGCGGCCGCGGATCGCCGCCACCGTGTCCTCGATGAAGCCGGACTCGTTCAGCGTGTCGGTGTGGATCAGCACCTGCACGTCCAGCTGATCGGCGACCGACAGGCAGGTATCCACCGCCGCGGGCGTGGAGCCCCAGTCTTCGTGCAGCTTCATGGCGCAGGCGCCCGCGCGCACCTGTTCGGCAAGCGCCTCCGGCCGCGAGGAGTTGCCCTTGGCGAAGAAGCCCAGGTTGACCGGCAGCCCCTCGGCCGCCTGCATCATCCGGCCGATGTGCCAGCCGCCCGGCGTGCATGTGGTCGCGTTGGTGCCGGCCGCCGGCCCCGTGCCACCGCCCATCATGGTGGTGAGCCCACTGGCGACCGCGTCCTCGACCTGCTGCGGGCAGACGAAGTGGATATGCACGTCGAGCCCGCCGGCGGTCAGGATCTTGCCCTCGCCCGCGATCACCTCGGTCCCGGGGCCGACCACGATGTCCACGCCTGGCTGGACGTTCGGGTTGCCCGCCTTGCCGATCGCCGCGATCCGGCCGTCGCGCAGGCCGACGTCGGCCTTCACCACCCCCCAGTGGTCCAGGATCAGGGCGTTGGTGATCACCGTGTCCATCGCGCCTTCGGCGCGGGTCGCCTGCGCCTGGCCCATGCCATCGCGCAGCACCTTGCCACCGCCGAACTTGACCTCGTCGCCGTAGACGGTGCGGTCCTCCTCGACCTCGATGAAAAGTTCCGTGTCGGCGAGCCGGACCTTGTCCCCCACCGTGGGCCCGAACATGTCCGCATAGGCGTCGCGCGAGATCGTGGTGGCCATCGCTTGGCTGCCTTTCGTTCGCTGTCTCTGTCGTTCAGCTGGCGGCGAAACGCCGTGCTCCTGCTTCTACAAGTCCCCGTCGACGTCGCCGCGGAAACCGACGACCCGACGGTTGCCCCCATAGGCGACCAGCGCAACGGTGCGGCTCTGGCCTGGCTCGAAGCGCATCGCGCTGCCGGCCGGAATGTCGAGGCGGAAACCGCGCGCGGCCGCGCGGTCGAACGACAGCGCCGGGTTCGCCTCGTGGAAATGGTAATGGCTGCCGACCTGAACCGGCCGGTCACCGGTGTTGGCGACCTCCAGCTCCTTGGTCTCGCGCCCGGCGTTAAGCTCCAGGTCGCCCTCGGCGCAGACGATTTCGCCCGGGATCATAGCGGCACTCCTCTCAACACCACGGGGTCAGCGGATCGGATCATGCACGGTCACCAACTTGGTGCCGTCCGGGAAGGTCGCCTCGACCTGCACGTCCGGGATCATCTCCGGCACGCCCGCCATCACCTGCTCGCGGGACAGCACCTCGCCGCCGTCGCGCATGAGTTCCGCGACCGAGCGTCCGTCGCGCGCGCCCTCGACGATGAAGTCGGTGATCAGCGCCACCGCCTCGGGGTAGTTCAGCTTGACCCCCCGTTCCAGCCGGCGCCGGGCGACCATGGCGGCGGTGGCCACCATCAGTTTGTCCTTCTCGCGCGGGCTCAGTTGCATGGCCCTTCAGCCTCCCTTCCCAATCTCGTCGTTGCTGGCCGTTCAGGTATGCCAGGCGGCTGGCACCCGAGCCGGTAGGCCGGCCAGCGTATGTCGCAAGTCGCTCCAGACGTCGGCGACCGTTCGCCGCAACGCAGCCCCATCGGCCGCCAGCGCCCGGATCAGCAACAGGCCGCCAACCACGCTCACCCCAGCCGTCGTCCGAGCGTGCGCGTGCGCTGTCAGCACCTCACGCGCGGTGTGCAGATGGTCCGGCGCGTCGGGCGCAGCGTAGATGAGCGTCGCCGTCGCCAACTGCCCGGCGAAACCGGCCGGCGCATCCAGGCTGGCATTCGGCGGGTCCAACCGCAGCCCATCCGCCCAGACCAGCCGGTCGGCACGGTGGACCCGCCAGCGCTCCAGCAGATGCGCGCCCGACACCCGTTCGCCGTGCGCGGTGCGGCCCAGCACCAGCAGTTCGCCCGCCAGCAATCGGCCCTCCGGCGCGACCCGGGCCGTCGTCAGGCGGCGCAGGTGCGCGCGGTCGAACAGGATCGTCTCCTGCGGCAACCATTCCAACCAGCCGTCGTCGCTGACGCTCAGTTCGGTCGCGATCACACTCGCCGGGCCGGTCGAGCGATAGACTTTCTCCGCCGCCTGCGTGGTTACCACCGCGCGGGCATCGGGGCCGACCTCGATCGTGTTGTCGAGCCGGTCGCCGCCGGCGAGCCCGCCGGCCTCGTTCACCAGGGTGGCGCCCGCCAGCCCGGTTGCCCGGTCACGCGGGGTGAGAATGCGCGCGGGAGCCCGCTGGTCCCGGGCCTTGAGCCGCGTTGTTCCCTCCGGCGCGTCGAATGTGAGCCGGCACCCGCCGATCGACCGGGCCAGCGCACTGGACGCACGCGCGCCCCCACCCTCGAACGGCGCCAGACGCGCGCGGTCAAACGGTAAGGTGCTGGCGCACATCGGCCTCCTCCAGTTCGCGCTTCGCGCCCGACAACACGATCTGCCCCCGATCCATGACGTAGAAATGATCGGCCAGATCGCGGGCAAAGTCGAAGTACTGTTCGACCAGCACGATCGCCATTTCGCCGCGACGCGCCAGTTCGGCGATCACGGCCGCGATGTCCTTGATGATCGATGGCTGGATGCCTTCGGTCGGTTCGTCGAGCAGCAGGCAGCCGGGCCGCGCTGTCAGCGCGCGGGCGATCGCGAGCTGCTGCTGCTGCCCGCCTGACAGGTCGCCACCGCGCCGGCGCAGCATGTCCTTGAGCACCGGGAACAGCTCGTAGACGCTCTCGTCGATCCCGCTCGCCCGTCCCTTCGCGGCGGCGAGGCCGGTACGCAGGTTCTCGTGCACGCTCAAGCGCGGAAAGATCTCGCGCTCCTGCGGCACGTAGCCGATGCCGGCCTGCGCACGCTTGTGCGGCGGCAGCCGGGTGAGATCGGTGTCACCCCACTTCAGTGTCCCGCCGCTGGTCGGGTGCAGGCCGGAAATTGCGCGCATCAGCGAGGTCTTGCCGACGCCGTTGCGGCCGATCACGCAGGTTACCTTGCCCGGCTCGGCCGCGAGGTCGACGTCGCGCAGGATATGGCTCGCCCCATAATGCAGGTTGAGGCCCTGGGCCTGCAGCATCGCCACTACCTCCCGAGATAGACTTCGATGACCTTGGGATCGTTCTGCACGGCATCGACACTGCCCTCGGTCAGCACGGTGCCCTGGTGCAGGACGGTCGTGCGCGCGCCCAATTCGCGCACGAAGGCCATGTCGTGTTCGACCACGATCAGGGTGTGGCGGTCCTTGATGTCGTGGATCAGCTTGGCGGTCTTGGCCGTCTCCTCGTCGGTCATACCAGCCACCGGCTCGTCCAAAAGCAAGAGCCGGGCATCCTGGATCAGCAGCATGCCGATTTCCAGCCACTGCTTCTGCCCGTGGGAGAGCTGCCCCGCTTCCCGATCCTGCAGATCGCCAAGCCCGCAAACGTCCAGGATCTCGTCGATCCGCGCCCGGGTCTGGCCGGTCAGACGAAAACGCAGGGTCGCGAGCACGCCGCGCTCGCTCTTCAACGCCAGTTCGAGGTTCTGGAACACCGTCAGTGGCTCGAACACCGTCGGCTTCTGGAACTTACGCCCGACACCGAGATTGGCGGTCGCCTCCTCGCGCAATTGGGTCAGGTCGTGGCGGCCGTCGAACAGGGCGGTGCCAACGTCCGGGCGGGTCTTGCCGGTGATCACGTCCATCATCGTCGTCTTGCCCGCACCGTTCGGACCGATGATGGTGCGCAGCTCGCCCTCATCGACAACCAGCGACAGGGTGTCCAGTGCCTTGAAGCCGTCGAACGAAACCGTGATGCCATCGAGGTAGAGCAGCGTGCCCCGAGCCGCCGGCAATGGGACCGCTCCGGTCGGCTGGCCGCGCGCGCCATCCACCAGCGCACCGGCCTTATCAGCGGCCTTGTCGACCAGGGTGCGTGCATCAGCCATGACCGCCTCCCCGCTGCTTGGCGAGCGACGCGCGGATTTGCGGCCACACGCCGGCCAGCCCCTTGGGCAGGAACAGCGTCACCGCGATGAACAGCGCGCCCAGGAAGAACAGCCACAGCTCCGGGGCGACGCCAGTCAACCAGCTCTTCGCCGCATTGACGCCGAGCGCGCCCAGGATCGGCCCGACCAACGTGCCCCGGCCGCCGACCGCGACCCAGGCGGCGACCTCGATCGACTGCGCGGGCTCGAACTCGCTGGGGTTGATGATGCCGGCCTGGGGCACGTAAAGCGCGCCGCCCAGCCCGGCGATCATGGCCGAGAGAACGAACACGAACAGCTTCACCCGGTCGGCCGGATAGCCCAGGAAGCGTACCCGCTCCTCCGCCTCGCGGATCGCGATCAGGACCTGTCCCAGCTTGGAGCGGACGATCCAGCGGCACAGAAGATAGCTGCCCGCCAAGGCCAGCACCGTGACCATGTAGATGCCGATGCGCGTGCCCTGATCGGCGACCGAAAAGCCCAGGATTTGCGAGAAGTTAGTCAGGCCGGTCTTGCCGCCGAAGCCGAGTTCCGAGCGCGAGAAGGCCAACATCAAGGCGAACACCATCGCCTGGCTGATGATCGAGAAGTAGACGCCGGAGATCCGGCTGCGGAAGGTGAAATAGCCGAACACGAAGGCAAGCAGCCCCGGTACGCCCAGGATGAACAGCAAGGCGACCGGGAACAGCTCCGTACCGGTCCACCACCACGGCAGGTGGTCCCAGTTCAGGAAGACCATGAACTCCGGCAGTTGGTTGCCGGCGCTGATCGCCTTCTGCTGGGCCAGGTACATGCCCATGCAATAGCCACCCAGGCCAAAGAAGGCGCCGTGACCGAGGCTGAGCGGCCCCGCGTAACCCCACAACAGTCCGTGCGCCAGCGCCAGCATGGCAAAACACCAGAACTTGCCGAGCACGCCGATCATGTAGTCCGGCAACCGCAGCGCCGATCCGTCCGGCAACAGGTTCAGGGCCGGCACCCCGAACAGGACGAACAGCAGCAGCGCGAGCAGCGCCAGATCCGCGCGCGTCACACGTCCAGGTAGGCGACCGACGCCGGCAGCCGGCAGGCGCGTGCTTGCAGGTTTCAGTGTCATCGCGCGTCTCCTACTGCTCGCCCGCGCGGCCCTTGAGCGCGAACAGGCCGCGCGGGCGCCACTGAATGAATAGGATGAGCAGGATCAGGACGATCACCTTGCCCAGCATCGCCCCGGCATAAGGCTCCAAAAACTTGTTCAGGATGCCCAGCACCATCGAGCCGCCAAGCACGCCCCACAGGCTTCCCACCCCGCCGAACACGACGACCATGAAGCTGTCGACGATGAACGACTGGCCAAGGTTGGGACTGACGTTGGTGATCTGCGACAGCGCCACACCACCGATCCCGGCGATCCCGGAGCCGAGCCCGAAGGTCAGCGCGTCGATCCGACCGCTCGGGATGCCCATCGCACGGGCCATGCTGCGGTTCTGCGTCACCGCGCGCACATACAGACCAAAGGTGGTGCGCTTGAGCACCAGCGCCAGCGCCGCCAGCACCGCCAGCGCGAAGATCAGGATGAAGATGCGGTTGTAGGTCAGGACCGCGCCGCCGATCAGATCGATGCTGCCGGACATCCAGCTCGGGTTGGAGACCTCCTTGTTGGGCGCGCCGAAGATCGTGCGTACCCCCTGCTGCAGCAGCAGGCTGATTCCGAAGGTGGCCAGCAGCGTCTCCAGCGGCCGGCCGTAGAGATGACGCACGACCGTCTGCTCCAGCAGCACGCCCATGGCCCCCGCAACCAGGAAAGCCGCCGGCAACGCAATCAGCACCGACAGCTCGCTCAGCCCCGGGGCCACCGACAGGACCGTCTGCTGCACGACGAAGGTCGTGTAGGCGCCCAGCATCAGCATCTCGCCGTGGGCAAGGTTGATCACCCCCATCACGCCGAAGGTGATCGCCAGCCCGACCGCCGCCAGCAGCAACACGGAGCCGAGCGAGATGCCCTGGAACACCCGCTGCCCCCAGTCGATCAACGTCAAGCGCGTCTCGATCGCGGCGGCGGCCTCGTCGGCGGCGGTACGCACCTCCTCCGGCAGGTCCTCACGCTGCAGCAGCTGCAACAGCAGGCTGCGGACCTCCGGTGCCGTGCTGCCGGACAGCCGCTCGATCGCGGCCAATTGTGTCTCGGTATCGCCGGCCAGCAGCTCGACCTTGGCAAGCGCCAGGCGGATTGCGGTCTCGACGCGCGCCACTTCCTCCCGTTCCAGCGCGCGTTGCAGCAGATCGGCCGTCGCCGGCGAGGGATCGCGCACGATGTCGCGGGTCGCCGCGAGCCGGGCATCGGGATCCTGGGCGAAAATCTGTACTTGGCTGATCGCGGTACGCAGCTTCCGGCGGATCTGGTTGCTGGCGTAGATCGTCTCGATCTCGAGCGCGTCCGGGTTGTCGACCGGCTTGCCGGTCAAGGCATCCTGCACCGGTCCGCCGTCGTCGGGTTCCAGGACCACGCGGTCCGAGCCCTCGACCACACCCAAACGTCGATACATCAGCGCCGACAGCACGGCCGCCGCGCGCGGATGGCCAAGCTCGACGATCCGGTCGACCGCCTGCTCGCGCGCCGGCCGGTCGCCGGTGGCCAATGTCTGAACCGCCTCGGCGAAGGCCATGTCGTCGGCCGATTGCGCGACGGCTGGCTTTATGCCTGCGGCCAGCGCCAGCACCAGACCGAGCGCCAGTACGGCGCAGGCCGTCCAGCCCGCCCGCGATGCGCGTTGACATCCGGTCATTCAGCCCCACCCCGTCCGGGAATGTCAGTGATCAGGAAAACCGATACTTGGACTGCACGGCAGCGTCCGCGATCGGCAGCCAACGGCATGGAAACCGACGGCCGAAAGCCGCGATGCGCCGGGCGGCCCGCCCCTCCAGTTCGCGTCCGCAGGGGTGCGGGCGCGCGCGGGACCGCCCGGCGTGGTCGCGGATGACGTTCGATCGCCTAGTCGACGCCGATCAGACCGGCATCGGCGAAGGTCGGCTCCTCACAGCCGCCGCAGACCCAGGGATAGGTCCAGTCGGCCGTCAGGTTCTCGCTTTCCGGCAGGTAGTCGGACCAGGGATCGCCCGGGATCGCCTCGTCGGTCTTCTGGACGATGTTGAACTGACCGCCCGGACCGATCTCGCCGATCATCACCGGCTTGGAGAGGTGATGGTTCTCGTTCATCGCCACCTCGAAACCGGAGAGTGACTGCACCGTCTGGCCGTACATCGCGTTGCGGACTGCCGCGACATCCGTCGTCCCGGCCTGCCGTACCGCCTGCACCCACATGTTGAAGCCGATATAGTGCGCCTCCATGGGGTCGTTCACGACGCGGTCCTCGTCGTCGGTGAACTCGCGGAAGTTGGCGATGAACTTGTCGTTCTCCGGCGTCTCCACGGTCATGAAGTAGTTCCAGGCCGCCAAGTGCCCGATCAGCGGGTCGGTATCGATGCCCGAGAGCTCCTGCTCGCCGACCGAGAAGGCCACGACCGGCGTGTCCAGCGCGTCCACGCCCTGGTTCGCCAACTCCTTGTAGAACGGCACGTTGGCGTCGCCGTTGATCGTGGAGATGATCGCGGTGCGCTTACCCTGATTGGCGAACGACTTCACCCGGCTGATGATCGACTGCCAGTCGGAGTGCCCGAACGGCGTGTAGTTCACCATGATGTCGTCGTCGGAGATGCCGTTCTGGTTTAGGTAGGCATCCAGGATCTTGTTGGTGGTGCGCGGGAAGACGTAGTCGGTCCCGAGCAACGCGAAGCGCTCGAACCCCTGATCCAGCAGGTACTTGGTCGCGGGGATCGACTGCTGGTTCGGCGCCGCGCCGGTGTAGAAGATGTTCTTGGATGCCTCCTGCCCCTCGTACTGCACGGGGTAGAACAGCAGACCGTCCAGCTCCTCGAACACCGGCAGCACCGCTTTGCGGCTGGCCGACGTCCAGCAGCCGAACACCACGTCGACGTCCTCGACCTCGATCAGCTGTCGCGCCTTCTCGGCGAACAGGTCCCAGTCGGAAGCTGGGTCGACCACGACCGTCTCGACCTCGCGGCCCAGCAGGCCGCCACTCTCGTTGAGGTCGGACACCATCATTTCGACGGTGTCTTTCAGCGTGGTCTCGGAAATCGCCATCGTGCCGGACAGGGAATGCAGCACGCCGACCTTGATCGGCTCGCCGTCCTGCGCGGCGACGGGACCGCCGGCCAGGGCGAGCGCCGCCCCCACCGTCAGGCCCAACAGGCGTTTGGGAAGTCGCATCGGGCTGGCCCTCCTCGTTGATTCCGCATTATCCAGCGTCGTCTGCGAACGCAGCGCGTTCTCAGCAAACGGCGTGCCAAGCACGTGCAATCCCTGGATTTCGCGCCTTCGGAGGGCTTTTGGGTGCGGATACCCGCCACCGGACACCGACGATCCGCTTAATTTTTGTGCAGCGCGTGAACGAAAAGAACCTGGCTGATCATCATGCAGGCAACACCCCCGGCGACGTTGCGATCAAATAAATCTCCGCCGCACAACCATGTGCGGCGGAGATCATGCGATCAACAAGCGACGCGCGCACGCATCGACCGACATATCGGCGCCAGCGCGCGCCTAGAAAAGCCCTTGGATCCAGCCGTTTTGATCCAGGTAGATGTCGTTTGCGGCCGGATGGCTGGGGAGACCCGGCATGGTTAGGATCTCTCCGGTGACTGCGACCAGGAAGCCGGCCCCGGCCGAGACCCGCACCTCGCGGATGGTCACCGTGTGGCCGGATGGCGCCCCCATTTGGGTCGGATCGGTCGAAAAGGAATATTGCGTCTTCGCCATACAGATCGGGAAGTTGCCGTAGCCCTGATCCTGCAGTTCCTGGAAGCGCGCCCGTACCTGCGAGTCCGCGTCGATGTCGCCCGCGCCATACAGCTCCTGCGCGACCGTCCGGGCCTTGTCCCACAGGCTCATGTCGTCGCCGTATAGGGGCTGAAAGGCATCGGTCCCGGCATCCGCGAGCGCGACCACGTGCTCGGCAAGCTCCTGCGTCCCGGCGGACCCGTCGGCCCAGTGGCTGCACAGCACCGCACGCACGCCCTGCGTCTCCGCCTGCGCTCGAATCTCCTCGAGTTCGGCGTCGGTATCGCTGGTGAAGCGGTTGATCGCCACAACCACCGGAACGCCGAAACCTTTCACGTTGGCGATGTGACGGGTCAGGTTGGCGCACCCCGCGCGGATCGCGGCCACGTTCTCCTCGCCCAGCTGGTCCTTCGCAACGCCGCCGTGCATCTTCAGCGCCCGGGCGGTTGCGACGATCACGGCCGCGTTTGGCTGCAGCCCGGCCTTGCGGCACTTGATGTTGAAGAACTTCTCCGCCCCCAGATCGGCGCCAAAACCGGCCTCGGTCACGGTGTAGTCGGCCAGATGCAGGCCGGATTGCGTCGCCATCACACTGTTACAGCCATGGGCGATGTTGGCGAACGGTCCGCCGTGGATGAACGCCGGATTGTTCTCCAGCGTCTGCACGATATTCGGCATCAGCGCATCGCGCAGCAGCACGGCCATCGGACTCTCGGCGCCCAGATCGCCAGTCGTGATCGGCTCCTGCTCGCGGGTATAGCCGACCACGATCTTGGCCAGACGGTCTTCGAGGTCCTTGAGGTCGGTTGCCAGACAGAAAATCGCCATCACCTCGGAGGCGACGGTGATGTCGAAGCCGTCCTCGCGTGGGAAACCGTTGGCCACGCCGCCTTGCGCGATCGTGATCTCGCGCAGGGCGCGGTCGTTCATGTCCATCACGCGCTTCCAGGCGATCCGACGGGTGTCGAAGCCCAGCGTGTTGCCCCAGTGGATATGATTGTCGATCAGTGCGGCCAGCAGATTGTGTGCGCTGGTGATCGCGTGGAAGTCGCCGGTGAAGTGCAGGTTGATGTCCTCCATCGGGACGACCTGGGCATGGCCACCGCCGGCGGCCCCTCCCTTCACGCCGAAACAGGGGCCCAACGAGGGCTCGCGCAGGCAGATCGCCGTTCTCTTGCCGATCCGGTTCAGCGCATCGCCCAGCCCCACGGTCGTGGTCGTCTTACCCTCGCCCGCCGGCGTCGGATTGATCGCGGTCACCAGGATCAACTTGCCGCGCGGACGGTTCTGGATCGAACGCAGATAATCGTAGGACACCTTCCCCTTGTAGGGTCCATACTCCAGGATCGCGTCCGCTGGGATGTCGAGCTTTTCCGCAACGCGCTTGATCGGCTGCATGTCCGCAGCGCGGGCGATATCGATATCGCTGGGCACAATGCCCCCCTCTCAATGTTTTTGTGAATTCGGCTTGCGTTGACGTGCGCGACGAACGTGGGACCGCGCACGGAGCGCGTCCAGCTCGTTCGGAACGGCGTTGGGGACGCCGCGATCTTACCGTCGGGCACGGCGCAGCAGCCCGCGCGCCCGGCGCGCAAGGTCGGCGGGCTGCTGAACCAGCCCCTAGAACAGGGCCGATGCCTTCAGAATGGTGTTGTAGACCCCATAGAGCAACGGGATCAAAACGATCGCCCAGACGCCGATCAGCCGGCCGGTTGCCGGGTCGACGTGCTCCTCCCCGGCAATGGCGGAGGCTTCGCGGTCGATCGGGTCAGTCTCCTGATAGCTTGGGCGTGCCATGGTCTTAACCTCGCTATTCTGCGGCGGCGGCCAGTTCGCGCTCGGACATCAGATGACGGTCCGCCATCGGCCGGATCGCCAGGTTGCACAGCAAGCCAACGGCAAGCAGCCCGGCCATGATGTACATCGTCAGCGAATAGGCCTCTGCCGGCGGTACGCCCTGGTTGAGCTGGAACTCGCGCAGGTAGTTGATCAACACCGGGCCGAGCACGCCGGCCACCGACCAGGCCGTCAGCAACCGGCCGTGAATGGCACCGACGTGGGCGGTCCCGAACAGGTCGCGCAGATAGGCTGGCACCGTCGCAAAGCCGCCGCCGTACATCGAGATGATGATCAGGTAGCAAAGCACGAACAGCGTGATCACGCCGCCCGAGGCAATGCTGGGCACGGCGGCATAGAGCAGGATGCCCAGGATGAAGAAGGTCGAATAGGTCGCCTTGCGCCCGATGTAGTCGGATGTGCTGGACCAGATAAACCGCCCCAGCATGTTGAAGATGCTGAGCAGGCCGACGAAGCCGGCCGCGGCGTTGGCGGAGACGCCGACCATCTCCTGGCTCATCACCGAGGCCTGGCCGAGCACGCCGATGCCCGCGGTAACGTTCAGGCACAGCACAGCCCAGATCAGCCAGAACTGCGGGGTGCGCAGCGCCTGATCGACGTGCACGTGGCCTTGCGTCTGTAGCCGGTTGCCGCTGGCCTGCTCCGGCTTGAAGCCGGCCGGCTGCCAGTCGTCGTGCGGCACCCGGACGATCAGCGCACCGAACATCATCATGACGAAGTAGATCACGCCCATCGTGGCGAAGGTCGCCCCGACGCCGACCGAGTCCGGGCCGGCGTAGACGTCCATCAGTTCGACCGCCAGCGGGGAGCCGATCATCGCACCGCCGCCGAAGCCCATGATGGCCATGCCGGTCGCCATGCCCGGCCGATCGGGGAACCAGCGGATCAGCGTCTTCACCGGCGAGATGTAGGCGAACCCGAGCCCGATCCCGCCGAACACCCCGTAGCCAAGGTAGACCAGCCAGATCGAATGCAACCAGCAGCCTAGCGCAGCCACCAGGAAGCCGCCGCCCCAAGCCGTGGCCGCGACGACCATGCCTTTACGCGGGCCGACACGTTCCAGCCAGCGTCCGCCGAACGCGGCCGTCAGACCAAGTACGGCGATCGCGATGGAAAAAATCCAGCCCAGCGTCGTCAGTTCCCAGTCGCCTGGGGCGGATTGGTCGATGCCGATGATCCGGGTCATCGGCTCGTTGAACACGCTGAACGCATAGACCTGGCCGATCGACAGGTGGATGGCCAGCGCTGCCGGCGGAATCAGCCAGCGGTTGAACGTTCGAGGCGCGACGATCCGCGCCTTGTCGAGAAACCCTGCCATGATGTGAACCTCCCCAAGGCCTTACGGGCCCGGACACTTGACTGCCCGTGCCATCCAGAGCCCGTGATCGCGGCTAGTGATGTGAGCGCGATCAGGCAGCCGTTCGCAGCGCCAGAACGGAACCGGCACGGCGGCCACCCGTCAAAACGAATAATCCAATAGTCTGATAGATTTTTGCTATTAATCAGCCGTCACGCCAGCGCTATCTACCCGTGCCAGCGGCAGTTCATCGTCCCGGCCCGTCAGGGTATGTGGCGGCAAATCGCGCGCGCAAGACCAAGCTGCGGTGATCAGACGCGACGGGAGCTCGGTGCGTCGCGTGACGAAGCCGACGGTCGGGGTCAGTTCCGGTTCGACCAGCGGAACACCTACGGCACCTGCCGGTTGGACGATCGTGGAGAGCAGCGCCGCCGGCAGAACGCTGGACCAGCCGCCCGGATGGATATGTGCGCATAGGGTGACGATCGAATTGGTATCCACCCGCGGTGTCGGGTCCGCGCCGGCCTGGTGGAAAGCGCCGTCGATAATCCGGCGATTCTGCATGTCCCCGTTTAACAGACAAAGCCGAAGCGTGGCGGCCTCCTGCCAAGTGACCGTCCGACGGGCGCCAAACGGGCCATCACGTGGGGTCAGCAGCACGTAACGCTCGCGGTACAGCGGCAGCGTCTCCAGATCGGGCAGCGGCTCGTTATTCAGATAGGTCAGGCCAATATCCAGACGGAACTGCTCGAGCCCTTCCAGGATCTGGTTCGAAGTCATCGACAGCACGTTTGCACTGACGTTGGGATGCTGCTGGCACAACCGTTCCGTGATCACCGAAACCGCCGGCAATGCTGTCGGAATCGTCCCCAGACGCAGGCGACCGCTCAGACAAGCGTCGACGTCCAGCAGGTTGCCACGCAGATTCTCCCACTCGAACAACATGCGCTGCGCCCAGGCGAGCACCCGCTCGCCTTCTGCCGTCAGCCCCTCGAACCGGTGCGTACGATGGACGAGCCGCGTCCCCAACTCCTGCTCCAGGGCCCGGATGCCAGCCGACAGCGTGGGCTGCGTGACATTACACGCCACCGAGGCGCGGCCGAAATGCCGGTGGCGGGCCAGCGCATCCAGGTACTTGAATTGCTGGAACGACATCTCCGTTCTCCCGTATACAACCTCGGCGTTCCCAAGGGGACGTGCCCCAGCAGGCCTCACCCAGCTGACGCGCAATCCGGCTCCAGGTCACGCGCTTGGACGCACCAGCGCACGCACCACGCTAGCCATTGTACATACATGTATCAGGGCGATCCGGCGCGCGCGTCTAGCCAGCGAGGTCACAAAACTCGCTACGATGTGTTTGTCTGATCTCTGATGCGCTATGATTAGACGCCCCGCAACACTGCGTTCCTCTCGCATTTGGCCTCTGAACGTGCTTGTCCAGATGACTTTAGGCGCCGGGCTTCTCGCGCTGTGCGTCGGTCTTCACGCAATCGTCCTCGACACCGTGGCCGTCCGCCTCAAACGCTGGGTCACACGCCATACCGTGCGGCCAAAAGGGCCAAGACGTTTTTCCATCTTGGTGCAAGCCGGGGTGGCCGCGTTTCTGTCCCACATCCTGCAAATCTGGATCTGGGCGCTCGCGTTCCTGTGGGTTGGCGAATTCGATACGATGGAGCCGGCACTGTACTTCTCCACAGCCAGCTTCACGACCGTGGGCTACGGCGACGTGACCGCGTCGCCCCACTGGCGGCTGCTGGGAAGCTTCGAAGCCGCCGCGGGCATGCTGCTGTTCGGACTGTCGACCGCGTTTCTGTTCGAAGTCATGCGGACTATCTGGCGCAATGCCGATTAGGCCCGGTTTGACAACCGCGATTCTAACTGATGTCGCCTAACAGGTTCACTTTGAACGATTTTCCGTGCCTGCGCGTCTCCAACAGCCAGTCTCTCTCCGCCAGTCTCCGTTGTCGTCCTTGCGCACCTTTGCGCCCCGCTCTAAGCTGATTCCCGCTCGACGGTTCCCGTTGGGGACGATGAGGGAAGCCGGTGCAAGTCCGGCGCTGCCCCCGCAACTGTGAGCGGCGAGCCGACCTCCAGCACGCCACTGGGCCCTGCGCAACCATGCGCCGAGCCTGGGAAGGCGGGGGTACGGTTACGACCCGCCAGCCAGGAAACCTGCCGCGAGCCTGTAACGGCTGGAGACATGCCACATGCGCTCCGGCACCTGCCATCCAGCACGCACGGGCGGTGCGTCAAGACGGGGAATGAAATGAGCTACCAATCCAATCAACAGTCTGCACCGGGCCTTTCGGGTCACGCGGGCACGCACGAGCGGACACAGATCCTAGCCGCAGCTTTTGCGGCCATTCTATTCGGTGTCGTGCTGATCGCGGGCGTCGGGTTTGCGAGTCCGACCACGATCCACAACGCGGCGCATGACTCGCGCCACGCGTTCGCCTTCCCCTGCCACTAAGGGGGCCTCATGTTCAGACGGATTTTCCTGGCGGCGATTGCCGCCGGTCTGCTTGCGGGCGCCGCGATCTCGGTCGTTCACAGCTTCACCACGACGCCGATCATCCTGCACGCAGAGGAGTTCGAAGGCGGCGGCCATCATGACGCTGGCCTGATTACCCCACATGCCCAACACGCCCACATGTCCGGCGGCCTGCTGAAGTTCGTCCACAGCGGGGCCGAAGCACATGCGGACACTGCTGGCGCAGGCGAACCCTGGGCGCCGGACGACGGTCTGGAACGCACGTTCTATTCAACGCTCGCGAACCTGATCGCGGGGGTTGGCTTTGCCCTGCTGGTGGTCGCGGGAATGGCGCTGCATGGCGGCACGGTGACCCCGACGGTCGGCCTGCTTTGGGGCGCTGCCGGCTTTGCCGTGTTCACCCTGGCGCCGGCACTCGGGTTGCCGCCGGAGGCGCCGGGCTCGATGGCGGCCGACCTTCAGGCGCGGCAGCTCTGGTGGTGTTTCGCGGTGGCCGGCGCCGGGGCCGGACTCGGTCTGCTGGTGTTCGCGCCGAATTACCTGCTTAAGGCGCTTGGCGTCGCCGTCGCGGTCATCCCGCATTTGGTCGGCGCACCGCAGCCCGAAAGCATCGGCGGAGCCGTCCCCCCCGAACTCGCCGGTCATTTCGCCGCCACCTCGATTATCGTGAGTGCGATCTTCTGGGTGCTGATCGGGACCCTGTCCGCGGCCTTCTACCGCCGGATTTCTTAAAGCCAAATCAGACGAAGTCTGCAGCATATAGCGGGGCGGCGCTGACAGGAGCAGCGCCGCCCCGTTTTGACTCGCGCTGATTTACGCCACCGCGCGCGAGCCATGCATACAGGTGATGATCTTGTCCACATACGGCGGATCGGAGCCTGAGGTAAGCCGCGCGCGGCTCGAACACGCGATCTGCGACACCTGCGACATAGCTGCGCAGTTAAGGCCGGCAGTGTACAGCTTTATGCGCCGATATGACGGTCCGTCGTGCTCTTGACGCCCCAGAAAACTGCAATTTCACATCGCCTATTTGGATAACCGCCTGCCAAGCTATCCCGAAACAGCCGGCGTGATCCCTCTTGTTATTGCGAATGAACTGCAGTAGCGACTTTACAGGTTTGTGCGCAAGAAGACGGGCCTCAAAGGCCCAGGAGACATCGTTATGAAATTTCGTGCCGCACTCGGCGCTCTCATCGCAGTCACGCTCGCAGCTGCATCGCTCTCCAGCCATCCGGCCGCAGCCGATGACAATTTAACCCGTACGATCGTCATCAAGAACCACAAGTTCGTCCCCGCTACGCTCGAGGTGCCCGCGAAAATCCGGGTCAGGCTCATCATCGATAACCAGGATCCCACCCCCGAAGAATTCGAGAGTCACGATCTTCGGCGGGAAAAGATCCTGTCGGGCAATTCGAAGGGCACCGTCTGGGTCGGTCCGCTCCCAGAGGGCGAATACGGCTTTTTCGGCGAATTTCACCAGGACACCGCGCAGGGCACGCTGATCGCGAAGTAAGGGGAAGGGGTAGCCACAATGGCTGGTTCCGCCGTTATCGTTTTCCGTGAAGTCCTGGAAGCGGCCCTGATCGTGGCGATCGTCCTTGGCGCCACGCGCGGCGTCGTCGGCCGGGGCCGCTGGGTCGGTGGCGGGATCGCCATCGGCATCCTCGGCGCGATGGTCGTCGCCGCATTCGCGAACGGGCTCGCCAACCTGCTGCAAGGCCGGGGTCAAGAGCTTTTCAACGCAGGCGTATTGTTACTCGCCGTAGCGATGCTGGCCTGGCACAACGCCTGGATGGCCGCGCACGGCCGGCAGATGGCCGACGAGATGCGCCGGGTCGGCCATGACGTCAAGATCGGCGCCCGCCCCTTGGCGGCACTCGGGCTGGTCACAGCCCTGGCGGTGCTGCGGGAAGGCTCCGAAACAGTGTTGTTCCTCTACAGCCTGGCCGCATCCGGCGGGGCCTGGTCCCAGATGATGCTGGGCGGTGCCCTGGGACTGGTGGCGGGCGTCCTCGTTGGGTGGCTGCTCTACCGCGGCCTGCTTGCGATTCCGATCCGGTATTTCTTCTCGGCCGTGTCCTGGATGGTCCTGCTGCTGGCGTGCGGTCTGGCGGCAACGGCGGCTGGTTTTCTCAACCAAGCCGGCCTGCTGCCGTCCCTTGGGCTGCAGATCTGGGACACCTCCGGCGTTCTCGCGCAGGACAGCTGGCTTGGCATGCTGCTGCACATCCTCATCGGGTACACAGATCGGCCGATGGGCATCCAGCTGCTGTTCTACGGCGCCACGCTGCTCATCATCCTGGCATTGATGCGTCTTGTGAACGGGCAAACCAAAGCCCAAGGGGCGGAAGCGTCCGCGACCAACTCATGACCTGTCAAAACGCGATACTCGGGGCGCGATCCACCCGCCGCTTGCCCCCGCGGATCGAGGCGGTGGCCGTCGCCCTACGCCCCTACCTTCCGATCGTGCATCTTTGCATGTTCGTGGGCTTCTTCGTCCTCATCGTGGGGCCGGCGTTGCTGCCGGGCAGCGAAATCGCGCAGCAACTGGGCGACCTCGCGCGGTTCCTGATCTGGACCCTATGGTTCCCGCTGGTGTTCATCTCGGTGCTGCTGACAGGACGCAGCTGGTGCGGCTTGCTTTGTCCGATGGGCGCGGCGTCGGAATGGATGAACCGCATCGGCCGCAAGCGCCCGGTGCCAGGCTGGTTGCGCTGGGGCGGCACGCCGATCGTCAGCTTCCTGCTGGTCACCACCCTGGGACAGACACTTGGGGTGCGCGACTACGCCAGTGCCATTCTCGAGGTTTTCGGGCTGACATTCCTCGCGGCCCTGGTCATTGGCTACTTCTATGGGCAGGGGCAGAAAAAGCGGGCCTGGTGCCGGCACGCCTGCCCCATCGGCTTGCTGCTCGGCGTCTTTTCCCGCCTTAGCATGGTCGACCTGGCCCCGAAACGGCCGAAGGCAGGCGGTGACGCGTATGATACGCGCGGGCTCTGCCCGACCATGATCGACTTGCGGCGCAAGACCGAGAGCCGCCACTGCGTGATGTGCGCGCGCTGCGTCAATCCCGATAAGAAGGGCGGTCTCGCGTTGCAGTTCCGCAACCCCGGGGCCGAGATTGCCGACATCCGCAACCACCACCCTTCCAGCTTCGAGGTATGGTTCCTGTTTCTCGGAACCGGCATCGCACTTGGCGGTTTCCTGTGGCTGGTGCTGCCGCTCTACCAAAACCTGCGCCAGGCTACCGTGAACTGGGTGATCGAGCACGGCTATCTGTGGCTGGGCAATCCCGGCCCGGCGTGGCTGATGTCTGTCCACCCCGACGCGCGCGAGGTGTTCACCTGGATCGATTTCTTCCTGATTTCCGGTTGGATGATCGGCGTGATGCTCGCGCTGACGGTCGTCTTGGCCGCCCTGCAGGCCACGGGGGCCTGGCTCGCGGGCCGGCTGGGCGCGCATGGCCGGTTCGGGGAGCGGTTCGTCGCACTCAGCTACCAAGTGGCACCGCCGGCCATGATTTCACTGCTGCTTGGACTGGGGATCGATCTGTTCGGTCTGGTGCCGCAAGCCGCCGCTGCCTCCGTCAAGGTGGTTGCGCTCGGTGCCGCCGTCATCTGGGGCGGATGGCTCGGCTGGCAGATTTTGAAAAACCTGGGACTCCCCGGTGCACGGGCTGCCGTGGCCACGTTGCCGGGGCTTATTGGCGGACTCGCCGTCGCCTCGGCCTGGTGGCCTGCCATCGTCGGATGACGGAGATGGCCTTGGTGAGAAGGTGGCGGGCGCAGTGCGCGTTCGTTGATCACCCGAAACTCAGAAGCAAAGGAGAGAGAACATGAGTATGAAGCGCGTCGGCCTCATGGCCGCGGGCGTGGCGGCGATCGCCATGACGGCACCGATGTTTGCCTTGCCGGCCCAAGCTGCCGAAACGCCGATCGGGGATGCGGTTCAGAAGAACGGCATGGAAATCGCGGCTGTCTATCTGCAGCCCGTCGTCATGGAACCGTCCCTGCCCGGCTTGGAGCACGAGGCGGACGTCCACCTCGAAGCCGACATCCACGCCATGAAGGACAGTGAGAACGGCTTCGGGCCGGGCGACTGGGTCGCCTATCTCGGCATCACCTATCGCATCGAAAAGCAGGACTCTTCGTGGAGCACGAGCGGTTCCTTCATGCCGATGGTCGCCAACGATGGTCCCCACTACGGCGCCAACATCAAGCTCGACGGACCCGGGAAATACACACTCAGCTACCACATCATGCCGCCCCCCTATCAGGGGTTCTACCGCCACACCGACGAGGAAACCGGTGTCGCCGAGTGGTGGAAGCCATTCGATGTGGAATGGGAGTTCGCCTACGCCGGGAGCGGCAAGAAAGGCTCCTACTAAGCCGGCCTTCGAGGCAGCCAATCGCCTGAGTTAAGTTTCACCGATTCCATTGTGCCGCCCGGCCCCTTAGCGGGCCGGGCGGCCTTTATTTGTTCGGCCAGGGCCGCAGAGGCGACGCAACGAACCTGCAGATCCCGGCACTTGCGATGCCAGAACACAACGTTGCCCCGGTCTGCGCGACACCGCTTCGCGTTAGCTGGCGCGCAAGCCCTGCAGGAAGCGTGCGGACGCGGACTCGATGTTGCTCATCCCGGTGTCGACCGCTTCGGCAACGCCACTCACCTCGCGTGCCGTGTCTCCGGTGCGTTCCGAAGCGACGCGCATTTCGGCCACCGTCTCGGCAGCCCCCGTCGTGCTCTCGGCCGCGCGCGAGACGTTTTCCGAGATGTCGGTCGTTGCCGTGCTCTGCTCCTCGACCGCCGCAGAGATCGCAGTTGCGTTCTGCTCAAGATCGGTGATCGTCGTCACGATGCTGCGGATCGCCTCCACGGTCCCCGTGGTTTCGCTACGCACCTCTTCGATCTGTTGCGTGATCTCCTTGGTCGCATTGGCCGTCTGTTCGGCCAGGCTCTTGACCTCGTTGGCCACCACCGCGAAGCCCTTACCCGCCTCGCCGGCACGCGCGGCTTCGATGGTGGCGTTGAGCGCGAGGAGGTTGGTCTGTTCGGCAATATCCTGGATCATCACGACAACGCTGCCGATCCGGTCGACCTTCTCGGCCAGTGCGTTGACGGATTGGTTCGAACGCTCTGCCTCAGTGGTCGCTGTCTTGGCGGTTTCCGCTGCGCGACCCGCTTGGCTGGCGATTTCCTGGATCGCCGCCGACAGCTCTTCCGTCGCGGCGGCCACAGTCTGAACGTTACCGGACGCGCTGTTCGTGCGACTGGCAACCACATCCGCCTGATGCAGCGAGTCCGCGGCCGTCGCGGAGAGCGTCTCCGAGGTGCTGTTGAGCGCCGTCGCCTGTTCGCGCAGGGATCCGATCGCACTCCCCACGACATTCTCGAAGTCGCTTGCCAGCTGCTCGCGCTGTGCCTGCCGTTCGGCGGCGTTGCGTTGTTCGGCCTCGGCACGCTCGGCTTCCAGGCTTCGAACCCGCTGCATGTTGGCCTTGAAGTCGTCCAACGCGCGGTTGATGTCGCCAATTTCGTCGCGGCGGGCGGTGTCGGCCTCTTCCGTATCCAGGTCGCCTTCCTGAAGCCGCTGGATCGTGTCAATGCTGCGCGACAGTGGCCGCCGGATCATGCGATGGGTGAGGATCAGCAGCGCCGTGACCAGCAAGGCGACCAACAGCAGGCCACCGATGATCAGCTTGTTCGACAGCTCGCGCGCCTTGCTCAGGATCACCGCTTCCGGCACCGAGACGACGACGGCCCAGTTGCGCTTGAAATCCTGAACCTCGGTCGGCACGACCACATGCAGCAGACCCGCAGCATCGCGCATCAACTGCGTGCTGCCCTCGCTTAGCGCACGATCGATGGCGGAGGCTAGCGCTGGTGTCGTTTCGCCAACCGACTTACCAAGATGTTCTGGGGTCCCTGTCGCGGTCCAAAGGCCACCATGAGAGACCAGCCGGACGTGCCCCTCTCCGTAAGGACGAATCTGGGCGAATTGATCTGACAGGCTGGAGAGATCGATGTCGGCGCCGGCAACGCCAAGGGTCTTGCCATTGACCTTCAGAGGTACGGCGGCGGAGGTGAGCAGGATGTCGGTGCCTTCGATCGTATAGATCGTCGGGTCGGTCATGTACGGCTGACCATTTTGGAATGCGGCCTGGTACCAGGCACCGCTCATGTCCTTAGAATGCGTTTCCTGAACGCCGTTGCCATAGTTGTAGTAGTAGGGTGTGAAGCGCCCATTCTCGGTCTGGGTGTCAACGCCGCTTTGGCCCGCCAGCTCGGCGTCCCGCCCGTCGAAAGCGTTCGGTTCGAAGGCGATCCAGGCGCCCGAGAGCCGAGGGTCCTCGGTCATCGTCCGCTCAAGCAGGCGAGTGACGCCCGCGCGCTCTCTATAGCCGGCGTCGATCAGCCCCTCTGCAGTACTGCTGATCGTTTTGGCGGTCTGCATCACACCGGCGAGCTGCCCGCGTACGCGCTGAGCCTGGGCCTTTCCGGTCTGCTCCAACCGGGTCGTCGCCAGGTCACTCACGGCGCCCGTGACAGACGTGGAAACCACCGCAATGCCGGCGCCCAAGAGCACAGCAACCAGGGCCGCACTTGCCAGGGCCAGACGCAAGCCGATCGAACGAAACCGGATCATGGAACCTTCCGCGTTAGAGCTGGTAACAGCCGGCCCTGGCAGAGCACCTCACCGAAGCAGCTTGCACAGGCCAACTTGAGTCCGGCTGCAAGCTATTTCTGGAAGCTATAAAAAACCGTAAATGGCACTCCGGACTGCGTTAACAGCCCGCTCAAACACACGTATCACCAATAGTTGAGCGTCGCACAGGTGTGCAGAGCCCGTATGACCTCTTCTTTGTTATGCCTGCACACATCTCGCACGCACCGCCTAGACACTGAAATTACACTCTTTGAGTATCCCCACCCTCTCGACAGGCCGGAGGTCGGCACGCCGACACACCGGCCTGTCGGTCTCACAGGGCGATAGGCATCAGGGCTCGGACTGCACTACCTCGAAGCCCTCAAACTGCGGCGGGCCCAGATAGATATCCTTGTTCGCCCCCGCCGAGGCGTGCGCCTTCCGGAAGGCATCGGAGCGGGTCCAGGCTTCGAACGCGTCCCGGGACTCCCAAGTGGTGTGGGAAACGAACAGGGTATAAGTCTCCATCTCCGGCCCACGCAGCAACTTGAAGGCGACAAAGCCCGGCACCTCCGATAGGTGTGATTCGCGGTTGGCCCAAACCTCCTCGAAACGGTCTTCCGCACCACGCTGGACATGGAAACGGTTCATCGCGAAGAACATGGCTCTTGGTCCCTTTCAGCTTGAGTAGACGCATTCTCCACAGGCGGTGCGGGAAAGATCAGCGGCCGCGCCGCGCCGTGCGGTCGAAAAACCTCGACAGGCATCCCGAAGGTCGTCGTCAACGTCTCGGCGCTGAGCACGGACTCGGGCATACCCTCCATCACCACCCGACCGCCAGCCACGATAGCAATGCGGTCGGCATAAGCCGCGGCCAGATTGGGATCGTGCAGAATTGCCAGTACGCCCCCGCCACGAGCCGCGAAGCGCCGGGCCTGTACCAGCAGATCATGCTGATGCGCGAGGTCGAGATTATTGGTCGGCTCGTCAAGCAACAGATAACAGGCGCTGTCATCATCCAGAGACGCCCAGACCTGGGCAAGCACACGCGCCAAGTGAACGCGCTGACGTTCGCCGCCAGACAACGTGCCGTAGATCCGCCCGGCCAGATGTGTGATTGCGGTCTCTCTCATGGCCGCCTCGATGATCGCCTGATCAGCGGCGCGATCGGTTAGACCCGCATGCGGACTGCGCCCGAGTGCCACCACATCGCGCACGCGAAAAGGAAAAGCGACCGACGGCGCCTGCGGCAGTACCGCCCGGCGCCGGGCGAGCTCGCCCCGATGCCAGTCGGACAGCGGCCGCCCGTCGAGCGCCACCGCGCCGGCGTCCGGGGCCAGTGCGCGGGACAACACCTGCAACAGACTGGACTTACCCGCCCCATTCGGACCGATCACCGCGAGCAACTGGCCGGGCCGGACATCCAACGACGCGTCCGTCAGCACCGTCCGGCCGCCGCGCGCAACCTGAATATCGCGAGCTGAGAGCATCACATCACCCACTGGGTTCGCTGGCGCAGCAACAGCCACAGGAAGAAGGGCCCACCCACCGTGCTGGTCAGAATGCCGATCGGCAGTTCCGCAGGCAGTGCGACCGTCCGCGCCAGGATATCCGCCAGCAGCAGCAGTGCAGCACCCAAGAAGAGGGTCGCCGGCAACAACGTGCGATGGTCCGGACCGATCAAGAGCCGAATCAGATGCGGGACGACCAGCCCCACGAAGCCGATCACGCCCGCCAACGCGACCGAGGCGCCAACCGCCATCGCGGCGAACAGGACGATCCGGCGTTTGGTCTGCTCGACCGCCACGCCCAGATGGCCGGCCTCGAACTCCCCCAGAAGCAGCGCGTTCAGGCGACGGCCCTGGAAGATCAACAGCAGTGAGGGCACCAGGATCAAGGGAGCTGCGACGGCGATCCGTTCCCAGGTCGCACCACCAAGACTACCCAGCAACCAGAAGTTAAGATCGCGCAGCTCCTGATCGTCGCTCAGGAAGATCAGCAAGCCGATCGCCGCGCCGACGATCGCGTTCAGCGCGACGCCCGCAAGCAACAGCACGGCCACCTCGGTGGTGCCGTCGCGACTCGCGATCATATACACCAGCCAGGTTGCCGCAACGCCGCCCAGGAACGCGCTGACCGGCAGCAGATGCGGGATCAGCCAAGCCGGCAGGCCGAGCACTCCGGCACTGCCCACCACGATGGTCGCCGCGGCCGCCAAGGCGGCCCCGTTGGAGACCCCAATCAAGGCAGGATCGGCCAGCGGATTGCGGAACAGCCCCTGCAAGGCGGCCCCGGCGACGGCTAGCCCTGCCCCGACCAATCCCCCAAGCACCGCGCGCGGCAGCCGAATGGCAAGCAACACCGTCTCTTGAACGCGGGTCACCTCTGCGTCCGACCCAAGTCCCAGATGAGTGCCCACGATCCGCAAGACATCGCCCGGCGGGATCGCCACAGCGCCGTAACCGACCGCAAGCAGAAACGCAGCCATGGCCGTTAAGAGACAGGCCAGCATCCCGAGATAAGCTGACGGGACGCTCCGCACGCCCGTAGAAATCCGCTCACCGTCGGCTTTCATCGTCCGACACCCCTGTCAGCGCCGGCATCTCCAACCCACCATGCAGCGCTTCGGCCAAGCGCGCCGCAGCCTCGGGCGTTCGAGGGCCGAAACCGAGCAGCAGCAAGCCGTCCATCACCACAAGCCGTTCAGCTCGGCCCGCCTCCGTCGCGGCCAACTCGGGCCGGGCGAGCAGCTGCTCCCGGCCTCCGAACTGCGCGATTGTGCGCTTGGTCGTCAAAAACACATCAGGCTGGGCGGCGACCACGGCTTCGCGCGACAATGGCTTGTAGCCGCTGACCCCTTCGATGGCATTGCGCCCGTGGGCGAGTGCGATGATCCCGTCCGCCGCGGTACCGCTGCCGGCGGCCATCGGTGTGCCCCGCCCGACCGCGAGCAACAACAGCACTCGGGGCGACTTGGTCACCTTCTGCAGGCTTTGCTCGAGCTGCTGAAATTGTCGTTCGAGACGCTTGGCCAGATCCGCGCCGCGCTCGCCCACATCCAACGCAGCAGCCACCGTCCTGACTTTTTCGACGACACCGTCCGGCGTCACGTGGTCTGGCACGCGGATAACCTCGACGCCGGCCGTGCGCAGCTGATCGAGCGCCGTTTCCGGACCTGCGTCCGCGGCGGCCAGGACAAGCGTCGGCGCCAGCGCGAGGATCGGCTCAGCCGACAGTTGGCGCATATAGCCGACATCCGGAAGTTCCCTGGCGGCGGACGGATACAGACTGGTGCTGTCCACTGCAACCAAACGGTCCGCGGCGCCAAGCGCGTAGACGATCTCGGTGATCGCTCCGCCTACCGAAACCACATGTGCTTCGCTCTGCGATTGATCGCTCTGGGCCGCAACCGTTCCGGTCATAAAGATGAGAAGGCCCAGGCCAATCCCGAGCGCCCGAAGCTGCTGTTTTACCCGCCGCACTGATTCCTCTCCTTCACAGATCGGTCCCATCTCAAGCCGTGCGCAGCGGCTGGCGTATGGCTGCGCTGCTGAGCCACCGGCACGAGAAACGGGTCCGTCAGATGCACCTGCCAGATCCGAGGCTTGCCCATGAAAAGGCCCGACGATCCCCCAGACGGTCAGGCTTGCGCGCACCGTGTCAGGTCGGATGCTATAGTGCAATTGCAATTCATGTGCAATTGCACGAGAAGGAGGGCGCCCCTATAGCCTGGTCTTGGCTCAGTGGCAGGACCAACATGCTGGGGCGCCCACCGTCACCGACTTCTCCAGCGACGGCCTCCGCCCTCCAGATATGTATACAATGCAGCCCGCTTATTATTGAGAATGAGTTGCATTTGCATGCTGCAAACGCTATGGTCCGGCCGCTTCGCGAGGGTGTCTATCAGGAACTCGGCATGAGTGACGAACCGCAAAGGTCCAGTGCAGGACAAGACCGGCATGACGGTGCGCAGCCAGCGGCGGTGTCAACGCGCCGCTCGAGTACATTGCACAGCCGCGATCTGCTTGCGGGCCAACATGAAGTGTTCATTGAACACAGAGGTGCCCTTTACCGACTTCGGGAGACAAGTCAGGGGAAATTGATCCTGACCAAATAGCCCGACGCCAGCAAACCTGTGCCCCGGCGGCTGGCCACAACCACCGCCCACCAGACGTTTGCTGGCACGTACAGTCTCACAACCGTCCAAGCCCGCCACCCTGCCCTTTCGGGCCCCGGCAGCCAGCCAGGACGCTGTACCGATGCGGTTGCGACCGCATCGAAGCGCCAGGGGGAAAAAGATGGCGAGCAGACAACTTGGCTATACCGCGATCGTGCTTGCGACAGCGATCGCGGGACCAGCCTGCGCTCAGCAAAGCGACAGTGACGGGGTAACACTTGGGGCGGGCGACCCAGCGGTCACGATGGGGAAAAGCGAGACGGTCAGCCTGGAGACGGTTTCGGTCACGGCGACCCGCAACCCGATCGACAGCTTTGAGTATCCGGGGATGGTCACCATCGTTGACCGCGAGCGGATCCAGCAACGCCAGCCATCCACCCTCGACGATGTGCTGAAATGGGTCCCGAACGTGGAGTTCACCGGCGGCCCCCGGCGCAATGGCGAGGTGCCCAGCATCCGTGGTTTCTCGGGAGCCGACGTGATCGTCACCCTCGACGGGGCGCGCCAGAACTTCAATTCGGGCCACGATGGGCGGTTCTACGTCGACCCGATGCTCCTACGCGAAGTCGAGGTGCTGCGGGGACCCGCCTCGTCGCTCTATGGCAGTGGCGGATTGGGCGGTGTCATCGCGATGCGGACCGTACGCCCGGACGACTTCCTCGCGCCCGGCGAGACCGCGGGCGTCACGGTTGGCGGCGGCTACCAATCGGTGAACAACGAATACCGCGAAACGGTGACCGGTTACGCCAAGCCGACGGACGATGTCGGCGTGCTGGCCAGCGTCAGCAAACTCGATTCCGGTTCGATCGAACTCGGCGACGGCAGCAAGCTCACCCGCAGCGACAACGATATCGTCTCCGGGCTGGTCAAGGGCGACTGGACCTTCGCCGATCACCACCGCCTCGAAGCCTCGTTCCAGCGTTTCCAGAACGATGCCCAGGAGCCCAATAACGGCCAGGGTGCCGGCGACGACAACCTGGTCGATAAAGACATCACCTCGGATACCTGGCGGCTGAACTACGCCTACGCCGACCCGGCCAACGATCTGGTCGATCTCGATGCCATCGTCTACTACACCGACACCACGCTGGAGGAACTGCGGCTGGACAACAACGGCAACGGGCCTGCCGGCGAATTGCTCGAGCGCGAGGTGGCGACGACGGGCTTCCGCGTGGACAACCGCTCACGCATCCGTCTATCGAACGACGTGGGTGTGACCTTCACGTACGGAACGGAAGGCTATCAGGATCGCCAGGACTCGGCTGCCGACGGCGCGCCCCGCTCGTCCGTGCCGGAAGCCGAGACGACGCTTCTCGGCGGCTACGCGCAAGCCGAGGTGCGCATCGCGGAACCGTTCGGTGTGCTTCCCGGCGACCTGCTGGCGATCCCCGGGGTGCGTTACGACCGCTATAGCTCGACAAGCGATGTCGCAGCCGACAACGAAGACCATGCCGTTTCGCCGCGGTTCGGGTTGAGCTACCTGCCGACCGACTGGTCACTCCTGTTCGCCAACTACGGAACGGCGTTCCGCGCCCCGACGATCGACGAGCTCTATACCTCCGGCGTGCACTTCCAGATGCCGATCGGCAGCGGCGTCACCAACCGGTTCATCTCCAACCCCGACCTCGACCCACAGCGCACCCAGACGATCGAATTCGGTGGCGGGCTCGATTTCGACGATGTCGTCCAGTCGAACGACCGGCTACGGGTCAAGGCCACGCACTTCCGCACCCAGGGCGAGGATTTCATCGACCTCCAGGTCAACCAACCTGCCCCCTTCACCGACTGCAACCCGTTCGTGCCGGGCGCTTGCGACGGCACCACACAGGCCGTGAACATCGCCGACGCGGAACTGTGGGGGAACGAGATCGAGGCCACTTACGAGAACAGGCGCATTCGCCTGCAGCTCGGCTTCTCGACGATCGATGGCGAAAACGAGGCCACGGGCGAGCCGCTGGGTATTCTGACACCCCCGCAGTTGACCACCGACGCGGCCGTGAAACTGCCGGAAATCGACTCGATCGTGGGCTGGCGGATGCTGGCCGCAGATGAGTTCGACGAGGTCTCGGACCCGGCGGAAACGCGGCCTGGGTACGCGGTCCATGACCTCTACTTCGCCTGGGCCCCCTCAGAGGGAGTTCTGGACGGGCTGCGTGTCGATCTTGGCGTCGACAATATCTTCGACAAGGCTTACGCGCGGGCCTACACGAACGCGTTCGAGCCTGGCCGCAACTTCAAGGGCTTCGTACGTTACGCCCTAACCTTCTGAGGCAGCGATCTACGGCATCTGGCTTGTCCGTCTTTAAGGCCAAGCCAGATGCCCACGGTCAGTCCGCCAGTATCGCCATGCCAATGGCTGGCGGCCTTTCAAGCTAACCGTTCGAAGCCAACTGCCAATCCAGAATCAGACGGCGGTAGATCGCGACAGCAGTAGTGATCTGATCGACCTCACACGATTCATCCGTCTGGTGCGCCAGGCTGGCATCGCCAGGGCCAAGGACCAGGGTCGGAACATGTCCATACGCCGGGGTCAGGATCGATGCATCGGTGAAATAGCTGGCCGATCTTGGCGCGGAGGGTGTCCCGGTTAATGCCGCGACGGCCTCCGCGCTACGCTTGACCCAGGCGTTCTCGGGATCGGTCCAGACGCTTGGCAGGTCGACCAGCACCTCGATGCTATCGCAATCCGCGCCCAGCGCAGACACCACCTTTTGCCGGATGGCGCTGTGCTCCATGCCGACGATGCTGCGGACGTCGATTCCGATCTCGGCGCGGTCGGGGACGGAATTCAGGTTCATGCCCGCGGAGACGGTGCCGACGTTCAAGGTCGCCGCTCCCATGACCGGGTGCGGCTCAACGTCGTGTGTGAACGCGGCCAAAGCCTGCAGGGCGCGTCCCGCCTTGTAGGCTGCGTTCACGCCGTGCTCCGGCATCGACCCGTGCGCCGTGATACCGGTGCAGATCGCCTTCATCCATAGAGCGCCCTTATGGCCGCAGGTTGGCGTGTTCGAGGTCGGCTCCGCGACGACCAGCGCACCGACATCGCCGAGCCCGTCTTCGCGTTGCGCCATCTCACGCGCGCCCTGTGAACCGGTCTCCTCGGAAGCCGTGATAACCAGTTCGATCCCGGGGCCGGCAGCGATATCGTCCCGACACTCGATTGCCGCCGCGCAGAAGGCTGCGACGCCGGCTTTCATGTCGGTGCTGCCGCGCCCGTAAAGACGGCCGTCGTGAATCGTTGCGGCGAAGGGGTCGTGCTGCCAATCGGCAGCGCCGAGCGGCACGGTATCGAGATGCCCGGTGAAGGCGAGAGCCGGCCCTTGCCCGCCAAGTCGGGCGATCAGCCCTTCCCGCCCCTCGGCCAGCCGGCAGTAGCTGACCGTAAAACCGTATTGTGCCAGCAGGTCGCCCAGATGATGCGCGCACGCCGCTTCGTTGCCGGGAGGATTGATCGTGTTGAAACGAACCAGTTCCTGAGTGAGCGCGACGGCATCGACCGTTTGAGTCATCCGATGACCTTCTTGATTGTATCGGCACGCACCCAGGCGTAGGGCAGTGGGACGTGCGGGAGAGCTAGCCGAAATAGGCGGCGTGGACTTCTTCGTTCTGCTGTAATTCGGTGGGCGTGCCGGAAGCCACGACGCGTCCCTTGGAGAGCACGTACCCCCGGTGCGAGATCGCGAGCGTCTGGCGGACGTTCTGCTCGACCAGGAAGACGGTGATACCGCGCTCGTTGATCCGCTTGATGATGTTGAAGTTCTCTTTGACGTAGAGTGGCGAGAGCCCCAGCGACGGCTCGTCGATCAACAGCAGCTTGGGTGCGCTCATCAGGCCCCGGCCGATCGACACCATCGCCTGCTCGCCCCCCGACATGGTCCCGGCCAACTGCTGCCGTCGTTCGGCCAGCCGCGGGAAGATCTCGTAGACCTCGTCCATGCGGCTGCGGATCGTGGCCTCCCGAGACTCCTGATAGGCGCCCAGACGCAGGTTCTCTTCCGTCGTCAGCTTGGGAAACACCTTGCGCCCTTCCGGGATGCAGGCGATGCCGAGCGAAATGATCTTGTGCGTCGCACGTCCGGTGATCTCCTGCCCCTCGAACAGGATGCGCCCGTCGCGGGGCGGGGTCAGGCCCAGGATCGAACGGATCGTGGTCGTCTTGCCGGCCCCGTTCGAGCCCAACAGACAGGTCACTTGGCCGGTTGGGACCTCCAGGGAAATGCCTTCCAGGACATCGGCCTTGTCGTACGCCGTATAGAGATTCTCGATTGTCAGGCTGCTGGTCATGTCCGGCTACTCCGCGCCCAGATAGGCTTCCTGCACGTGGCTGTCGGAGGAAACCTCCTTGTAGCTGCCCTCGGCGATCTTCTGCCCGAAGTTCAGCACCACGCAGTGGTCGGTAACCCGCTCGATCACGCCCATCTCGTGTTCGATGATGATGATGGTGAGACCGCCGATGCGCTCGCGCACCTGCAGAATGTCGTCCATCAGCGCGCGCGTTTCCTCGTGAGTCATGCCGGCCGATGGCTCGTCCAGGAGCAGCAGACGCGGATGACTGATCAGGGCGCGGCAGATTTCGATCCGCCGCCGATCGATCATCGGGAAATCGCCGACCGGCTCGAACATCTGATCGGCCAGTCTTGGCTCGAAGATGCGCACCAGCTCGCGCGCTTCCTCGAAACTACTTTCGACTTCCTGGCGCAGACGCTTGCGCGCGAACAAGTTGTGCCAGAGTCCTTGATCCAGCCGCTTATGGTTGCCGATCATCAGGTTGTCGAAAATCGACAGCGGCAGGCACATGCGCGAACGCTGAAAGGTGCGCGCGATCCCGGCACGATAGACCGCCTGCGGCGACAGGTTGGTGACGTCCTGTCCATTGAACGAAGCACCGCCGTAGCTGTAGCCGTAGATCCCGGTCAGGACGTTGAAGAAGGTCGTTTTGCCGGAACCGTTCGGACCGATCAGCCCGAGGATGTCACCGGCGTTCACCTGCAGGTCCAAGCCGTCCAGCGCGACCAGCCCACCGAACCGCCGGGTCATTTGCGTGCACTCAAGCAGGGCGGTCATCGCGGCCTCCAATCCGGGAAGTAGGCTCTGCGCCCGCGCGGCAGCAGGCCGTTCGGACGGAACAGCAGCACCAGGATCACCAGCGCCGCGAACAGCAGGAAGCGGTATTCCTGGATCATCTGCAGCTTCTCCGGCAGCAGCACGACAATCGCGCTGGCCAGCGCGATCCCCCAAACGCTGCCCATCCCGCCCAGAAGCACGATCGACAGGAAGATCAGGGAGTCCGCGAAGGTGAAGTTCGCCGGCGCGATGAAGCTAATCATCATGCCGAGCAGCGCGCCCGCCATGCCGATCAGGAAATTGCCGAACATGAAGGCGGTGATCTTCCAGCGCGCCGGCGTGATGCCGAAACAGCTCGCGGCCAGTTCGTCGATCCGCGTGGCATCCATGCTGAGCCCGACCCAGGAGCGTTCGATCCGACGGGTCAGCGCAAAGGCCATGACCAGCAGCAGCAGCGCCAGCAAATAGTAGTTCATGTAGAAGGAGGCGTAGAACGAACCGATCTCGATGTTCGAGTTGAAGCCCCAGCCGAACAGCGACATCTGCGGCACCGACAGGCCCTGCGGCCCGCCCAGCGCGTCGTTCACCTGCAGGAAGGTGCGAAACAGGACCGCAAACGCGATCGTCACCACCGCGGCGTAGTGGCCGCGCGTGCGCAGCACCGGGATCACCAGTACCGACCCGACCAGCGCCGCCATTACCCCACCGATCGGCAGGATCAACAGGGGCGGTATGGCCGTTTCAGCGCCGAGCACGGCGGCGGTGTAGCAGCCAACGCCGAAAAACGACGCGCCAGCGAAATTGAGCACCCCGGTGTAGCCGAGCTGCACATTCAGCCCCAGGCAAGCCGTCATGTACAGCATCGCCGTGGTCAGCATCAGCAGCGTGAAGTGGTCTTCCCGGAACACCCAGGCGACCACCAGCACGCCAAGCAGGATCGCCGCGTGCATCAGCCGCTCGTGGTCGCGGTAGGCCGCGCGCATCTGCGCCAGCAGCCCCATCAGGTAGGCGCCGAGCACCACCACGCCGGCCGCAACGATCAGGCCGGCCACCACGCTCTCCTCCTCGGCCATGAGGAACGCGACGATGTAGCCAGTCAGGAGCGCAACGGCGCCCAGTCCGACCAGCAACTTGGCGCCGGTCGCGCGTGCGCCGACCGCGCCTGTAGGTTCGTTGTGCATACGCCTACACCCGTTCGCTGGTTTTTTCGGGGATCAGCCCGGTCGGGCGCCAAGCCATGATCGCGATGATGACGGCAAAGGCGAAGACGTCCTTGTAGGCGCTCGCGAACGGCATCGCGACGGCCCCAACCGTCTGCAGCGCCGCGAACAGAAAACCGCCCAGGATCGCGCCGTAGATATTGCCCAGGCCCCCGACAATCGCCGAGGCAAAACCGATCACGCCCAGCAGCAGCCCCATGCCGAAGTTGATCTCGTTGTAGTAGAGGCCGTTCATCACGCCGGCGATCGCCGCCGCGCTGGAGCCGAGCGCGAAGGTCACCAGCACGACCAGCTGGAAGTTGATGCCCATCGTCCGCGCGGTTTCCGCGTCTTGCGCCACCGCGCGGATGGCCAGTCCCAGCTTTGTGCGATTGATGATCAGATTGATCGCGATGATCACCACCAATCCCGCGATCAGCAGCATCAAGCTGTCGACACGCAGATTGAAGTCACCGATCGGGATCACGGTATCGGGCAGAAGGCGCGGAAAGCGCTTTGGATTGGAGCCGTTCGGGAAGAACAGGCGAACGCTTTCCCGCAGGACCGTCCCCAGCATCAGGGTCGCCAGCAGGATGTTCAAAGCCGGGGCGTTCGACAGCGGTAACACCAGGTAGCGGGCGATCAGCGCGCCGAGCACCGCCACGAACGCCACCGAGGCCATGACCAGCAAGACAACCTGGATGATCGGGCTGTGGATGCCGGCCGCCTCCAGGCCAAGGTAGGTCGTGTAGCCGGCAAAGGCGCCCACCATCAGCACGTCGCCGTGGGAGAATTTGATTACGTCGAGGACGCCGAAAAACAGGGTAAAGCCCACGGCCACCAGTGCGTACATCATGCCAAGCATCATGCCGTTGACGACGTACTGGCTGAGCAAGGAGAGGTCCATGCCTTCCGCTCCGCTGAATAGGGGTGATGCTGGGAGAAGAAAAGTCGCGGGGCGACGTCTGGGAGCCTCCGGCCGAACCGCCACGTGCCGGCCGGCCGGAGGTCGCACGCATCCTACATGCCGCTGAGCTTGCGCTCACCAGAGGCGTATTCGCTGTCTTCCCAGACGACCCACTTGCCGTCCTGGACCACGAACTTGGTGATCAACGCGACGGCGTTCTGTCCGTGATCGTCGAAGGTGATCTCGCCCACGATCGAGTCACGTCCTTCGACCGCGTTCAAGGCGTCACGGACCTTGCGGCGGTCCGGGCCGACCTCCTCGATCTTGTCGAGAACCAGGTTCATCGCGGCGAACGCGAACGGTCCGTAAGCCTCCGGCGGGGAGTCGAAGTTCGCCTTGTCGTACTGCTCCTGGAAGTACTGGCCGCCCGGCAGCTTGGCGATCGGCGCCCCCTCAATGAACGCGACGGTGCCCTCGGCAAGATCGCCGGCGCCCTGGATATACGCGTCCGAAACGATGCCGGAAGTTCCCTCGAACTGCGCATCGATGCCGAGCTTTTCCATTTGCGAGCGGATACGCACGCCGATCGGCGTCAGCCCCCCGAAGTAGATCACATCGGGATTCAGCGACTTGGCCTGGGTCAACTCGGCCGTGAAGTCCTGCTGATCGGCGGTGACGCCGAAGGTCGCGAGGATCTCGCCGCCATTCTTTTCCAGCGCCTCGGAGAAATATTTCTGGTGGCCCTGACCGTAGTCGGTGGTGTCGTGAATGATCACCCAGGACTCGTAGCCCTGATCGGTCATGAATTCCGCGGCCACCTCGTTCTGGTTGATCATCGTGCCGTTGACGCGGTGCACCTCCGGATAGGAGTTACCGTAGGTGACGTCCGGCAACACAGCGCCCCACACCACAGCCGGCATGCCGAACTTGTGGTAGACGTCGACCGTGCCCATCGCGACGGCGGAGCAGTAATGGGTGACGCCAGCGACAACGTCGCGGTTCGACGCCGCACGGGTGGCAACCTGGACGCCGACGTTCGGCTTGCACTCGTCGTCCAGCGCCAGCAGTTCGTATTCGTACTTGGCTTCCGGGTCCTGGTTGCGCAAATCAACCGCCAGCTTGGCGGAGTTGCGCCCGCCGAGGCCGACCGACGAGACGCCGCCCGAAAGCGGGCCAATGAAGGCGACCGTGACCGTGACCTTGTCCTTGGCCATGGCCGGCGCGGAAGCGACGCCAAGAGCCAGAGCAAGCGCGGCAGACGTGACCGCACCGATGGTTCCGAGTTTCATACGTGATGTCTCCCTGTCGCGATTTTATGCGAACGCAGCTTTATTATGAGGGGCAAGTGCCGAGCCAATTGACGACATGCACCGTGACGCTCAGCGACGGTGAGTGCCGCTGGCGAGGGGCGGATCGTGTCAAAGGTGTTGCATATAGGTCAACGGTCTTGACGAAAAGGCAGCGTCAACACCGAGTTAGGCGCTCTAACAAGCACCAGTTACGTGCAGAACAAGGCAGGATCGATGCCTGTCAGGTGAATAAGGTTCGGAAAACTAGAAAGTCGGCGGCGTGTTCACCCAGAGGATCCGTGTCGTCCCGGGTCCTGGATTGCGATAGCCGTGCGGTCGTTCGCTATTAAAAAAGAAGCTGTCACCTTCGCCGATGCGATAACTCTCGCCATCAATCTCTAGCTTGAGTTGCCCCTGCAAAACGTAACCCAACTCCTCCCCAACGTGCTGGATTGCGCCGTCACTGGTGCCTCCGGGCGCAACAATATGGATGTTGGCCTGTAACAGATAGCTGGCGGCCTGGGGGATCAAACGTTCGAGTTCGATACCGGGCCCATGACGCAACGGATCGAATGACAGCACCGGCCGCGTGCCCCCATGTGCAATGTATTCGTTGGTCTTGTCGTTGGCTTTCGGCTCGTCGGCAAACAACGAGGAAATGTTCGTGTCGAGGGCCTGCACCAGGTTGTGCAGCATGGTCAAAGACGGGTTCACGGCGCCGTTCTCGACCCGGGACAAAAAACTGGGAGAGCATCCGGCCTGGGCTGCCAGCGCGCGCAAGCCAAGCCCTCGCAGTTGCCGCAAATGCCGTAGCCGACCGCCGATTCGCTCGTCTTTCGTATTTTGCTTCATGCAAACGCGTCGCACCAACTACCAACAGGCCAGCGGCATATAGCCATCACAGTCGCATTCGAGAGGTCGCACGCAGATCCGCACAGCCGGCAGATCCTGCACACCACGCTTGATGGTCTGAAAACCTGGATAGCCGGTACAGCCCGGCTTGACCAGCCTACCCGTCAACCGTCCTGGACCGCCTGATTTTCCGATCGATAGGTCGGTCCGGTCGCATGCCCTATCAGGGCCCGTCTGATCGTAAAATCACCCTCAACGATCGCGCTCTAAGCATCGAACTCCCGGTAGGCTTCCCGATCCCGCACCACCTTGCGCAGGTAAGCCTTCGTCTCATCGTACGGCAGGTTCGCCTGCAAGCGATCGTACACCCGCGTCGGGGGCAGTCGATTAATCTGCCGCGCAGCCTGGGGAACGCTCATCGTCCCGGCGAACGTCTTCGCGACATTGCCCGCGCCTGTGTTGTAGGCAGCGATGACGCAGAACTCGCGGCTCTTGGGATCGCGGACATCCGCCAGATAGCGACTCGTCAGCAGGTTCAGGTAGCCACAGCCCAGTTCGATATTTTGCGTCGGCTGGTAGAGGTACGCCGGCGAAGGTGCCTTATCCTCACCATGGACGTGTCGGAAGGCGTCGCGTCCTCCGCTGCTCGGGACCAACTGCATCAGCCCGAACGCCGGGATCCGCGATTTGGCGCGTGGGTTGAACGCACTCTCGTTCTTGATGATCGACAACACCAGCGACAGCGGGATGCGGCCGTTGCGCGCGAACCGGCGGGCAACCGGCGCGACGCGCTGAGCGGACAAGCGCGTGTGGTCCGGCAGCATCGGGACCTCGATGGTTCCCGCAACCTTCGCGCCTTGCGCATTGTTCTCGATCGGCTTGCTGGACACCTCGGGCCGTGCATCCCGATCCACCAGCGGGCCCAGTTCGGGGCCGTGACTCCCCCCACCGTCCTGCCCTTGGCGACCGCCATCGCTGACCGCCGAGCCGCCAGCCAGACTGGCCTGTTCCTGAATGTACTGGCCAACCACATCGCGTTGGTCCAACGTCTCGGAATCGGCCTGCAGCACCCGATCGAGCCGCCGGTGCAACTCAGCCGGATCGGTTACGCCCTGAACCTGGACGACGATACGGCCCCGCTCGTAGTCCACGATGATCCGCTCGTCCCGGTTGCCATCATAGCCGACCCAGGTTTTCTCGCTTGGCAATTGCACAGCCTCGCCCCACCGACGGCGCAGGCGGCGGTCCATTTCGGCGAACGCGGTCTTAATGGCGCGGTCCATCGCAGCGAAGCGCGCATCCATTTGCCGGTCGAACGCCTCGAATTCCTGGTCCACGCGCCGATCGAACGCATCGAGACGATCATCATCCAGCAGGTCCGCAAGTCCCGGCCGGCTTAGCGTCGAGGCGGCAAGAACCCCGGACAGGCCGGTGATCAGGCTACGTCGTTTCATCCCATCTGCCCGTGCTGCACAGTTGCAAAGTTGGCCTGGTTAATGGTTCAGCCCGCCGCCCACATCGCCACTTGCTCCCTGGCCGGCCGATCCGGGCTGTGCGCCAGCGTTCTTGTTCCCGGCCGCATCAGCGATGCCGAGTTCCCGGTCCAGCCCGGAACGCAGTTTCTGTGCGAGCGCGACCATCTTCCGTTTGACGAACGTTTCCGTTGCCAAGCGCTTGTCCTGCTTCGCCGGCACCATCTGGCGGACGTCCACCTGCCGGGTGACCTGCGCCCCGCTACCCATTACGGTCGCCATTCCGGAGAGCGTGGCGGTCAGTTGATAATAGCGTCCCGCGAGCGCGCCCTGCCCCGGCCCTAAATCCGCGGCCGTGAGGTTACGCTCGATCAAGCCCACGTTGATAATCTCGGCGGACACCTCGACATCCGAAAGGCCGCTGTTGCTGACAACGACAAGGCCGCTGGAGTGCGCCAACTCTTGTTCCAGGATGTTGCGCAACTCCGGAACCGGCGCCCCACGCGTCGACCGGGTCGCGACCACCGCCACGGTCCGAGGCAGCGGTTCGCGCGGCACACACACCCGGGCATCGATCGTGATACTCAGGACCTGCTGGCCGGCCTGCGCCAGCACCTCTTCCGAAACGACGTCGTACTTGACCAGACCGCGCGCCTGGGCCCGCATGCGGCTCATGAACCGCTCGCGCACATCGCCGTTCTTGGAGGCGGTCAGTATCTGACTGGCCCCACGCACGAGGCTGCCGCGCTGCTGCCGCACCGCTTCCATCTGCAAGCGTCGGATCAGGCTGTCCCGCGTCTCGACCCGGCCCGCGCCCGCGAGTGGCTGGGTCAGCTTGACCCGCGCGGGCAGGTACGCGCGGCACCGCGTATCGCCCTGCAACGCCCCGGGGTCGATCTCGGGCTCGCTTGCGGAAGCATCCGACAAAACGGCCCGGATGGCTTCAGGGTCGATCTGCCCCCGGATTTTCGCGCAGATCTCGCGGTCCTGCTCGGTCAACGACAGCACGTTGACGTTGGTGAGCGCGTCGGCAATCGCCGCACGCGCCCGATCGCTATCCACCTCGAAGGTGCCAGCATCGGTCTGCGAGCGTACTTCGGAGCGGTAAATGTCGACCGCCTGCCGTTTGGCCCCCGCAAGGGCGGCATTCCGCGCAACGTCGGAAGCCTGCTCGCCGCCGCGCACATGACACCCGTGCCCTTCCACCGTGACCAGATCAGCGGCCGCCGCAGGACCGGACGCGAGCAGGGCCCACGCGCCGGCTGCGACGGTCGAGACGATCAGGCGCCGGATGGTGAACAGACAAGGCATGACAGACTCTCCTTCCGGGCGCACCGACATCCCGCGGCCCTAGAAGTTGCTGACGTTACTGCCGGCACCGCTGCGCGCGGGCGCGGCCACATTGCCGTCGCCGCTATCACCGGCGCCGGTTTCCAGGTTGCCGCTGGCACCCGCACCGCCAGCGGACGAGGCCCCCTGCCCGCCGGTCAGCTCCTGCAAGCGTTGCGCCATCGCCCGGCTGTCCGGCGACCAGACGTAGACGTCCGTCTGCATCGGCACATTGGCGGCGGGATGTTGACCCTTCCAGCTATACGCCCGGATCGCGCCCTGAAGGCGGATCTGCTTGGCCTTCGCCCGAATCAACGAACGGAACTCGTTGTTGTTAAAGGTCTGGCTGCTGCCGTCGTCATACGCCCGGAAGGTGTTCTGACTATCTGACATCTGCCGACTGGCAACGTCCTCGGCCACGAACTGCGCGATCTGACTACGCCCGATCAGCGCGGCCTTCTGCTCGTTGATCGTGCTCGACTGCGTCCGATAGACCGGCGCGAAGCTGACGATCACTTTGCTCCCGTCGGCTTCATTCCAGACCCGCGCCCCCTGACTAAGCGCCAGGAAGTTCGGGTTCTCCTGCAACTTCTGCTCGATCTGCTCGGACACGGACGCCGTCTTCGGGCCCTTCGGGATCTCGACATTCGGGTTGTAGATGCTGGACGACAAAGCCGCCATGCGGGGCGACCAGACGATGCCGACCAGGACGGTGTAGTTCTTGTCGAGATTGTCACCCTCGGCATTGAACACCGGCATCGCCCCGTTGATCAGCAACTGGGCGCCAGCGGCCACCTTCTCTTGATAACGCTCCTGCAACTGCACGCGCTTCTGCTGAGGGTTTTGCTCATCCTTGCCCTGCCAGTCCGGATCGAATTTCTGAATTTGCGCGTCCAACGCCTCGTTGGTCAGCTTCCGCATCCGCTGCAGCGTCGAGACTTGGTCGCGCACCTGCTTTAGCTGAGGCGGTACCGTATCGCCGCCCTGCTGCAGCACCTCGACCGCCCGGTCCGAGCGCATGATTGCACCGACCGTATTCGCCATTTCGCTTTTCGCCGCCAGGAGCGCACTGTTGAAGGCCACCTGACGTGCGTTGACCCATTCGTTGCTGCCGAAATCCGCACGCACCTGGGCTTTGCCGCTGGCGATGAAGAAGGTCTGCCCGTTGTCGAGGTCGTTGACCCCTTCGGTGATGCCGTTCTTATCCATCCAAGCCTGCCACAGATCGCCGGGCGTCTTGCTGCGGCTATGGGTGGCGGCTTGCTGGCGGCTATCGGTAGCGACCTTGATCGTCGGCTCCATGACCTCCTTGGCGCCGCTCTGGGTCTGCGCCTGCACGGCTGGAGCGGCCAGAACGGCCGCGGCGAGGAAGGTCGGCATCAGGTAGGAACGCATTGGCACGTCTCTCGTGTTGGTTGGCACGGTTGCCGGAAAAGGTGGTCGGCTCCGCTCCAGCGGCTATTGGCTTGGGCAATTCACGCGGGCGCTATAGGACCGACTTGTCACGCTGCAGACGCAGGACGTCGCTCACGATCCCGATCCGCCGATACCCCGCGCCCGGCGCATCGGGATCGCTACTCAGTTGGATCTTCTCGACCCGTACCATCAGCTCGTAATCGAACAGGGTACGGCCGTTCGCACCGGGGGTCTGCTGTTCGAACAGGTCCATGTCCAGCAAGAGGTGCTTGACCGGCATGTTGCGGGTGAACGCGACCGCGTCGGTGGCGTAGAACGCCTGCTCGAAGCCGAAGTACACCTGCTCCATGCTCAGGTTGTCCTGAGTGGTCTTGTTGCGAACCGAGTCGATTTCGAGGTTCGGCGTCTGGCCGATTTGGTTGCGCAGATCCGAGACCGCGTTGATGAAGAAGGCTTCGGTCCGCAGCTTGTTCGCTACCCGTTTGGAGAAGCTGCGCAACTGCTGACCGGTCAAACGGCCCGTGATCAGAGGGTCGCGTTCGTTGGCCGGCGTGCGTGAGTACTGCGTCGACGCGCAGCCGCCAAGCAAGAGGGCCGTCACCGCGCCGGCGGTAAAATGTCGTCGGGTCACCATCGTTCGATACCGCTCCGTATCTCAAACGCGCAGGACGTCGCGCCCCGCCATGTTCCTTTGGACCTTCGTTCAGTCCGCTTCCCGCAGTTGCAGCACCAGCCGCTCGCCCGCTGGCGAGGGAGCGCCGAATTGCAGTTCGTCCATGCCACCGGAGCCGAGATCGAGCGGCTGCCAGACATCCGAGGAACCGACCTTGAAGCCTGCCGCATCACGCCAGGCTGCACGGTATTCGACCGTCATCGGGCTGGACGTCACATTGCGAAGCGTGATCTGGACACGCCGAAGCTCGCCCAGCTGGCCTGAACGAATGGCTTCGATGCGCAACCGGTCCTGCAGATCGGTTGGGGTCAGCCGTAGCTCTACATTGGGATGTTGGGCGGCGGGCCCTTCAGATACCGTATCGCCGGGCTTCGGGGAGGCGCAGCCTGCCAGACCCAGCAGGGCAACGGCGGTGACTGCAGCGATTGTTCTGCGGGTACGACGGACGCGGGTCGGCGTCACAAGCTCTCTCCTTCGTAAGAGGCATCTGCGGTCAGGCTGCTATCAGGTTTCCGGTCCTGATTTTTGCGTGCGGGCCCACGGGACGCGCGGGCGGCAAGGTGCTTGCCGACGCCCCGGGCGTAGACGAACGCCGGTCCCTGCCCGCGCAGTTCCACGGTATCGCTGGCCAGGCGCTGGCCATTGGCGTCGTAGCTCACCAGCCGCAACGCATGGGTGTCGGCCGGCAACCGGAGACGCCCCACACCGACGGCGTATGGCAGGCTGGTCCAGGATTCCGTGCCGGGCTCGGTCACTTCCGCGGCGGCGATGGCGGTCAGATTGCCGGCTAGCGTGCCCAGAATGCCGCCGCCCGCGGCTTCGTTCGCTTGGAGCTGGATCAAATAGGTGGCGATGGCGGAGACCGTGGCCTTGCCCAGATGCAGCGGCAGTTCGTCCTGGAAGGTTTGCATCAGCATCGCCTCGACATCGGCGAGCGGCTGGACCTCACCCACCACATCACCCGCGGCCGTCTCGATGCGGACCGTATCCACCTGCTTGGGCACCGGCTGATAGTACGGCACCTGGAGCTGTACGAAGGTGGTCAAGCTGGTGGGCAGGATCAGCTTGGCGATCCGACGCTCGGGCGCGCTGCCAACGTCCATCACGAGATGCACCAGTCGCCCGTCGCGCTTGGCCATCACGGCATTGGCGCCGTCGCGCGACAGCTGACGATCTTCGCGGCTCAACTCCTCTACCGCGTCCGCGACAGTTGTGTTGTCCCCGCGCAGGGCCTCGGCATTCTTGTAAGCAACCAACGCCTTGGAGTGGGCGTTCGTGAAGCTCAGGCTGTCGTTCGAAAGCCGGGCGCGTTCCGCCTGCTGCTCGGCCCAAGCCGCGGACAGAAAATCGGCCAGCGGATTCACATACGGCGTATCGACCCGATCCGCGATATCCGAACAGGTCAGGCAAGCCTCGTCGAACGCGCTCGCAAAAGTGTTGTGCAGACTGCTGTACGCCGCCGCGCTCTTGCCTTCCTGGGTGCGCTTGCTGCGTAGCTCCTGTTCGGCGGCCTCAAGCTCGTCCTGGTAGTGCTGACGCTCCCGAGCCTGCCAGGCACGGGACAGGCGGATATTGTTGTCGACCCGCGGATCGTTGTTCAGAAAATCCGTGATCGCCTTGTAGTTGACCGCCATGACCGTCTCGAAACCGGTCGCGGCATAATCGTCCGACAGATGGTCCCAGATCTGGTCGACATAGTTTTCGGTGGCGTCCTTCTCCCGAAACTGCGCGACCGCCCGGTCGAAAAAGGCCCGAGCACAATCGACGTCGCCCGCAGCCAATTGGACCGTTCCACGCTCCAATAACCCCAAGGTGCCGATACGCTCCGCCAGGTCGGCGGCCGGACCAACGGTCTGTACCGCGCCGGCTGCATTCGCCGCGAGATACTCGGTCGCTGCAACCATGTCGCCCGCATGCAGTCGGTCGATCATCGGCGACATGTCCGCCGTGTAGTCGGCCCGCCCGGTCCGGAAGACAGCGAATTTGAAGCTCAGCCGCAGCATATCCAGGATGGTCGCGGACTCAGATCGGGCGAGACCGGCCCAAGGATTCGGCACCGACTGGCGCGAGGTATCCAACTGCTCCGCGACTGTTTGCCGGATGTTCTGGGTGATCGCCGTGTAGCTGTTGAAGTCCGCGATCTTTGAATCGACCTCCGCGCGGACGAGCTGCGGCTTTACCCGTTCGGGCGGGTGCACCTGTTCTCCGTCCAGCAGTGGACCGACCGCGCAGCGATGTAGCGGGCTCGCTTCGGCCGCCATGACGAATGTCTGTGTGACCCCGGCGCCCGACGCCGGAATGAGTTCGGGAACCTCCGCGCCGCCCCCAATCGTCGCGTTACACCCGCTCAAACCGACGACGCCAAGCACCCCGGCCAGGAGCCGGCCACCTCGACGCACCACCCCGCTAGACCCCAATCGCATACCCCAACCCCCAGTTATCAAAAACGCCGATCGTTGGTCGGATGCCGGTTCGCAGCCCGCACGTCGCAACTAATCTTGATCAACATACGTTTCAGAAAAATTAGAGCGCAAGAAAAATATCAAGCATGCGACAATTGTTCTTCTTATTTACGTTGCATTAGCCAATTAATTAAAGGATATAGTGATCCTAAATACCGAAAAAAATGTTTTTAAATTCTTATTTGTTTAACGCGTGCGCCTAAGGATATCACCAACCTTGATTGGCGCGTTCGTCGACAGAACTGTTGCGATCGAGAACTTGGGATTGACCTGTTCGATGCGCACTCGGCCTTTATAGGCCTCCGCGACGCCCAGCTTTTCACCGGTATCTGGGTCAAGCAGCGGCTCCCCCGCGCCGTACACCTCCAGGACCTCGTTCTCGGAAACAGCATCTTCGCCGCCGAAATTAATCCACACGGTGTCACCGGATGCGCGCGCCACCTTCATCGGGAAGACGTTATCGAGGAACTTCTGGACCACCTCGCGCGACGCCTTCGTCGCGGCCTGTTGCAACAGATCGACGTCGGCCCGCCCCCCGGTTTCGGCCACCATTTTCGGCCCACGCGTGAGACGTTCCGAAACGCTGTAGGTACCGATCAATTCGTCCGAATCGGTTTGAACCACCTGCACTTCAAGGCTGAGGTCGGCAATGTCGATCCGGCGGTAGCGGTTAAGCTCGGGAATCGGATCCTCGTCGCGCTCCAACCGGAGATCGTGGACGATCAGCGCAACCAGATACTGGGCCGTCTGCTTACCGCCGAACTGAGCACCGTCGCCCGCGTAAACCGGACTGTTCGCCAACGCCTGTTCCTGCGCAACCCGCGCCTGTAGCGCATCCCGCCGGGTCAACACGGTGAACCGGCGGCTGCCCCGAAGCGCTTGCTCAAACGGCCCGACGAGCAGCCACGGATCGGCCGTACGCATCGCGCTTTGATCGATCTTGGAACTGAACAAGACGGGCGACTCGACCGCGATCGTCGGTTTGTCGGCGCGGGCAGGAGACGCCAGCGACATCGTGGCCGCGACCAACGAGGCAGCACACGCACGGCATGCGAAACGGAAAAGAGCTGACATAGGCACGGGTTCGATCACGCATCCATCAGGAATGAGTCACACAACGCTCACACACGCGAGCGTCGCCCATCCTGGATACCGATGCAACCCGTTTGCACGCCTGAATTGTAAACTTTTGTGGTGACCTCTAAGCATATTGCGCTTTGCCATCAACCTGGGCTGAATCGGCATCGCAGCCCAGATCAGTCGATCGGCGATACGGAAACCCGCCGAACAACACGAGGCCGTCCAATATCCTGCTGCAGGAGAACCGCGGCGACGACGGCCGTCAGCGTGGTTGCGAGGGCGTGACCCGCGACAAGGCCGCCAAACCCCCAGGCGTGGGAAAAGAGTATCGCGATCGGCAACAGCACGTACCCCTGCGGCGCCAAGGCAAGCAGCCCGGCCGTTACCGCCTGCCCCTTCGCCCGCATCAGCATACCGGCAACGATGTAGAGCGGGGCGAGGATGAAAGCCGGTTGCATGACCGCAATCGCCTCCACGGCATAGGCCTGTGCCGCCGCCGCGTGCGTAAACAGGCCGGCGGTCTGGGAGGCGAAGAGGACCACCCCGAGCGAGTAAGCAGCGCTGTACGCGACCGCCATCGCGAGGCAGGTCCTGACCGCATGGCGCGTGCGGGCACCGTCGCCACCGCCCCAGCTGTGTCCCACGACCGTTTGCGCGCCGAGACAGAAGCCCGCAAGCGGCAGCATCCCAATGGTCAGAACACGCAGCGCAATCCCGAGGCCAGCGACGCTCTCGGTGCCGAAATCGCTAGCGATCCGGTACATCACGGCGAAAGAGAACGCCGTCAGCATCGTTGACGCCGCGGCAGGCCCGCCGATTGCCGCAATCGACCCCATCAAGGCCGTCCGGGGACGGCGCAGCAGATCAGGCAGGGCGAGCCCAGCGCGCCCGAACAGGAAGTAGTGCAGATAGATCGCAACCGCGACCCCGGCCGCAATGACCGTCGCATAAGCTGCCCCCAGAACGCCCAGATCCAGCACGAAGATCAGGACCGGGTCGAGCGCCAGATTGACCCCGAAAGCAATCATCAGCGTGCACATGCTGAACGCCGTATGACCGCGGGCGATCGCGATGAAGTCGAACAGGATCTGAAACAGGATCAGACCGCCGCCAACGACGATCACGGCGGCATAGTCCTGGGCCAGCCCGACCGCCTCGGAACTGCCGGCGAACAGAAAGGGAAGCTCACCTCCCAGAACAAGCAACAGCAATGGCAGCCCCACCGCCAGGGCCAGCACCATCGCCCCCGCGGTCGATATCAGCTTGGCCACGCGCGCATCGTGCCCGCTGCCCAGCGCTCGGGAGATCGCCGCCCCCGCGCCCACACCAACCCCCTCCCCCAGCGCGGCCATGCCGAGGGCCAAGGGCGCGGCCGCACTGATCGCGGAAACAGGCCCCACGCCCAGCATGCCGACAAAAGCCATGTCGACCGCCTGGTACAGGGCATTGATCGTAAGTCCGAGCATCGACGGCAGCCCCACGCGCAGAAGCAGCCGCCGCAAGCGCGGATCCGACAGGTCGACACCACGGCTCATGGTTGGGAAACCGTCAAAGCCCTAGGCTCATGCCGCCGACTCCCCCGATGTCTCAGCCGCACGCTCGGCCAGCAGCGCATCCCGGATTTCGCGCGAGCGTTGCGGCAGGACGGACAGCAAGGTATCGCTCAAGCCGTGCGTGATTTCGTTCGCGCCTTGCTGAAAAATCGTCGGCCGGAAGCCGGCTCGGCAAGGCAGCCGATAGTACCGGTCGACCTCCTCCCCCGTAATCCAGTCGCGCACGCCCGATAAGACACCGGTCATGTCGTTGCGCGTATACCCAGTGGCCAGCACGACGGCATCGTAGGATGTCTCCTCTGCGGCACCGTCGATGACGCTGCGGCGCGTCAGGGTCACGCCATCATTACCGCGCGATACGCCCGCTACCTCGCTGAGCGGTAACACACGGTGCGGACTGACACCCGCAACCTCCTGTTCATAGAGCAGCGCGTAGAGACGCTCGATCAGCTCAAGGTCGACGACGCCATAGTTCGTGTCCTGGAACACCTGCAGGAACTTGAGCCGCTCCGCCCGTGGCCGGGCGTAGAGGGTGTCGGTGAAGTCGGGATCGAAAATCTCGTTGACGAACGGGCTGTCATCGGACGGGCTCAGGCCGTGCGAGCGGAAGATCAGATCATTGCGTGCGCCCGGAAAGCGCGCGTGCAAGTCCATGAAGATCTCTGCCGCGCTCTGACCGCTGCCGATCACGGCGATCCGCCGTGGTGCCCCCCGACGCTCCTGTAAACGGTCGATTGCGCTCAGATAGTTGGCAGAATGGATGACGCGGTCATCCACGGCCACATCCGAAAACGCGTCAGGGATTGCCGGCTCGCCGCCGCCAGCAACCACCAGATTGCGGGCATAGCGGGCCTTGCGGATCCCTGCGCAGGTTTCGCTCGTGACCCGCAGCATCGTCACCGCCTGCTGCTCCACGACTGGCTCGACCCGAATCACCGTCTCGCCATAGGCGCAGACGTCATCGAAGTGCCGCGCGACCCAGCGCAGATAGTCGTCGAACTCAGCACGGCTGGGAAAGAAGGTCTTGCGGTTGGCAAAGCGCGCCAGGCGACCGTGCGCATGCAGGTAATTCATAAAGGTGTAGCGACTGGTGGGATCGCGCAGCGAGACGAGGTCCTTGAGGCAGGAAATCTGCATGTCGCTGCCCGGAATCAGCATGTCCGGGTGCCAGGCGAAATCCGGCTGACGTTCCAGGAAGAGGTGGGGCAGCTGCGCGCCCTGTTGTTCGCTCGCCTCCGCAAGACTGATTGCAAGCGCAAGGTTGGACGGACCGAACCCGACTCCCAGCAGATCATAGACCGGTGCGGAACGGTTCATACCATCCCCTCCTTGGCACGAGGTTCCTCGACGGAGGCCGTATCAAACCAGGGGTCGGCAGCGATTTGCGGATCGGCCGGCTGCCAGAGCTGGTCGCCGAAAAAGCGCTCCCGGGTCAGAGCGACGAGCGCCGCCCGTTTGTGCGGGAAGTCGAAGCTCTTCACATGCGCGAAGCCGGAGCGCTGCAGGTTGCGCAGTTGCTGATGATGGTTGGCCGCCGGCTCGCCAACGATCCGTTGGGTCCGTGGATCGTCCAGCAGCATGAAGTGCACCAGCGACGGTAGCCACGCCGCGATATAGGCCTTGCCGCGGAACGCGTCCTCGCCGACCAGCACGTGCCAACCGCGATCGTAGTCGTCCGCGTCGTAGTACGGGCCCAGCCGGCTCTCCTGCGCCCAGTAAACCTCGAAGTACGCGAACGGCGCGTCGTCGAAACATCCGATCAGCGGCAACATGCCAGGGTTCGCCGTCAACGCCCGCAGATAGTCCCGGTGATAGTCCAGGCTGCCGGCTTCTTCGAAAAAGGCATCGACCCGCGGATCGTTCATCCAACGGTGGAAGCGGTCCAGATGCTGCTGCGGATCGGCGACGTCGAACGAGAGTGTCTGGCCCAGCCACGGGATGTAGCGTGCATAGACGCGCCCGGTCGGTTTCGGCGGCCGCTGCGGATGGCGGCGTCCATTCGTCATCACCGGCGAAAAGGGATAGGCGCCGGCATCGCGACGCCACGGCGACCACGCCTCCGGTCGCTGCAGCAGCATGTCGGCGTGCGCCACGGCGCCGCCGTCAGTGTCCGGCATCGCCACGCCCTTCTCGAACAACCGGGTTTGCGCAGCGTCGAACCGCCCAAAATCGAGCGGGATGCTTTGGGCACGTGCATCCCGGGTCATCAGCGCTTCCAGCGCGGCAGCAGTGGCCTCGGCCAGACGCTCAGGACAATCCGGAAGATCCTGCCCGTCCTGAAGCGCGAGCGCCCCCTCAGGCAGACGACGAAAGCTCACGCGGTCGCCAGTTTCGCCCCTCGCTTCGAGCGTATCCGGCCCCGTTGGCCGGACCTCCCAGGGACGTCGGAGAAGAAATGTGCGGTGGAGCAGCTCTCGGTCGGACACGGCGGGTCTCCTTGCCTTGCTACAGCCTGCACAGAACAAAGACGACCGTGGCCGGGCCTCATTTACCGGCGGTGCAAAAAAATCATCGAGCGCGCTGACAACTCCCCTATCGGCGTCGTCATGAACCGGTGAGAGCCCTGTTCGAGACGCTCACCTCCGGAGGCCGTAACGCGTGACCCGAAACGCTTCCTACGCCCATATCCCCGCCGCCGAGCAGGCCGGTCTTCCCGCAGCCGACGGTGAGGCCCCCGAAACCACCCGCTTTCCCGCCACCCACGAGCAGCGCGCCCATTGGGCCGCGCTCCGCCACGGTGCGGAAACCGGCTCCGCCTATGTCCTGCGGCAAATCACCCTGTCGGAACCGCTCGACTGCACCGCCCTGACCCGCGCCTGTCATTGGTCCCTGGCGCGCCACCCCGCACTTCGCACGCGTTTCGAAAACGCGGCCGGCGGACGGCTGGAACAAGTGGTTATGCCGCCGGAAATGGCCAGCGATCTTTGGAACGCCTCCGCCAACGACGGTCTCGTGGAAATTGACAGCGCCGACGCCCTGTTCGCCGTGCCGCCGGGTCCGGCGACCGGCCTTCTATGGCGTGTCGGCCTCGTGCCTGCTGACCAAGGGGCACAGCTCATCCTCGGTCTCCACCGTCTGATCGCAGACGATACCAGCGCCCGCATCGTCTTAACGGACCTGCTTCAGGCCTACGAAGCGGCGCGCCAAGGCAAGCTGGGCGCGCCCAACGAGGCCCCGGGCTTCGGCTCCTACGCCGCCCGGCACAACCGCTGGCTCGTCTTGCAAGACGAAGCTGCGGACGCCGCCCACTACTGGCAACAGCGTCTTGGCGAGGCGCCGCAGCGTGTCGAACTGCCGACCCGTGGCGTTACCGGTGCCGAGAAGCCCCCGCGCGACCTCGCCAACGATCTGCTGCTCGATCACGCGGACACCGCGCGGCTGGCCCAGATCGCTCAGCGGTGCGATGCCGAACTCGCGGATGCGGTTCTGGCCGCCTTCGCGGTGCTATTGATGCGCTATAGCGGCCAGACCGCGCAGTACATCGTCACCCCCGCAGACGCCCGACCGGCTTCGCTCGGAGCCGGGAACGTCGGCCCCTACACCACAGACCAGGTTCGCCACCTCGATATCGCGCCTGACAGTTCCTTCGAGCACCTCATCCGCACGGTCGCTGCACAGCGCCAGGAGGCGGCCCGTTACGCGGACCTGCCGTTCGAACGTCTGCTGGAAGCGGTCTTTCCGATCCTGGCGCGCGACAACGGAGCCGACTTCGACATCGCGTTCCACCATCTGTCCGAACGGGATTTCCGGTCCGCACATCCCGGGGTCGAGATCGATGTGCCCCCCACGACCGCTCCGCCACAGTTCGGTCTGTGTCTGGAAACACGGGTGCGTCCCGACGGCTGCCTGCGCGGGCGCATTCGCCATCGACCGGATGCGCACGACACCTCGGCCATCGCGTGGATGCGGCGTCATTTCGCCACGCTGCTCGCCGAGGTCGCGCAGGCACCCGAACGAACCATCGCAGAGGTGCGGCTGCTTGATCGCCGTGCGCTCGCATGGCTATCGGCCCCCTGGCCAAGACGGCGGCCGGGCGGCCACGACACCGTGCCGGAGATGATCGCCGCCTGGGCCCGGCACGCCCCGGACCGGACCGCCATCGTTCAGGGTCAAGCCAGCTGGACATACCGCGAGTTGGATGCACGCGCCGACAGGATCGCCAGCGCGCTGCGTGGCCAGCATATTGGCCCCGAGTGCGCCGTCGGCGTTCTGATGCACCGCAGTCCAATCCAGATCGCGGTTCTTCTGGGTATTCTCAGAGCCGGCGGTGGTTTCGTGCCGATGGACCGCGAGCAGCCGCGCGATCGGCTGGCGTATATGCTGGAGGACAGCGCGGCTGCGCTCGTGGTTACCGACGCGGAGTCCATCGATGCCTTGCCCCCATCGTCGAACGTCCCCGCGGTCGCCATCGAGACGCTGGAGATGTACGCGGAAGAAACCGCCAGGCCCCTGACGCCACCGTCCAAAGACCAGCTCGCGTATATCATCTACACCTCGGGATCGACGGGGACGCCCAAGGGCGTGGCGGTGGACCACGGTCCGCTCGCCATGCATTGCCGCGCGACCGCCGACGTTTACGAAATGACCGCGGACTCCCGGGAGCTGCATTTCCTGTCGATGGCCTTCGACGGGGCGCACGAGCGTTGGATGACGCCGCTGGTGATCGGGGCCTGCGTGGTGCTGCGCGATGCCGAGCTATGGAGCGTTGACCAGACGTACGACGCGCTGGTCCGCCATGCGATCACCAATGCCGGCTTCCCGCCCGCCTACCTCGCCCATCTGGCGGACTGGGCGGAGCGGAGCGAAGGACCGCGCCCGCAGCTCGACATGATCTCCTTCGGCGGCGAGGCGATGCCCCGCGAGACGCTTTCCCGGGTACAAAAAAGCCTGGGCGCGCGCCTTCTGATCAACGGTTACGGGCCGACCGAGACGGTCATCTCGCCGATGGTCTGGAAGGCCTATCGCGGCACGGACTGCCCGCAGCCTTACGCACCGATCGGCCGCGCGGTCGGCGACCGCCGCGCGTTCGTGCTCGACGACGCGCTGAGGCCGGTCCCGGTCGGCGTCCCCGGCGAACTCTACATCGCGGGCTCCGGACTGGCCCGTGGCTATCATGGACGGCCGGAGGAAACGCAGCGCCGCTTCCGCAGCAACCCGTTCGGGCGGCCGGGCGCACGGATGTACCGCACCGGCGACCGGGCGCGCTGGCTGAGCGACGGCTCGGTCGAGTTCCTGGGACGCGTCGACAATCAGGTGCAACTCCGTGGCTACCGCGTGGAACTCGGTGAAATAGAAGCCTGCCTGCGCCGTCATCCGGACGTTCTCGAAGCGGCGGTCGCGATAAAGCCGGGTCCAGGCGGGGACTGGCTGGTCGGGTACGCTGTTCCGGCCTCGGGCGCACAGATCGACCACCGCGCGGTTCGGGGATTCCTCGCCGGGGAGCTACCCGACTACATGGTCCCGTCCCGCCTGATTGTTCTCGACCGCATCCCGGTGACCTCAACCGGCAAGACGGACCGGAATGCGCTTCCCGCTCCAGCGGAGGAAGCCGTGGCGCAAAAGATGCCGCCGCGCGACTGGGCGGAAGAGGCCATCGCGGCCACTTGGCGTTCGGTCCTGAATCTCGATGCCGTCGGCATCGACGATGACTTCTTCGAACTGGGAGGCGATTCCCTCACGGCGCTTGCGGTCCTTGCGCAGTTGCGCCAGGACCGCCCGAGTCTGGACATCGGGATCGCCGACGTCTTCAACAATCCCGTCCTGCGCAGCTTTGCCGACATCCTCAAGGACGGCGGCGCACGGGAAAGCGAGGTCGTGCGTCTAAGCCACCAGGGCACGCGTCCGCACCTCTATTGCTTTCCCGGTCTTCTGGTCAGCACCCGCGAATACGTCCGGCTTGTCGAGCACCTGGGCCCGGACCAGCCCGCCACGGGCTTTATCTGTTATTCGCTGACGCAGCCGGAGAAGCCGGACGCCACGGTGGAGGAGATCGCCGAACGCTACGCCAACATCGTCCGGCGCGACCACACGGGCGGGCCATGCGTGCTCCTCGGCTGGTCATGGGGCGGCATTCTGGCCTTCGAGGCCGCCCGGTCCCTGATCGACGAGATCGACATCGCCTTCGTCGGCATGGTCGACGTCGGCGCTCTGGATGCCGATTTCGCGCCGGATGCACCGGTCCTGCTGCCGGAAGACCGGCTGGACGCCCTCGACCGGCGCGTGCGCAAGTGGCTCCCGGCCAGTGGCATGCGCACGGAGTGGGAACAGCTCCTCGACGGTATGGACAGCCATACCTACAGACAGTTCCTCGCCTTCGTGCACAAGTCCGAGGAAGACCTGCCGACGGACGGTCCGGGGGTCGGCACACGCGAGCATACCTTCCGCGTGCTGATCGAGAACGCCCTGATCTTCCGACGCTATGTCATGCGCCCGTTCGATTGTCCAATCCGCGCCTGGATCGCCGACGACACCTTGAACCGCGGCATGAACGTGATCGATTGGCACGAAGTCTCCAACGACGTCCGCAGCGTCGAGATCGTGCGCAACACCACGCATCTGCGAATCATCGGCGCCCCCGCCTTCCACCGACAGTTCGATGCCGCGATGCGCCAACTGACAGAGACGCCGGTCACGTGAGCGCGGCGCTGCAACAGGCGCTTGCGGGCAGCCCGCAGGGGTTCGTCGCCTTTGCCCGAACGGCCGATCTCCAGCTTTATTGGCCGGAGCTTGCGGGGACATGGGATTCCCACCTGCTTGCGCACGCATTCAAAGCCCGCGCTCTAGGCCAGTGGCTGGGGGTCGACCATCGGCATTTGGCGTTCGGACACGGTACATTCGGGCGACCGCTGCTGCAGGGGGATATCCCCTGCGACCTATCGCTGTCGCATGTCGAGATATGGCTGGCGGTCGGTGCCGTCCCGGAGGGGACCATCGGTGTCGACGTACAGAGCGACCGCGTGGATATCCAGTGGCAGGTCCTGGCCGCCAACTTACCGGAGCTCTTCCCCGATCCGACGGCCACTGCCCCTAATCTGCGGAACCGCTGGTGTCATTGCGAATCGCTGGGCAAGGCAACCGGCGCAGGGCTCGCCGGCGGCGTGGAAGCCGGACTCGCCCTGACCTGCCGCGTTGTGGAACTGTCCGACGACACCTCCGGAGCGTGGTGCTGGTCACAGACCGAACCGCCGCGGGTCTGGCTCCTCTCCCGCACTCCGGACAACACGACGTCGGTTCAGGAGCTTGCAGGCAGTTCCAGCAACCAGGGCCGGCAGACCGTTTGAAAACCATGGCTACGATAAAGGGCCTCTGCAGCGGACCCTGCGCCGCACTGTAGGAAGGCGGCCGACGCGCCAGCCTCGTGCGCCACGCGCAAGGCCGCCCTCGTGATGGTTGAAGCGAGCCCCTGTCTGCGCGCGTCGACGCGCGTGGCAACGTTGTAGAGTCCTGCCAGTTCGCCTGTCCTGTAGAGCGAACCGAAGGCGATTGCCGCCCCGTCGCGCAGCACCATGAAATGCCAGGACGCATCGGCGCGTTCGGCGATCCCGCAACGCAAGGCATGAACGTAGTGACGTTCGATGTGCCTGTTCACGGCGACTTCTGATTCGGTTTGGGAAAACCCGTCCAAGAACGCTTCCGGAGGCGGGTCCCCCGCGCTGATACGGACCTCGCTATCGATGGGAGACGGAGGTCCGTTCGCGTGCAGGTCCCGCACCATCCAGGCCGCCTCCACCTCCAGGGCGTAGTCATTGCCGGGCGGCGGCGCCTGACGTGCCATCACGGCCGCGGGCCGCTGGCGCCGCGTGGCGATATGGCGCAGTTCGCCTGGCACCGTCGGATCGGTGTCGACCGCATAATTGAATACCGGATCCGGGATATATCGTGACCACAGATAGCGTCCGCCGCCGGACAGCTCGTCGATACCGTCGCAGTAAACGCCCCGGATACACGCGAGATGCGCGGTAAGCAGCGCATCGAAGTCCCATTCCGTACGCGAAACTCGCGCCACACTCATAAGGCCAGCTCCTTCGCCCGGCTACAGAGTCGCCTGCCGTAGACAAGGACGTTGGGCAGCCGCGATACGACAGTGGGCCACGCACTTGAGGGGAATTGCGTATGCGCTAATTGCGAATGAAGTGCAATTGCGGTAGCTTCCGGAAACCTCTTGGACGGCCACAGATACGATCCCCGATGACCGACCTCGACGCACTGTACAGCGACCATGCAAACACTCTGCGACAGTTCGCCTACCGCCGCACCGGCGATGCCGACATGGCGGCCGATCTCGTGCAGGAGGCCTTCGCAAAATACGCCGCCACGGTCGAGCAGCATGCCGATCGGCCGGCTGTCGAACAGCCGCAGTCGTTTCTGCGGCGTACCATCGTCAATCTGGTGATCGACGGCGTGCGCCGACGCGGACGACGTGGTCGCACACCGCCGATGGACGAGCTTGCCTTCGAGCCCCGCGACCACGCCCCGCTACAGGAGCAGCAGACGGCGGACCGGCAGCATGTCGTCATCCTGCGTTCGGCGCTAGCGGCCCTGCCCGCACGCGAACGCGACGCGCTGATCATGAATCGCGTTCACGGCAAAACGCACGCACAGATTGCGGCCGAGATGAACGTCTCCCCGAGCATGGTCTCGAAGTACATTATGAACGCCCTGCGAAAACTGAAACGACAGTTGCCTGACGCGACCAGCTAGGACACGTTCGTAGAGGGCGGCGGCGCACCGCCACCAAATGGACTTTCGACGAGCACCACGTGTCCGAAGATCGCAAACGATCTGCATCCCCGTCCGACGCGGCTCTCGAACGGGCATTCGAATGGTTGACCCTGCTCAATTCGGGACATGCCCGGAGCGCTGACTGGACCGCCTATCAGGCATGGCGACGCACCAGCCGGGACAACGAGGCTGCGGCGCGTGAAGCCGAATCCCTTTGGGATGCCATTCCCGACGCCTACGGGCAGGCCGCCCATGCCCCTTCGCCAGCCGGGCGCGACAAATCAAGGGGATGGCGGGTTCCCGCGACCGGCGCGCTAGCCGCCGTCGTCGCGGTCATCCTATTGCTGTGGATGCCCGCGCTGGAGCGTCTGCAAGCGGACTATGCGACCGACGTGTCGGAGTTGCGGCAGATTGAGCTGCCGGATACCTCCCGCCTGGTCCTCGACGGCGCCACCGCCGTAAATACCACTTTCACCGGCGACACACGACGCCTGCGGCTGCTCGACGGACGCTTCTATACGCAGGTGGCACCAGACGCCGATCGCCCCTTCACCGTCGATGCAGGCGGGTTGCGCATGACCGCCCTTGGTACGGCCTTCACGGTCACCCGGGCGGGAGACCGGACCAGCTTGGTGGTCGAGGAACACGCGGTTCGCGTGGTCCTGCAGGACCATCCGGGAACGACAGCCCGGACCGTGCATCGCGGCGAAAAGCTGGTCTACACGTCCGGCAAGTCAATGCGGGTGACCCAAGCAGACCTGGCAAACGTTGCTGCGTGGCGTGAACGCTTGCTGGTGTTCCGCTCCAAGCCCCTATCCGCCGTGATTTCAGACCTCAGGCGACATATCTCAGAGCGAATCTGGGTCCTCGACCCGGCCCTTGCGGAGCTGCGTGTGACCGGCTTGATCGACCTGACCCATCCGGATCGCGCCGTCCGGCGGCTTGAGCAGTTGCTGCCGGTCCGGGCCTATCGACTGCCGGGGCTGGTTATCCTGCGCAGCCGCTAAAGCCGTCCCAAAAAGCGGCCGGCCCCACGCATCAGTAAATTTTTTTGGTTTTCTCGCTGTCGTCCCGACGCGCGTCAGCGTCCCTCCTGTGAGCATCAACCGGATCCGCTATCCGGCGGGGGTCACAGAGAAGAGAATTGCAGGGGGACACATCTTGGCACAGCAGACGACACTCTCCACGCGCCGTTCGCTGCGTCACGCTCTACTTGTCGCAACCGCGCTTGCCACCACGGTTCCAGCTGGCGGCGCCATCGCGCAAACGACCGGTGCCGAGCAGGACGACACACAACAGTTCGAGATTCCAGCCGGCGACCTCGGATCGGCGCTGACCCGTTTCAGCCGTCAGACCGGGCTGGAATTCGCCGCACCCGACCGGCTGCTGGCCGGAAAGACCACCGACGGCGTCACCGGCCAATACCCGGTTGATGCCGCCCTCAACCAACTGCTGGCCGGAACCGGCCTCACCTACCGGCGCGAAGACGGCGCGATCCAGCTGGTGGACGTCAACGCGTCCGGCAGCAGTGTGCAGATGGCACCGATCGAGGTCACCGGAGAGGGCCAGTCAGGCAAGGGCCCGGTTGATGGCTACGTAGCCGAGACGACCACGACCGGGACCAAGACCAACACGCCGATCACGGAGATCCCGCAGTCGATCACGGTGATCTCGCGCGAGCAGATCGAGGACCAGGGCGCCAGTTCGGTCGAAGAAGCCTTGCAGTACGCGCCCGGCGTCGTCTCCCAGGGCTATGGCCGCGACCTACGCTTCAACCAGTTCAGCCTGCGCGGCTTCAACGGCACCCAGAACGCGACCTACAGCGACGGGCTACAGCTCGCCAATGGAGATTTCACGCTTGCCCGGCTGGAGCCCTACGGACAGGAGCGGATCGAGATTTTGCGCGGTCCCTCGTCCGTGCTGTTCGGCGACGGCTCACCCGGCGGTGTGGTCAATCTGATCTCCAAGCGGCCGCCGGATACACCGCTTGCCGAGATCGGCGTCGAGTACGGCACCTTCGAATGGAAGCAGGGCAAGTTCGACATCGGCGGTCCGCTTGGCGAGGAGTCTGGCATCTCGGCCCGTCTGACCGGGCTCGTGCGCGATGCCGAAACCATCGTCGACTTCTCGCAGAACGATAAGACCTTCATCGCTCCGGCCTTCCGCTTTGACCTGTCGGACGACACCCACCTGACCCTGCTGAGCAGTTACCAGAAGGAAGAACAGTTCTCCTTCGGCACGCTGCCGATCCAAGGCACGCTGGAGGGCAATCCAAACGGCCAGATCGACCGCGAGTTCTTCGTCGGCGACCCGAACTTCGATACCTTCGAGACCGAACGCGTCAGCGTCGGTTACGAGTTCGAGCACCGTTTCAACGACACCTTCATGGTCCGTCAGAACGTACGTTACGCCGATGTGACGAACGAGCAGGCGGTGCTGTACGGTGCCGGACTGCAGAGTGACCAGCGCACGCTCAACAGAAGCTCCTTCACGGTGGACGACAGCCTCGACGCCTGGAACGTCGATACGCAGGCGCACGCCAATCTGGAGGCCGGACCGACCCGACACCATGTGCTAGCCGGCGTCGACTACCAGCGCCGGGTCGCCGACAACCAGCGTGGGTCTGGCCCTGCCCCCGCCATCGATATCTTCGATCCCAGCTACGGTGTCCAGGTCACCGAGCCGCAGCTCTACCTGGACAACCGGATTACCCAGGACCAGGTCGGTTTCTACCTGCAGGACCAAGTCCACGTCTTCGAGGACGTGATCCTCACGCTGGGCGTCCGGCACGATCGGCTGGATCAAAAGACCGAGGACCATCGGACAAACACCACCACCGACTACGACGCGCAGGAAACGACCTACCGCGCGGGCGTTGGCTACGAGTTCGATGTCGGCGTGACGCCCTATATCAGCTACTCGGAATCCTTCAATCCGGTGATCGGGACGGACAGCAGCGGCGATCCCTTCGAGCCCAAGACGGCCCAACAGTACGAGGCCGGCGTGAAATACGCGCCCACCGGCTACGACGCGCTGTTCACCGCGGCGGTCTACAGCTTGACGGAACAGAACGTCCGCTCCCCCGATCCCAACAACCCCAATCTGACGGTACAGGGCGGCGAAGTGCGCTCGCAGGGCCTCGAACTCAGCGCCCAGGCCGACATCACGGAGTCGCTGAGCGCGCTCGTTTCCTACACCTATACCGACGCCGAGGCGATCGAGGGCACGAGCACCTTGCCCGAAGGCAATACCCCACCGGTGACTCCCGAGCACACGGCCAAGGTCTGGGCCAATTACCGGGTGCCGTCCGGGATGCTCAAAGGCTTCGTCCTGGGCGGCGGCGTGCGCTTCGTGGGCGAATCCCAGGGTGACGGGGCGAACACCATCACCAACCCATCCTACACCCTGGTGGACGCCCGCATCGGCTACCAGTGGGGAGCGTTCGAATTCGGCCTCAACGCCAAGAACCTGCTCGACGACGACTACGTCATCTGCAACGGCGGCGCGACCTCCTGCTCCTATGGTCAGGCCCAACAGGTGCGCGCGAGCGTGACCTACCGTTGGTAAACCACCTGCGCGCGGCGGGAGCGGCCTCGCGGTCGTAACGTTCCCGCCGACAGGGCAGCTCAAACAGATGCTAGCGACAGACCCGCCCCTTCCAGGGGCGGGTCTAATGTGTTCACGCCCCCTTGCGCTTGGACAGCAGTCTCGCGTCCTGCGCCTTTCCTGAACTTGCCCCCGACGTTGGACCAGGCGAGGCGCGAAATCTCGGCTCCATGGTCGCTATCCGACTGTCCGCCGCCTCGTGGCCCGTGAACATGTCGCAGGCTTTTTTTCAGATTGGAATCGCTCTAAATTGCAGTTACAAAATAGGCATTCCCACTTTGGACAGGCCGGGCCGGCCCATCGGCGAGCCGCGACCGAGGCATGATCCAGCGATTCAGAGGAGAACGGTTATGGACGGCGACAGCAGTCCGATGAGCGGCAAATGCCCGGTCATGCACGGCGGCAACACCGAACTGGGCAGTTCGGTGATGTCCTGGTGGCCCAACACGCTGAACCTCGACATCCTGCATCAGCACGACAGCAAGCCGAACCCGATGGGCTCGGACTTCGACTACCACGAAGAGCTGAAGAATCTCGACGTCGCGGCGTTGAAGGCTGACCTCCACGCGCTGATGACCGACAGCCAGACCTGGTGGCCGGCCGATTGGGGCCACTACGGCGGCCTGATGATCCGGATGGCCTGGCACGCCGCCGGCTCCTACCGCCTGGCCGACGGCCGCGGCGGCGGCGGCACCGGCAACCAGCGCTTCGCCCCGCTCAACTCCTGGCCGGACAACGCAAGCCTGGACAAGGCGCGCCGCCTGCTCTGGCCGATCAAGAAGAAGTACGGCAACAGCCTCAGCTGGGCGGACCTGATCATCCTGGCCGGCAACATCGCCTATGAATCGATGGGCCTGAAGACCTTCGGTTTCGGGTTCGGTCGCGAGGACATCTGGCATCCCGAGAAGGACACCTACTGGGGTGCGGAGAAGGAATGGCTGGCCCCCTCTGACGAGCGCTACGCCAACGTCGAGAAGCCGGACACGATGGAGAACCCGCTGGCCGCGGTGCAGATGGGGCTGATCTACGTCAATCCCGAAGGCGTCAACGGCCAGCCCGACCCGCAGAAGACCGCCGACCAGGTCCGCGAGACTTTTGCCCGCATGGCGATGAACGACGAGGAGACGGCGGCCCTGACCGCGGGCGGCCACACCGTCGGCAAGTGCCACGGCAACGGCGACGCGGCCGAGCTCGGCCCGGAGCCCGAGGCGGCGGACGTGGAGAACCAGGGCCTCGGCTGGGCCAACCCGAACCAGCAGGGCCAGGCCAGCAAGGCGGTGACGAGCGGCATCGAGGGCGCCTGGACGGCGCACCCGACCCAGTTCGACCAGGGCTACTTCTCCATGCTGCTCGATCACGAGTGGGAGCTGCGCAAGAGCCCCGCCGGCGCCTGGCAGTGGGAGCCGGTCGAGATCGCGGAAGAGGACAAGCCGGTCGACGCCACGGACCCGTCGATCCGTCATAACCCGATCATGACCGACGCCGACATGGCGATGAAGGTCGACCGGACCTATCGTGACTACATGGAGAAGTTCCGGGCCGACCCCGCGTACTTCCAGGAGACCTTCGCCCGCGCTTGGTTCAAGCTGACCCACCGCGACATGGGTCCAAAGGGGCGCTACTTTGGGCCGGAGGTGCCCGAGGAGGACCTGATCTGGCAGGACCCGGTTCCTGCCGGCCCGACCAACTACGACATCGGCGGGGTCAAGTCGAAGATCGCGGCCTCCGGCCTCTCCATCGAGGAAATGATCGCCACCGCCTGGGACAGCGCCCGCACCTTCCGTCAATCGGACAAGCGCGGCGGTGCCAACGGGGCACGCATCCGCCTGGCCCCGCAGAAGGACTGGGAAGGCAACGAGCCCAAGCGTCTGGCCAGGGTGCTGGGCGTCCTCGAGCCGATCGCCAAAGAAGCCGGTGCGTCGGTTGCCGACGTGATCGTGCTCGCCGGCAACGTCGGCATCGAGCAGGCCGCGAAGGCCGCCGGCTTCGACATCTCGGTGCCGTTCACCCCGGGCCGCGGCGACGCCACGGACGAGATGACCGACGCCGACTCCTTTGAGCCGTTGGAGCCGCTGGCCGATGGCTACCGCAACTGGCTGAAGAAGGAGTACGTGGTCTCGCCCGAGGAGATGCTGCTCGACCGCACGCAGCTCCTTGGCCTGACGGCGCCGGAGATGACCGTGCTGGTCGGCGGCATGCGCGTCCTCGGCACCAACCACGGCGGCACCGCCCACGGCGTCTTCACCGACCGGGTCGGCGCGCTCACCAACGATTTCTTCGTGACGCTGACCGACATGGACTACGAATGGCGCCCGGCCGGCGACGGCCTCTACGAGCTGCGTGATCGCGCCAGCGGCACGGTCAAGTGGACCGCGACCCGTGCGGATCTCGTGTTCGGCTCCAATTCGATCCTGCGCGCCTACTCCGAGGTGTATGCTCAGGACGATAACGCCTGGAAGTTCGTGGAGGACTTCGTGGCGGCCTGGACCAAGGTGATGGACGCCGACCGCTTCGACGTGGCGTAACTGCACCTTTCCAGACGACATTGGCCCCGCGCGGCACACCTGCCGCGCGGGGCCTTTTTCATGGGGACACCTCCGGAAACTGGCTTTCCAGCGAGCCTGATCCAGAGATAACGGCTGCCCAGGTGGGTTGGGCGAATTTTTAACAGCGCGTTGCGGTGTTTTCGGTTCAGCGACCAGAGCTTTTGCTGGATCGGCCGTCATGCAGACATACTTCGCCTGTTGAGCCAACACCATCGCTTCATGTTGTAGGCCATGTTGGCGAGCGAACGGGTGCTCGATCGCCGCGCGGATAGCTGACTTCCGGGCGTTATGGCAAAATCGCCGGGAATCGCGGTTTTCCGCGGTCCTCGAGGGTTAACGGCTGGCGATAATCTTGAAATTTCTGGAGGTTATTCGCAGCTGGCTGGGGCGCCAGGATTTTGAGCGCCAGCTGCCGAAAACCGCGGAAACCCGGACTTCTCTCCGGTTATGCTCCCTGCAGCGCACAGGCGATGCCCGCAGTCAAACGGTACCATCACCTTGGGTTCCTAGATTACGCGCCCAAGAACCCCGAACGACCGTTGTGATATCGCATCATTCCCGCACAACAGCGGGATATGACAGATATCGCCGGCCCAACCCCGCGGCTCACGCGATCACGCCTGGTTATCTGGCTTGTCGCCAGCCCATGCAATGTTGACAGCCGCAGCATTCCAAGCACCGGGCCAGACCTCGGCACCGCCCGCGCGCAACCCAGCCATTTTTGCAAACGGCAAACGGTGTATCAGCAACGGGCCCGCATCATCGCTTTCGGCCATCAACCCCGTCTCCGCTGCGATCCCGACATGCCCAAGCTCGGGCTCGCTTGGCAGGTAAACCGCCGCACCGCCCGTGTTGCCTTCCCGCGGCTTTCCGGTCGCGGCATCTCCGATGCAGCCACATGTGAGCACGGCTGCCTGCAACTCGACCGCCCGGGCCCTGGCGCAGGAATTCACCCTGTGGAAGCCGGCACGCTTCTCGGTCATGGAGGGCACCAGCAAGAGGTCCGGCGCATGCGGCGCCAGCTTGGCGGAGAGCGCCGGCAGTTCGACGTCGAGACAGATCGCAATAGCAACCGTCAGACCGCGCCAGCGCACCAACGTCAGTGTATGGCCGACCGTAAGCTGCCAAGCCAGCGGATCCTTCTCACCCGGCGTCAGACAGAGCTTGTCCTGTGCGTGGATGGTGCCATCCGGTAGGATCAGCCAGGCGCGGTTGACCTCCGCTGGAGCATCTGCGGACGCTTCGTCCAGACGCCATGGCATGGTTCCAGCGAGCAGCGCCATGCCATGCTTCGCCGCCAAAGGCCGCACTGCGTCCAAGGCCTTCGGCGCCTGATCAGCCATCCAGGGGACTTCCCGATCCGGCGACAAGTCCGGCGGCGCGAACGAGAGCCACTGCGCGCTTGCGTACTCCGGCATCACGAACAGGTCTGCCCCCTGCCCGCATGCTTCAGCCATCTGCGCATCAACCGCAGCAGCCCATGCGTCGATCCCATTCAGCGGGCGCGCGAGATTGGTGGCCCAGAGGGCGATCGTGAGATCCGCGGGCTCTTTTGGCGCGTCTGACATCGATGGGCTCGCGTTCCGGAATGCGGGTTATGGAGACCTGACTTGGACGACCTTGCCGCCCGGATCAGGTGCATCAGGCACCATAGCGCGCTGGCGTGGGCCCTGGAGACGCCCACGCCAGCACGGCACAGGCCCCACCGAGCGGACGCTCGGCCGGGCCTCAGCTCTTCAGCCGTGTCCAGACCTTGTCGCGGAGCTCGCGGGCTTCCGGCGAGCATTCCTTACTCGGCCGCAGCCGGTCCGCGTAGGCGTCCGGCATGTTGACGGCCGGGTCATTCTTCAGCGATGCGTTCAGGTACTGGCTCGACCCTTCGATTGCATTCATATAGCCGGTGTAGTTCGACGCCGCAGCCGCGTTCTCCGGCGCCATCATCCAGTTGATGAAGGTTCGCGCGTTTTCCGGATTTGGCGCATTCTTGACCACCACCATATGATCCGACCAGAAGGCCAGTCCTTCCTTTGGATAGAGGTATTTGATCGATTCACGCTGTTCTTTCGCCCGGTGCGCGGCGCCGTTCCACATGTGGTGCATCACAACCTCGCCGGCGATCATGCGGTCGACCGTACCGGTAGAGGAATACATCGCCAGGTGCGGTTTCTGGGCTTCCAACAGATCGAGGATCTGTTGGGCCTGCTTCGGCTGTTCGGTGCAGACGTCGATGCCCAGATAGCGGGCACCGGCGTTGTACATCTCGACTTGGTCATTAAGCGCGGCGATCTTGCCCTTCAGCGCGTCGCGCGGCTTGAAGAACTCCTTCCAACTTTCCTCCAGCTCGGGCGCCCGGTCGGTATCGTAGGCGATCCCGGTGGTGCCCCACATGTAGGGCGCCGAGTATGCACGCTCGGGGTCGAAGCTTGGCGCGTCGTGTGGCGCGCGAACATTCCCAAAGTTAGACAGCTCGCTGGCGTCGATCTTCCGTGCCAGTCCTTCATCAATTATCACGCCGAGCATATAGCCCGAGGGGAAGACGATGTCATAACCCGAGGCACCGGCCTGCAGCTTGGCAAGCATGGTCTCGTTCGAATCGTAGACGTCGAGCGTGACGTCGACCCCCGTCTCCTGCTCGAATTTCTCGATCAACTCCGGTGGAAAGTAATTTGCCCAATTATAGAGGTACAGCTCCCCAGCGTCCTGCGCAGCGGCGCCACCAGCATTGATCGTCACGGCGGCGGCAAACGTGCCTACAGCGACGGCGAGACGCCGTGCGATCGTTGTCGTGCCCATGATTGAAGGCTCCCTGTTGTTGTCGGGTCAGCACCGCTCGAGCACTGGCCTCTAGAAGTGTCCGCCGGGACACGACCCGGGTCAATTCGAGCCCATCTGTCTAGCCCGCTGCACCAGGAATGAGAGCGAAACGCAGATGATCGAGACCAGCAGCATCAGCGTCGATAGTGCGTTGACTTCCGGGGTGACACCGATGCGGATCATGCCGAAAATGTAGACCGGTAACGTGGTCGCGCCCGCGCCGGCCACAAAGTAGCTGATGACGAAATCGTCCAGCGAGATGATGAACGCCAGAATGGCGCCCGAGAGGATCCCCGGCCAAAGCAACGGCAGGGTCACGCGCCTGAAGGTTGCCCAGGCGCTTGCATAAAGGTCGGCGGCGGCTTCGCGCAGCGTCGGGTCCATGCCTTCCAGCCGGGCCCGGATCGGCAGGTAGGCGAAGGGGATGCAGAAGACGGTGTGTCCAACGATCACCGTCAACAGCCCGAGTTGTAGCCCGATCAGCACGAAGAACAAGAGCGTGGCAACCGCGGTGACGATCTCAGGCACCACGAGCGGGAGACCGATCACGCCATTGATCACCGTCTCGCCGCGAAAGCGGCTCCGGCTGATGCCGAGTGCGGCCAGCGTCGCCACGAGGGTCGCGATGACAGTGGCGGAGACGGCGACGATCAACGAGTTGCGCGCCGCCCGCAGCATATCTTCGTTTGCTAGCACGCTGGCGTACCAGTCGGTGGTAAAGCCGGTCCAGATCGTCACTGTCTGGTTCTCGTTGAACGACAGGGCGACCAGAATGAGGATCGGCAGATACAGGTACGCGAAAAAGAACGCCGCCGCCGGCCGGACCCCGGCAAAACGCCAGAGCGAGTTCTTCGCCCGGCCGCTCATATCACCGAGCCCCAAGGCTTGAGCGGCGCCAACGCCTCAAGAGCTCCAGACAAGACTCCCGTAAACCGACATGAGGACCGCGATTCGCGACCTGGATGGGGGGTGGCCGGCATCTCACGTTGCTCCAGCAGGTGCGCGGCGAAAGCGCAGGGCATAGACCGTCATCGCCAGCAGCACCAAGGCCAGGAGCGCAAACGCCAACGCCGCACCGAACGGCCAGTTCCGGGCCGCGCCGAACTGGTTCTGGATCAGGTTGCCGATCATCAGCGATTTTGAGCCGCCGAGCAGTTCCGGGGTTACGTAGGCCCCCAGGCAGGGGACAAACACCAGGATGCAGCCGGCGACGATCCCGGGCAGCGCCAGCGGCACCACGATCCGCTGCAGCGCCCGGCGACGGTTCGCGCCGAGATCGAAGGCGGCTTCCACCAGCCGCAGGTCGAGTTTCTCCAAGCTGGCGTAGATCGGCAGCACCATGAACGGGAGGAACGAGTAGGTCAGGCCGACCCATACGGAGAAGTCGGTGTAGAGCAGGTCGAGCGGCCCCGGGTTCAGGCCTAGCGCGGCAAGGCCGTTGTCGATCAGGCCGTTATTGCGCAGCAGGATGATCCAAGCGTAGTTGCGCACCAGCAGGTTGGTCCAGAACGGCACCGTGACCATGAAAACCAGCAGGTTCCGGTAACGCGGATTATCCTGCAGCGCCATATAGAACGCCGTCGGAAAGCCAACCAGCAGGGCCAGCAGCACCGTGGTCGCAGCAAGCAGGAACGAGCGGCCGAAAATCTGCAGGTAGTCGGTGTTCACTTCCAGATTGCCGGTCAGATCGCGTTCGAACAGGAATTTGACGTAGGCTTCGGGCGTGAAGCTGTGCCACTCGACACCGCCGTGCAGCGCGCGTTCCAGGAACGAGACGTAGGCCATCAGGCCCAACGGCAGCAGCATGAACACACCGATCACGCCGAGCGCCGGCAGCAACAACAGCGCCCGGCGCACGCCGGGTCGCGCCCAAAGGGACGCGCTGGTCTGCCCCGTCGCCATCAGTCCCGCAACACTTGCACGGCTTCGGGTGGCACCTGCAGGCGAACCGCATCACCCTCGCGGAAATGCCGCGCCGCGCCGGTGCGGTTCTGCACCCGAACCAGCATCGCCGCGTCAAGTCCGTCCAAGGTGACGTGGTAGCTGGTGTCCGTACCGAAGTACACCACGCGGTCGATCGTCCCCGGCAACCCTGCCCCTTCGTTGGCCGACCCAAACGCCACCCGTTCGGGCCGAACCGCCAGTGTCACCCGGCAACCGGCCGTCTGACCATTCGACCGGGCGGCGGTCAGTTCGGCGCCCGTATCCAGACGCAGGCGCACGCCAGCGCCACCATCCCCGATATCGACGTCAACCAGCGTCGCCTCGAGAAAGTTCGTCTCGCCGATGAAGTCGGCGACAAAACGCTGCGTCGGGTGCTCGTAGAGGTCTTCCGGCCGTCCGACCTGCAACACTTTTCCCTCGTGCATCACCGCCAGGCGGTCGGACATGGTCAGCGCTTCTTCCTGATCGTGCGTGACGAAGATGAAGGTGATGCCAGTCTCGGTTTGCAGACGCTTTAGCTCGACTTGCATTTCCTTGCGCAGCTTCAGGTCAAGCGCGGACAACGGTTCGTCGAGCAGGAGCACCTTGGGCTGGTTGGCAAGCGCGCGTGCCAATGCCACGCGCTGTTGCTGGCCGCCGGAGAGCTGGTCTGGCTTCCGGTCGGCATGTCGCTCCAACTGCACGAGCGCGAGCATCTCTGCGACGCGCTCCCGCATGTCCGTCTTCCGCCAGCCCTGCATCTCCAAACCGAAACGTACGTTCTCGGCCACGGTCATGTGCGGGAATAATGCGTATGACTGGAAGACGGTGTTGACCGGCCGACTGAACGGCGGCAGGCCAGCGAGCGGCTCTCCATACAGGTCGATGGCCCCGGAGGTTGGCTGCTCGAATCCCGCAATCAGCCGCAGCAGTGTGGTCTTTCCGCAGCCCGAGGGTCCGAGGAGCGTGAAAAACTCATTTTCACCGATTGCCAGCGAAACACCGTCGAGAGCACTTACGGAGTATGCACTGCCCCCGAAGAGTTTGGTGACCTCACGGACGTCAATCGCGGGCGTCTGGACGTCTGTGGAGGTGGTAACTTGGGCCTGCAACGGGGCTCCAACAGGTTTTGGCGGGATATCAGCGAGATACAAACTGGGTCGAGTTTAGGCTTATAGTTTTCATCCTGACAAGCCTAGCAACGCCGAAACCAGAGCGGCGTAAGGGTCGTGGCGGTGGTCAAGCGGGCGCAGAGTGCCAGCGGCAGGAATTCCGACTACGTAGCTCTGCACACCCTTGGGTGATGCTCTACGAGGGGAAGTTTTCTGGTAGTCAGAAATGCTGGCTGGGGCGCCAGGATTCTAAGCGCCAGCCGCCGAAAACCGCGGAATTCCGGGCTTATCACCGGTTGCACTCCCAGTAGCGCACAGGCGATTCCAACAGTCAAGCGCAACTGTCGGAACGCGAAAATGAGGCAACAAATCGCTCTGTCCTACCGCTCGCGCGACCCAATCACCCAGGGTGTTGATCGGTCCGGCCTGCTCAACGACTAGCGCGTGTGCGGCTACGTCGACGCGCGCGCCGGCCCCAGGCTGGGCGACCGGACGGACCAGGAGCGCTTCGCGCTCGCCGAGACGCGCGCGGAGATCAAGGGCGTGCGCAGCTGGCCGGACATCACCGCGACGATCCGCGCGCACCTCCTGGCCGACGCCGTGGCGGAGCAGCACGAACCGGACCTGCAGACCGGCGAAGGCGCGCTCGATCTGCGCGAGGCGAGCGTGCTCTGGCGCGCCACCGACTTCCTCGACGTCGAGGCCGGTCGGCAGATCCTGACCTGGAGCACCGGCGAGTTCGTGTTCCTGAACGACCTGTTCCCGAAGGACTACCGTTCGTTCTTCATCGGCCGGCGGGACACGATGCTGAAGGCGCCGTCGGACGCGGTGAAGGCGAGCGTCTATACCGACCTCGCCAACCTGGACCTGGTCTACACGCCGCAGTTCGACGCCGACCGCTACATCTCGGGCGACCGGCTGAGTTACTTCAATCCGTTCGAACGCCGGATCGTCGGCGACGGCACGCCGCTCGACGTGCGTCAGCCCGACGATCCGCTCACCAATGACGAGTGGGCGGCCCGTCTCAACCGTCCGATTGGGCGTTACGACACCGCGCTCTATTTCTACGACGGCTACTGGAAGAGCCCGGAGGGCCTCCTGCCGGGCACCCGGGAAGCGACCTTTCCGCGGCTGCGGACCTACGGCGCCAGCGTCGAGGGGCCGGTCCCGGACCTGGGCGGAATCGCCAACGTCGAGGTGTCCTACTACGACAGCCTGGACGCCCGCGACGGCACCGACCCGAACGTGCCCAACCGCCAAGCGCGCCTGCTGCTCGGCTACGAGCGGGAGATCGTCACCAACGTGACCGGTGCGGTGCAGTTCTTCCGCACCGAACGGCTGGACGACCCCCAGAACCGCGACGACCGGCGCAACCTCTGGACGGTCAAGTTGCAGAAGGACTGGCCCGGCGAGCAGATCACCGCGACGCTGTTCGCCTTCTACTCGCCGACCGCCCAGGACGGCTACCTACGCCCCCGGATCAGCTGGAGCCCGACCGACCGCTGGACGCTGGAAGCCGGGGTCAACTGGCTGTTCGGCGCGGATGACGATACGCGCTTCGGGCAGTTGAAGGACAACACCAACGCCTTCGTCGGCGCCCGGATCGGGGTCTAAATCCAGGGCCAGCGCGGGACCGCGCACACGAAACGCCGGCCGCGTCAACGCGGCCGGCGTTCTCTGTGCACGGTGTGGGTGCCGGCCCCGGCACGCGGCCGGGGCCGTCCACTTACTCGGCCGCCTGGCGCTGGGCGTCGTCGTGCAGCAATTCCAGATCGACCGGCTGGTCCGGCTGCCGCTCGGTCTGGCCGGCGATCTCGCGCAGGGCGTCCTGCACCCGCTCCTCGACCGTCGGGTGGTAGAACGGCATCCGCAGCACATCGACCGCCGTCAGGCCCTGCTGGATCGCCAGCGCGAACAGGTGGCCCAGATGCTCGCCGTCGGGCGCGGCCATCGACGCGCCGCGCAGCCGGCCGTCGCGGCGGTCGGCGTAGATTCGGGCCACGCCGCGGTTGGCGTGCTTGATCCGGCTGCGCTGGTCGCCGTCGAACCGGCAGGTGCCGACCAGCACGTCCTCCCGAGCTAGTTTCTCCCAGCTCTCGCCAACCGTGACCACATTGGGCTGCGAGAACACGATCGACAGCGGCGCGCGCCGGCGGAAGCACTGGGCAGTGCCGCGCGCGGCGTTGTAGCCGGCGATCTGGCCCTCGTCGCGCGCCTCGTGCTGCAGCGGCAGCTCGGCGTTGGCGTCGCCGGCGATGTAGATCGGCGCGCCGGGCACCTTCATCGTCTCAGGGTCGTAGGCGGGTACGCCGCGATCGTCCAGCTCCAGGCCCAGCATGTCTAGGCCCAAGCCATCCACGTTCGGCGTCCGGCCGGCGGCGACCAGCACCTGATCGACCTCGACCGACTTGTCGCCGGCGCTGACCCGGACGCGCCCGTCGGCACCCTCGGCGAGCTGAGCCTTCTCGCCCAGCCAGATCGGGAACTCCTCGCGCATCGCCTCGACGGCCGCGGCGTTCACGTCGTCGTCGCCGAGACCGCCGACGCGCTGGAGCATCTCGACACCGGTCACCTCGACGCCCAGGCGGGCCAGCGCCTGACCCAGCTCCAGTCCGATCACGCCCAGGCCGAGCACGGCCATCGAGTTCGGCAGGCTGGGCTGTTCGAACAGCTGGTCGGTGGTGATCACCCGGTCGCCGAAGGCCTGCCAGGCCCGCGGCACCACCGGGCGCGAGCCGGTGGCGACGATCACCCGCTTTGCCCGAACGGTGCTGCCCTCGACCTCGATCACTCCGGGCGCGCGGAAGCGGGCGTGGCTGCGGATCAGCTTGTCGCCCAGCTTGGAGACCGGGCCGCCCATCACGTGCTCGACGAAGCTGTCGCGCATCTTCCGGACGTATTCGAGCGCGCGCGGGCTGTGCAGGGCGATCTGCATGCCGCCCTCGATCCCCTCATAGGCGAGGGCGTGGCGGTGGTGATGGTCCTCCGCGGTCTGGATCATGACCTTGGATGGCATGCAGCCGACCCGCGCGCAGGTCGTGCCGAGCTGCCCGCCGTCGATCACGACGTAGCTGTCGGTGACGCGTTTAACCTGACGCAGGGCGAACAGGCCCGCAGTCCCCGCGCCGATGATCGCGACGTCGACTTCACGTTCCATCTTTCATGGCCTCCCGTTTCGATTGGCTGTCTCGTCGGCAACCCGCCGCGCGCCCCCACTCGGGCGCCGGCACCGCAGGGCGCGCCGCGGCAAGCGTCCACGCCCCATTTGGGGTCGTTTTCGTATCAGAAAACCGTGATATGTTTTGCAGCGCACGGTTCGCCGGTGCGACCGCTGCGCGCAGCGGGCTCGAAACCGCGCGCCGCGCCGCTATATATTCAGTTAAACGAAAATGTGTACGGAAATGAAGGAGACCACGCCATGTCGATCGACCGGATCGTTCTCCTGTTTGCCGGCATCGTGGTATTGGCAAGCCTGGCGCTGTCGCAGGTCCACGATCCCGCTTGGTTGTGGCTGACCGCGTTCGTCGGCGCCAACCTGGCGCAGGCGTCGCTGACCGGCTTCTGCCCGCTGGCGATCATCGTGAAGAAGCTGGGCGCCACTCCGGGCAAGGCGTTCAGCTAAGCCCCCAACCTGACACCACATTTTCCACAACGACGGTTTGGCATGTGCGAGTTGCTGGCCATGGCCAGCCGTTATCCCGCGACCCTGACCTCGTCGCTTGAGCGTTTCGCGCGTCGCGGCGGCGAGGCGGGGCCGCACGCTGACGGCTGGGGTGTGACCTTCTACGACGGCTACGACGTACGCAGGCTACGCGAGCCAGAACCGGCGGCGCGGAGCCCTTGGGTCCCGTTCGTGCGCAGCCAGCAGCGCCCGACCCGTCTCGCCCTCGCGCACATCCGTAAGGCGACGGTGGGCGACTGCATGCTGGCCAATACGCAGCCGTTCGTCCGGGAACTGGGCGGGCGGATGCACGTGTTCACCCACAACGGCGATCTGGACGCAATCGACCGCCGCTGGCGCGGCGACCTGGACCGCCATTTGCCAATCGGTACGACCGATTCCGAGATCGCCTTCTGCGCCTTGATGGACCGTTTGGCGCCGTTGTGGATCGCGGGGCTCCGCGACGGTCACACGGCGCCGAGCGTCGCAGCACGGCAGTCGGCTGTCGAAGCTTTCGCCCGCGACCTGCGCGCCTTCGGCCCCGCCAACTTCCTCTACGCGGACGGCGAACTGCTGTTCGCCCATGGCCACGAACGCCGGCAGCACGACGACGAGATCGCGCCGCCAGGACTGGTCAGCCTGACGCGGACCTGCAATCCCAACGACGGCAAGCTAGTGCGCACCGAGGCCTGCCCGCCCGGCGGCTGCCAGGAGGTCACGCTGATCTCCAGCGTGCCGCTCACGGACGAGGCATGGCGCCCGCTCGCCGCCGGCGAGGTGATGACGCTGCAGTTCGCCAGCGCAGCGGAAGAGCCCGCGCTGAGACACGGCTGAGCCGCCGCTAAAACAGCTGGCCTGTGACCAGCGCCGCCAGCGTGCGCACCGTCACCAACGCGATGATTGCAGTGGCGAAGACCAACGCGGCGAGAGCCACCGCTTGCGTCGCGGGCCCGGGCAGCAGCGCGTGTACCTCCGTCATCGCGCAGGACAGCGCAGCCGCCGGGAAGGTGAAGGCCCACCACGACAAAGCGAACGGCAGGCGCAGGAACAGGCCCGCGATTCCGGCCAGAACAAGAGCAATGAACAGCGCGCTCGCGGCCAACAGATAGGCCAGGACGTCGAGCGTGCCGCCGTTCAACTGCATATAGGCGAGGAAGCCGGCCGCCGGCGGGGCGATCAGGATGAACAGCAGCGGCGCGATCTGCGGCGGCAGCGGATCGTGGAAGATAAGGCGGTAGAGCACGATGGTGAACAGCGGAACCCAGAAGGTCAGGCCGACCGAGAAGAAGAACCACGACACCGTCTCGTAGCCGAGCGGCACACCCGCGATCGGCACCACGATATTGCCCACGACCGGGATGAACCAGGCGGGGCTGACGTGCTGGATTTCGGTGTTCCGGCGTATCCAGCGGCCGATAATCGTTACCGCCAGGGCAAGGTGCAGGAGCGCGCCGGCGATCCAAAGCTCCTCCGCCAGCTGTCGGTCGTGCGGCAGCGCGCCGACGGCGAGCAGGAGCAGGCCGATCGAAATCGCCGGGAAGAAGTTCATCATCACCGGATGGCGGAAGTCGGCGGCTACGCCGCCCGGACAAGCTACCACCTTGAGCGCGTAGACCAGGGCGACCAGGGCAAACGCGCCAGCGGCGAACGCCATCAGCGCCTGCGCAACCGCGAGCGGCACGCCGAAGGTCGCGTGCGCGCTGCGCCACGCCAGCCCCAAGCCGGCATGGCCCATGGTCACTGCGAACAGCGGTACGGGCAGCTGCGCGATCCAGCGGCTGCGGATCCAGCACGGTTCGGGCCGCTCTGCCAACGACTGCGCCATCGACAAACCCCTTTTCGCATTCCACTCCTCGAATACGTCAACGGATCATGTCGGCGGCGGGCCGCTGGGCGGCCATGCGACGCGTTGGCGCAAGCGCCAGGACTGTGCGTGGGCGACAGGGGTCAAGCCCGCACATCCGTGCTCAATCAAGCAATTACCGAGCCGATCGGCACCGTGACCCCTCGCCGATCCACACGCCGGGAGCCCCGTGTTTCCGGGGTTTACAGCATGCGCCGGCGTGCCTGTGTCGGTCGGTGTGCCTAATGACACCAGAGCCGGGACACGCGTGCGCCAACATTACGTCCGTTGCTTGCCGGTTAATTAAGCGTCGACTAATATGTCTGTGACACGTTCGTCCTACGAACTCACAGCCTGGATCGCGTACGATGCCCCCGCGCCGAACCCGCCGGATCCGTCTTGCCGGTCTTGCGATCTCACTGCTCGCGGCCGCGGCCACGCTGCCGCAGGTCGCCTCGGCAAAAGACGGGCAGCAGCCCGCGCCAACGCCAGCGCGGGACGTCTCGACGGCCGATCACAGCAAGTTCGAAGCGCTGCAGGGTGATTTCGACAGCGGCCGCGAGGTCACCCGGGCGTGCTTGGAGTGCCACACCGAGGCCGGGCATCAGGTCCGCCAGTCAATCCACTGGACCTGGGACTACACCAACCCGGACACCGGCCAACAGCTCGGCAAGCGGCACGTGCTGAACAACTTCTGCACCAATGTGCGCACCAACGAGCCGCGCTGCACCTCCTGCCACACCGGCTACGGCTGGGAGGACGCGTCGTTCGACTTCTCCGACGACACCCGGGTCGACTGTCTGGTCTGCCACGACACCACCGGCACCTACCATAAGGCGCCCAAGGACGCGGGCCGGGTGCTGGAGACCGCCACCACAGTGCACGGCAAGACGCTGACGCCGCCCGACCTTGGCAAGGTCGCACGCAACGTCGGCCCGCCGGACGTCGCCAGCTGCGGCAGCTGCCACTTCAACGGCGGCGGCGGCGACGGCTCCAAGCACGGCGACCTGGATTCCTCCCTGATCGACGCGCCCAGATCGCTCGACGTGCACATGAGCCCCGAGGGCGGGGACATGGCCTGCCAGGACTGCCACGTCGCCAGCGGCCACGAGCTGGCCGGCGGGCGCTACGACATGACCGCGCGTGACATGCACGGCACCGGTAAGCCGGGTATACGCCGGCAGGCTGCGACCTGCGAATCCTGCCACGGTGTCGACGTTCACGACGACGGCAGCTACGTCGCGCGCACGCTCAACCAGCACAGCGACCGGGTCGCCTGCCAGACCTGCCACATCCCCGAAATCGCCCGCGGCGGTGTACAGACCAAGACCTGGTGGGACTGGTCGAAGGCCGGCCGGCTGGCCGAGGACGGCAGCCGCATCCACGAGACCAACGCCGACGGACGGATCAGCTACTGGACCCGCTGGGGAGAGATCGAATGGCGGGAGGATTACATCCCGTCCTACGCCTGGTTCGACGGCGACATGCGCTACACCGAAGCCACGGACAAGATCGATCCCGAGAGCGTGGTCGCGATCAACAGCTTCGCGGGCGGACCGGAGGATTCCGACGCACGGATCTGGCCGTTCAAGATCATGCGCGGCAAGCAGCCCTACGACGCCAAGCGCGATCGGCTGGTGCTGATGCAGCTGTTCGGCCAGGACGACACTGCCTACTGGAAGAACCTGGAATGGGAGCCGGCGATCGAGACCGCGATGGCGGCCGAGGGTTTGCCGTTTTCCGGCGAGGTCGGCTTCGTCGAGACCAAGATGTACTGGCCGATCACCCACATGGTCGCGCCCGCCGACCAGGCGGTCGGCTGCGCCGACTGCCACAGCCAGGACAGCCGGCTGACCGGACTGGACAGCTTCTACATTGCCGGGCGCGACGCCCCGGCGTGGCTGGACCGGATCGGCTGGCTGGCGGTGCTGGCGACGTTCGCGGGCGTACTCGGCCACGCGTCACTTAGGGCTTTCTTCCGCTACCGGAGGCGTGCGCGATGAGACGGCGGATCCGGCTGTTCAGCCCGTTCGAGATCGCCTGGCACTGGTCGCAGTCGCTGCTGATTATCGGCATGCTTGCGACCGGCTTCGAACTGCACGGCACCTACCGGGTGCTGGGCTACGCCGAGGCGGCGACCGTGCATGTGACCTGCGCCATCGCGCTGATGGTGGTCTGGGTGTTCGCGATCTTTTGGCACGTCGCCACCGGCGAATGGCGGCAGTACGTGCCCACCACGGACAAGCTGTGGGCGGTGCTGCGCTTCTACGCCGGCGGCATCTTCCGGGGCGAGCCGCATCCCTTCCGACCGAGCCGCCGGCGCAAGCACAATCCGCTGCAACTGTTTGCCTACCTGACGTTCAACGCGGTGATCTCGCCAGCGATCTGGATCACCGGGCTGATCTACCTGACCTATAATCTATTCGGCGACGTGCTGCCGGTGCCGCTCGCGCCGGTGGCCACGGTGCACATCGCAACCGCCTACGCCACCCTCGTGTTCCTGATCGGGCACGTCTACATGATCACGACCGGCGAGACGGTGTTCCAGCACCTGAAGGCGATGGTCACCGGCTACGAAGCGGTCGAGACCGGGCCCAACGCACGCGAAAGCTGCCCGGTCTGCGACACTGAGTCCGAACCCTCGGACGGTCGCATCCGCACTCGGATATAGTTATATCTAAAATATAACTTAGGGCGGCGCTTTCCACCCTGACCGACGACACGCGAAGACCCCGGCACGCAGCCGCGCGCGGGTTTGCGACGTGATCGATCGCGAGAGGAGGTCGCGCCATGGCGGCTGACTACCAGACACCCTACAAGGGCGTGCTGGGCTGGCTCGACGACCGGCTTCCGGTCATCAACTTCGCCGACCAGCACCTGCGCTTCTATCCGACGCCGAAGAACCTGACCTACGCCTGGAACTTCGGATCGCTCGCCGGGATCATCCTGGTCATCATGATTGCGACCGGTGTGGTCCTGGCGATGCACTACACCCCGCACGTGGATCACGCGTTCGGCTCGATCCAGAAGATCATGCGCGACGTCAACTACGGTTGGCTGCTGCGCTACATCCACATGAACGGAGCCTCGTTCTTCTTCATCGTGGTCTACATCCACATGTTCCGGGGCCTGTACTACGGCTCCTACAAGCAACCGCGCGAGGTCTTGTGGGGCCTGGGCGTGATCATCCTGCTCTTGATGATGGCGACCGCCTTCATGGGCTACACCTTGCCCTGGGGCCAGATGAGCTTCTGGGGCGCGACGGTGATCACCAACATGTTCTCCGCCGTGCCGATTTTCGGGGACGAGGTCACGCGTTGGCTGTGGGGCGGTTTCGCCGTCGGCAACCCGACGCTGCAGCGCTTCTTCTCGCTGCACTACCTGCTGCCGTTCCTGATCGTGGGCGCGGTGCTGCTGCACCTAGTGGCGCTGCACCGCTACGGCTCCAACAACCCGACCGGCATCGAGCCCAAGGGCCAGCAGGACCAGGTGCCATTCCACCCCTATTACACGATCAAGGACCTGTTCGGTCTGGGCGTGTTCCTGATCGTCTTCTCGGTCTTCCTGTTCTACGCGCCGAACTACATGGGCCACGCGGACAACTACGTGCCCGCGGACCCGCTGGTGACGCCGCCGCACATCGTGCCGGAGTGGTACTTCCTGCCGTTCTACACGATCCTGCGCGCGGTGCCGGACAAGCTGGGCGGTGTGGTGCTGATGTTCGGCTCTGTGCTGATCCTATTCGCCCTGCCATGGCTCGACCGCAGCCCGGTGCGCTCCGGGCGCTATCGGCCGATCTTCAAGCAGTTCTTCTGGCTGCTGGTGCTGGACGTGATCGTGCTCGGCTACGTCGGTGCGATGCCGCCGAGCGGCATCTGGCCCACCATCGGGCAGGTCGCGACGGCGTACTACTTCGCCTACTTCCTGGTGATCCTGCCGCTCCTGGGCGTGTTCGAACGCCCCAAGCCGCGCCCGCACAGCATCTCCAAGCCGGTCCTGTCCGGCAGCGCGCAGCCCGCGATCGCCCCGGCCAGCCCAGCGGAATAGGAGGTAAGAGGACAATGGCAGAGATACGTAAGCTGATCGCCGCCGCGATCGCCGCCGCCGGGCTTGGGCTCGCGTCTGGCCCGGCCGAGGCCGCCGAGACGCCGGCGCTGCCCGAACACACCTGGCAGTTCGAGGGCGTGTTCGGGACCTTCGACCGGGCCACCGTGCAGCGTGGCCTGCAGGTCTACAACGCCGTCTGTTCGACCTGCCACGGCATGAAGTATGTCCACTTCCGCAACCTCGAGGACATCGGCTACAGCGAAGACGAGGTCGAGGCGATCGCCGCGCAATACACGGTCGAGGACGGCCCGAACGACCAGGGCGAGATGTACGAGCGTCCGGCGGAGCCGACCGATGCCTTCCCCTTCCCCTACGACAACAAGCAAGCGGCGAAGAACGCCAACAACGGCGCCATCCCGCCGGACCTGTCGGTGATCACCAACGCCCGGCCGGGCGGGCCGGAGTACATCCGGGCCCTGCTGCTGGGCTACGAGGAGGCGCCGCAGGACGCCAACCTGCAGCCGGGGCAGTACTGGAACACGTACTACCCCAGCCACAAGATCAGCATGCCGCAGATGCTGGTCCAGGGCGCGGTCGACTATCAGGACGGCACCCAGGCCACGCCCGAGCAGATGGCCCATGACGTGACCGCCTTCCTGCACTGGGCCTCCAACCCGCACATGGAGGAGCGCAAGCGTCTGGGCCTGAAGGTGATCCTGTTCCTGATCGTGCTGACCGCCCTGCTGTACGCTGTGCAGCGCAAGATCTGGGCCGACGTCGAGAAATGAGCGCGCCTGCCCGTCCGTTACCCGCAACCTGGAGCGAGTTCATGTACCGCATCGCCGTCACCAGCCAGAACTTCCGGACCATCACGCCGCACGCCGGGCGGACCCGGCGCTTTCTCGTCTATCGGGGCGCGCCGGGCGGCGGCGCCGAATTGATCGACCAGCTGGACCTGCCCAAGGAGCAGGCCCTGCACGACTGGGGCAACAAGGACGGCCACCCGATCTTCGGGATGGATGTCGTCCTGTGCGGCAGCTGCGGGCACAACTTCGTTGCCAAGCTGGCGAAGCGCGGCGTCGATGCCGTCGCGACCAACGAAACCGACCCCGAGAAAGCCGTTCGGGACTATCTGCTGGGACAGATCTCGCACGCCGAGGTGCACGACCACAGCTGTTGAACCGCAGGCCTTCGCGCGGTCCTTGCGTATCCAACCAACGCGTCGTCCCGATGCCGGCGGACATCGGGACATCATTCGACAAGGATTGTTCCGAACGGCTGCTGCTTTCGAACAGAGGTCACGAGACACCCCGCCGCATCCGCGGTGCGGCGGGGTGGGAAGCAGTGCCATATCGCCGGGACCGGGGGAACTAAGCTTCCTCGCAAAAGCTAGGCTTCCAGTTCCGCATGGCAGCCCTCCGTTCGATCACAGCTTCTCAGGCCTTGCGACCGAGCTGTCGGTCGCACCCGTTTACCGCTCAGGTCTTCGAGGCCACCTGAATCGCCGCGAACACCTGCGACACCGGATTGTCGGCTTGCGCGCTTCCCCCCGTACGCGCCGCGCTCTGGCGGGCGTCGTCGTCGATGTAGGCGCGGTCCATCGGCTGCGGCTCGCCGTCGCCGGGCGTGCAATCGAGCTGCGCGCGCTCGATGACGTCCGGCCAGGCCCCGTCTTTTCTGTCGTCGCTCGCCGCAGCCGCGGTGACCGTCCCCGCGACTAGGACGGTTGCGGCGGCAAGGGCTGTGGCGGTCTTGCACAGTTGCATCATGGCGAACCTCCTTGCTGCATCGCGTGTGCGGCTTGTCGGCCGAGAGGCGGTCGGCGGGGGCCGTCGATCGCCGCTGTCACTTTTAGAGGTGTGCCGGTGCCAAGACCCACTAGGTGGCCTCGATCACACCCTGACAATGCGCGCGCGGTCTCAATCCGCGGCCAGCGGGCAGTCCTGCGGCGGGCGCTGTCGTCTGGCGGCTGCAGACACGCAAAAAAGGCAAGGTGGGATCATCTTGCCCTGTAATTTTGCCGGAAGTTCAACAGGATAAAGCGCGCGCCGCGTGCCGATTTGGCCTGCGGCGCGCGCTTTAGAACGACAGAATCCGGGTGTCGTCGGCCAGCAGATGGCCCGCCATCGCCGGCGGCTCCGCCTGTCCGACACCGTCGATCAGCGCCTCGGCGCCCACGCCCTTGTTCGGCAGGTAGATCGCGCAGACCTCGACAGGGGTGCCGGTCTCCATGATCTTGCGCATCAGGCCCTGCGGGCTCATGCCCTTGGGCTCCTGAGGCGCGGTCGCAGCCGCCGGCGCCTCCTTCAGCGCCAGATCGCCGGCCGGCCCGCACAGCAGCACTCGCGCCTCGGCGCCCTGCTGCACCGACTGCATGGTCAGCACCATCGCCATCAATTGCGTTTGCGGATGCTCGGCGCTCAGGACAGTCACCAGATTGGGCTTATCCTGCGCCGTGGCCGGGCCCGCCAGCGCGAGCGCCGCCGCCAGGACAAGTAAAACACGCTTCATGTCGTAGCCTTTCTAACCGTTCGAAGTGCGCCCGGGTTGGACCTGCACACATTCCCTTATTTGCATGTAATTCGCCAGCCGCCCTGCTGCGGCATATCGCCTTGCACCGAAGAGTTGTGTACAGGGTTGGTCTAATCCCCTCAAACTGCTCAATAGGTCAGATTAAAGCGTCTGGAACTGACCTACTCCGGGATTGGACCGCGCTTCTATAGAATTTGCGGGCGCCAAACCCTTGGGTTCCGGCGCGAGACTGCTGGAGCTAAACTAGACCCACACTGACCTCATCAAAAGGACTACTCGGCTGCACGAACCTGCCGTTCGTCGTGGTCCAAGAACTCTAGGTCCACCGGTTGATCGAGTTGTTGCTCGGTGTTGTTGGCGATCTCGCGCAGGGCATCCTGCACCCGCTCTTCGGTCGTCGGGTGGTAGAAGGGCATCCTCAAAACGTCCGCCGCGGTCAGGCCCTGCTGGATCGCGAGCGCGAACAGGTGGCCAAGGTGCTCGCCGTCCGGCGCCACCATGGAAGCGCCGCGCAGCCGGCCGTCGCGCCGATCTGCATAAATCCGCGCGATTCCGCTGTCGGCGTGCTTGATACGGCTGCGTTGGTCGCCCTCGAAACGGCAGGTGCCGACCAACACGTCCTGGTGCTGCAGCGTCGCCCAGCTCTCGCCGACCGTGACCACGTTTGGCTGGGAGAACACGATCGCAAGCGGCGCGCGCCGGCGGAAGCGCTGCTCGGTGCCGCGCGCGGCGTTGTAACCAGCGATCTGACCTTCATCGCGCGCCTCGTGCTGCAGCGGCAGATCCGCGTTGGCATCGCCGGCAATGAAGATCGGCTCGCCTGGAACCTTCATCGTCTCCGGGTCGTAGGTGGGCACGCCACGGCGGTCGAGTTCGACGCCGAGCTGGTCCAGGCCAAGACGATCCGCGTTCGGCTTGCGCCCAGCGGCCACCAGCACCTGCTCCACCTCGACCGATTTCGCGCCAGCGGTAACGCGAATGCGCCCGTCCATACCTTCCGCCAGCTCGGCCTTCTCGCCGAGCCAGACCGGGAACTCACGGCGCATTGCCGCGACTGCTGTCTCGTTCACCGTTTCGTCGCTCAGACCCCCGAGGCGCTGCAGCATGTCGATACCGGTGACCTCGACGCCGAGACGCGCCAGCGCTTGGCCCAGTTCTAGGCCGATCACACCGAGGCCCAGCACGGCCATCGACTGCGGCAGGCTGGACTGCTCGAAGACTTGGTCGGTGGTGATCACACGGTCGCCGAACGCCTGCCAGGCCCGCGGCAAGACCGGCCTGGAGCCGGTGGCGACGATTACGCGCTCGGCGCGCACGACCCCGCCGTCGACCTCGATTTCACCCTGCGCGCGAAAGCGGGCGTGACTGCGGATCAGCTTGTCACCCAGTTTGGAGACCGGGCCGCCCATTACGTGCTCAACGAAGCTGTCGCGCATCCGCTGGACGTACGCCATCGCCTCGGGCGCCTCAATCCCGAGACGGTCGCCGCCCGCGATCCCCTCGGCTGCGAGGGCGTGGCGATGGTGATAGTCCTCCGCCGTCTTAATCATCACCTTGGAGGGCATGCAGCCGACGCGCGCGCAGGTGGTCCCAAGCTGCCCTCCATCGATGACTACATAGCTGTCGGTGAAGCGCTTGACCTGCCGCAGGGCGAAAAGACCAGCAGTTCCGGCGCCGATGATCGCGACGTCGACGCGACGTTCCATCATCCAGGCTCCTTTCATCTAAACCTTTAGACCAGCACATGATTTTGCGCTGCAAAATGTCGCCGGGACCCTAAACATCTCAACATATTAGGCAACCGTGATGTGTATCACAGCGCGCCAAGCTACATGCGACAGGTGCGCGCACGACAAGGGCGAAGAGGCCACTGGCCAAGGCCAGCTCGCTACATGATGGAATCCGGCCTCAAGCGTCGATTGACGTAGCTCGTCGCACAGTCGGTGCGCCACGTGTCGCCGCCAATACATCACGCGCCGCGCTTGCTACGTCCTCCTGGACCTCAACGGTCCGGTGCGCGTCGCGAATCCGAGGTTTGGTGGCGCGATACCTGTGGACGGTTTCGCAGGATGGCCGCAATCTTCCCCGCGGTGTCGCGAATGGCGTATCCGCTTGACCGTCGCATCACGCCGCCGTCGGAGGTGTCCGGCAAGTCGAAGGGGTACACTCGACAGCCGATCGCGCCTATGTCCGGCCCACGTTCCTCCACGCTCTCTCCGGTAGCGGCGAACGAGGGGATAATCGCCTGGGCCGCATCCGTCACCAACACGTAGCGCCGGTGGCGGATCGAGTTCTTTAGGAGCCGATGGACGACGATGACGGCCATGCCGGACAATTCGATGAAGTTGCCCAGTCTGTAGTTCGTGACTGGCCCACGATGGACGACGGCCTTCAGTTCAAGCTCGTCGATGTGCCGACACGTCGCGCACCGGCACAGGTTGGAGCGGATCAGATCTTGGCGGCGGCGGTAGAATGCCTGGAACACGTGCGCCAGCGCCTGCTCCACCTCTTCGACCGAGCGGGCGCCGCGCCCCTCTGTCGAAGCGAACAGCAACACGGCATCGCCTTCGACCTTAGCAACTGTCAGAGCGGGCGGCGCCGCAGCCATCAGCGCTTGCAGCAGTTCGGTGACCAGGTGCTGGGCGTGAACCTCTGCGAAATGGTTCCTATGCAAGAAGCGGGTGTAGCCAGTGATATCCGGCATCACCAGCCAGGTATCCCGGGCGGGACCGACCGGCGCCGTCCCGCCGGGACCGCGTGGAACCTGCCGTCTCAGCGTAATCCGCCGGCCTGGTACCGCCGGACCGCCGCGGCGGCGCCACGCGGCGACCGCCCAGACGGCCAGCAGCGCCACCCCAGAGACGATGATGAGCGTCAGTATGGATTGGAACGTTGACATAGTGAGGACGTAAGAAGCGGCTTGTGTTACCCGCAGATGACGTTTCGTCGCGTATCCTACGCGGACCTTTGGGACGCGTACGGTTTACCCACCGGTCCAGGCGACGTGCCGCTGATGTCCTCATGAGGCAGTGGTCCAAGCCCGCACCGGCGCAACCGGCACGCATAAGCAGAAGCCGCGCCGGCCGGGGTGGAATGTCCGGACAACTTGTGCATCAGCGGTGGTCGTTCCTCGCGGCTGGTGACCCTGTGAACGCCGCAGATGCGGCACTCCGATATATCAGTGATATCTAATATATGGATTGCGAAAATCAATGCCGCATACACGGCTTTGCCAGGCCCTGCCCTCGCAAGCGGCCGACCTCAGCCGTCCCTGCGACAAACAGTTGCATCTAATTGAATACGAATGGCGTTCGGCCTTAATAGTTATATGCACAATACAGGTTTTTTACATCCGGCTTCAGTGACCCTCATGGCCGGACGGATCGAAACAGGAGGCGATAGGTCATGACATCTCGGTCGAACGACCTGCAGCCGGCCGGGCCCCACAGCACGGGCGACGACAAGCAGATAGGCCGGCGCGATTTCCTACTCCTCGCTACCGGCACGACGGCAGCGGTCGGTGCGGCGGCAGCGGCTTGGCCGTTCATCGACCAGATGAACCCGAGTGCGGCGCAGATGGCGCTTGCCAGCATCGAAGCCGACCTCTCGCCGGTCCAGGAAGGCATGGCGATTAGCGTAATGTGGCGCAAAAAGCCGGTATTCCTGCGCAAGCGGACGCAGGCGGAGATCGAACAGGCTCGCGCGACCGACATGGACACGCTGCGCGATCCGGAGCCGGACGAAGCGCGCGTCAAACGTCCGGAATGGCTGATCGTGGTCGGGGTCTGCACCCACCTGGGCTGCATCCCGCTTGGCAACAAGCCAAGCGAACCGCGCGGCAACTGGGGCGGCTGGTTCTGCGCCTGCCACGGCTCTCACTACGACACCTCGGGGCGCGTGAGGAAGGGCCCGGCCCCGAGCAACCTCGTGGTGCCGCCGTACGAATTCGTCGACAATACGACCGTGAAGATCGGCTGAGCGTAACGGCGATCAACCAGCTTGCCCCAACCGTCCCACGGGTGCGTAGCGAGACGCACCAAGATTTACGTCCATGCAATCGGCACGGCCTCGGCAGTCGTTCAGAACCTCCAGCAGGTCACGGGGCTACTGCTCGGTCGTCGCCGCCAAGTCCCGGTCTTCAAGGATCAGCAGGTCGGCGCGGACGAACTTCTTGAGCTTGAGCAGATGCATGACGCCGTCGTGGGCTCGCGGAATCGCCCGCATCTCGGGCGACCGCGGCTCCAGATTGTGCGGCCCGCCAGGATTGGGCAAATCGGTATCGCAGTTCTAGGTTATCGGGGAGCCTCGTGCAGCGCCGAACGGCCAAGGAGAGAGCGATGCGGCTCAAGAATTACACCAACTACGCCCTACGCACGTTGCAGATGGCCGCCCTGCGTGCGCCCGCACTGACCCGGGTCGACCAAGTGGCGGCTGCGCACGGCGTTTCGCGAGCCCACATCATGAAGATCGTGCACGAACTCGGTAAAGCGGGCTACGTCGAAACAGTGCGCGGGCGCGGCGGTGGCTTCCGTCTAGCGTGGGATCCCGCCGGGATCACGGTTGGTGAGATTGTCCGCCTGACGGAAGAGCCGATCGAGCTGGTCGAATGCTTCAACGCCGATACCAATAGCTGTCCGTTGATCGGCATCTGCCGCCTGTCGACGACGCTGAATGATGCAATAGACGCTTTCTTACGGATCCTGGACAGCGTGACGATCGCCGAACTTGCCGGCAATAGAGGCGATCTGATCGACCGGCTTGGATCGGTCGCCGATCGGCCAACCGAAACTATCGGTTAGAGCAAAGATCGCCTTATCTGGACCCCGCTATCGCGTGAGTTTGCGATTCTTTCAAAGAGATATGCGCGATCGCCCAAGGTGAAGCCACGTTGCGCGCTTCGGTATCAGGCAATGACATGATGGAGATGCCTGGCATGTGAACGCAGACTCGCGCAGGTTGGCCCGCAGATCGCCGAGCGCACCTTCGAGGAGGCCTGCGGCGGTTGTTGTCGGCGTTGGCGCGACCGCCACGGTCCTGGTCACTCCCGGGGCGCTACCGATTTGGCCGGCTCCCGGACCCTACAGCCATGTCAGCGCGCGCGTTCCGGAACGCCTCGGAAAGCGCACGGAACTCCGCTTCGCGCGGTGACGTCGGGCGCCAGGCAAGAACAACATGGCGCGGACAGGTCCGCTGCAAGGGCGCCAGCGCAACTTCATGGGCGCCCGCGATCCCGGCATCGATTGCGAGCTGCGGGATCAGGGTAAGACCAATGCCCTCCTGCACCATCGCCAGCAGCGTGGTCAGGCTGGTCGCCGCGAAACTCTCATCGGCCGGCAACGCGACCTCGGGGATCGCCTGGAGCGCGTGCCCCTGCAGGCAATGCCCGCGTTCCAAGAGGAGAAGGTGTTGGTCAGCCAACTCACGCCCATCGATGGCTTGGGCACTTGTCAAATCGTGGCCCCGCGGCGCGGCCAGTTGATAGCCATCATCGAAAAGCTGCTCGGTCACCAATTCCCCGGTTTCGAAAGGCAGCGCAATCAGCGCCGCGTCCAGCCGGCCTGCACGCAGACCTGCCAGCAAGCTCTCGGTCAACTCCTCGCGCAGGTAGAGTTTGAGGTCCGGAAAGCTTTGTCGCAGATGGCTCAGCGCTGCTGGGATCAGGTACGGCCCGATAGTTGGGATAGCGCCCAGCCGCAGGTCGCCGGAAAGCGGGCCCGCATGTCTGGCGGCCAGTTCCGAGATGTCCTCGGCGGCTGCCACCACGCCGCGCGCCCGGACGGCGATCTCCTCGCCAATCGGCGTCAGGATGACGTGCCGGTTCCCGCGCTCTGCCAGCGTGACGCCGAGCGCCGCTTCCAGGTCCTTCAGTCCAGAACTAAGGGTCGACTGCGTGACATTGCAGGCTGCCGCGGCACGGCCGAAGTGCAGTTCGTTAGCCAGCGCGCACAAAAAGCGCATCTGACGCAGACTCGGGGTCATGGGCCCTCCCTTGGTTTGTATTCGATTTTTTCGATGGGCTTGGCCAAATATATTCATTTTACCGAAAACGGCAAGCTCTCTAAATCCAAAGGTGTTCGGCGGGCGCAGCCCTCATGGCCCGAACAACTGAACACACGAGGATAGCGGAGCTTGCGAGATTATGAACGAGACGCAGCCGACGCTGCCGCGCCTGAACGAGCCGGCACCGGACTTCCACACCAAGACCACCCACGGCCCACGTAAACTGGCCGACTATAAAGGCCGCTGGCTGGTGCTGTTCTCCCACCCGGCCGACTTCACGCCGGTATGCAGCACCGAGTTTATGGCCTTCGCACGTAACCACGACCGGTTTCTCGATCTCGGCTGCGATCTGATCGGTCTGTCGGTCGACAGCACGCATTCGCATATCGCCTGGGTGCGCAGCATCAAACAGAACTTCGGCGTCGACATCCGCTTCCCGATCATCGACGACATTTCGATGCAGGTCTCCAGTGCCTACGGCATGATCATGCCGGGGGCGAGCGACACCTCCGCGGTGCGCGCGACCTTCGTGATCGATCCCGAGGGCACGCTGCGGGCGATGCTTTACTACCCTATGCCCACCGGCCGTAGCATCGACGAGATCGTCCGACTGGTGCAGGCGCTGCAGTGCGCCGACGCCAACGGCGTCGCCACGCCCGAGGCCTGGCAGTCGGGCGACCGGGCGATCGTGCCGCCGCCGGCGACAGTCGAGGAGGCCGAGAAGCGCGCCGAGCAGGGCTACGATTACACCGACTGGTACTTCTGCACGACGCAGGTCTAGGCCCGCGGTGCGACCCACGTACGACCCGGCCGGCGCGCTTCCTCGGGAGACGCTGGCCGGGCGTTCCGCCCGCCGATGTCTCACTCTCAATATGAAACAGACGAGGTCCCCGTCATGACTACGCCCCAGCCCGATGTCACCGGGTTCTTCGACCCCAAGACGTTCAGCGTGCAGTATGTCGTTGCCGATCCGGCGACCCGGCAGTGCGCGATCGTCGACCCGGTCCTGAACTACGACGAAAAGGCCGGCCGCACCTCGAGCGAGCACGCCGACGCCATTCTGCAGTACGTTGAGGAGCAGGGCCTGAGCGTACAGTGGATCCTGGATACCCACCCGCACGCCGATCACTTCTCGGCCGCCGGCTATCTCAAGGAGAAGACCGGCGCGCCGATCGCGATCGGCGAGCACGTCAAGGATGTCCAGCAACTCTGGAAGAAGCTCTACAACTGGCCGGCCGAAACGCCGACCGATGGCCGGCAGTGGGACCGCCTGTTCGCCGACGGCGACACCTTCCAGGTCGGCGAGATCCCGGTGCGGGTGATGTATTCACCCGGCCACACGCTGGCCTCGATCACCTATGTGATCGGGGACGCCGCGTTCGTGCATGACACGCTGTTCCAGCCCGACTTCGGCACTGCCCGCGCGGACTTTCCGGGCGCAGACGCGCACACCCTCTACGCATCGATCCGGCGCATCCTGGAGGAGCTGCCGGGGGAGACGCGGCTGTTCACCGGACACGACTACATGCCGGGCGGCCGGGAGCCGCAGTGGGAGTCCACAGTCGTCCAGCAGCGGGCCAATAACCCGCACGTGCAGGACGGTATCGACGAAGCGAGCTTCGTCGATACCCGCAAGAAGCGTGACGCCGATCTGCCGATGCCGGCGCTGATCCTGCACGCCCTGCAGGTCAACACCAATGCCGGCCAGCTGCCGATGCCCGAAGACAACGGCGTCTCCTACCTGAAAATCCCGCTCAACCAGCTCTGAGGGTAAAGGTCCGGATCACCCGGCTGAGGCGCGGTCAGATAGCCGACCTCAGCCGATCAGCACGCTCATTCGGACATCCGAGGGAACAAAAATATGCCCGTTATTCCAGTCACCGAAACGCTTGCTGTCGGACCTCAGCTGACCGTCGACGATATGGCGGACCTAGCGGCTGCGGGCTACACCACCGTCGTCAACAATCGCCCCGATGGTGAACAGCCGGATCAGCCGGAATCGGACGACCTGCGCGCGGCCGCCGATCGGCATGGCTTGACCTTTCTCCACCAACCGGTGGTCGATGGTGAGATCACACAGGCCCAGGTTGACGCGTTCGCGCGCACGCTGGCGCACAGCGATGGCCCAGTTGCCGCCTTCTGTCGCAGCGGCAAGCGCTCGGTCACGCTCTGGGCGCTCGCGAACAGCCAAACGGCGGATATCGACGCGTTGGTGGCGACGGCGAGTGCCGCCGGCTTCGATCTCACGGATCTTCTGGACAAAACCGTGCACCTCCGCGGTCGGTAACCCTCGCGGTTTCCTGTGACCGCACCGACGGCGCTTCCGATCGATTTCCCAAGGGTTACCTCATGATCTCCCCGTCGTCGTCGCGGATCCTTCCGGCGCTCACATGGCTCCGGCACTACGGCCGCCGCGAGCTGTCCTCGGATCTTGTCGCGGCGATCATCGTCACCATCATGTTGATCCCGCAAAGCCTGGCCTACGCCATGCTAGCGGGGCTACCGGCGCAAGTCGGCCTCTATGCCAGCATCCTGCCGCTGGTGGCCTATGCACTGTTCGGATCGAGCCGTGCGCTTGCCGTCGGACCGGTGGCGGTTGTGTCCCTCCTCACGGCCGCCACCATCTCAAGGGTCGCAGAACCGGGCACCGAGGGCTACCTCGGCGCTGCGGTTGCCCTCGCCCTGCTGTCCGGCTTGATGCTGCTTACCATGGGTCTGCTACGGCTCGGGTTCCTGGCGAACCTGCTGAGCCATCCCGTCATTTCTGGCTTTATCACCGCGTCCGGAATCCTGATCGCGGTCAGTCAGCTGAAGCACATCTTGGGGGTCGACGCACACGGTCATACCCTTGTTCAGATGGGGCACTCGCTGGCGCAGCAGCTGGAGCGGACGCATGGCTGGACGCTGCTGCTGGGTTCGGGCGCGACAGCGTTTCTGTTCTGGGTGCGCACGCAGTTGAAACCGCTGCTGCGCAAGCGCGTCGGGCTACCGCCTTTCGCAGCCGACATGCTGGCCAAAGCCGGCCCCGTGGCCGCCGTCGTCGTGACCTCTGCCACGGTCGCAGTGTTCGACCTCGACACTCAGGGTGTCTCTGTGGTTGGGGATGTGCCGCAAGGGCTACCGCCTTTCACAGTTCCGCCGCTTGAGCTCGAGCTATGGTCCAGCCTCGCGACCTCGGCGCTGTTGATCAGCGTGATCGGGTTCGTCGAGTCCGTGTCGGTCGCACAGACCCTGGCGGCAAAGAAACGTCAGCGGATCGACGCCAACCAGGAACTCACCGGTCTCGGTACGGCAAACATCGCATCGGCGTTCTCCGGCGGCTTCCCCGTCACCGGCGGCTTTTCTCGGTCGGTCGTGAACTTCGACGCGGGCGCGGAAACGCCGATGGCCGGGGTCTTCACGGCTACCGGCATCGCGGCCACCGCCCTTTTCTTCACACCGCTATTTCAGGCGCTGCCAAAAGCGACGCTGGCGGCAACGATCATCGTCGCCGTGCTGTCGCTGATCGATCTCGGTGCAATCCGGCGGACCTACCGCTATTCAAAAACCGACTTCGCCGCGATGGCCGCGACAATGGTGATCGTCCTTGGCGTCGGCGTTGAAGCTGGGGTGGTGACAGGTGTCGGGCTGTCGCTCGCTCTGCACATCTGGAGAACCAGCCGGCCGCACGCGGCTGTCGTCGGCCAGGTGCCGGGCACCGAGCACTTCCGCAACATCGAACGGCACAGCGTGGTGACAAGTCCGCAGGTCTTAACCCTGCGCGTCGACGAAAGTCTTTACTTCGCCAATGCCCGATATCTCGAAGACACGGTTTACGACTTGGTCGCGCGATCGCCCGACGTGTCCGACGTGATCCTGATGTGCTCCGCCGTCAACGTGATCGACGCCAGTGCTCTGGAGAGCCTGGAGGCGATCAATGCGCGTCTGCGAGATGCCGGCGTTACCTTTCACCTCTCCGAAGTGAAAGGCCCGGTGATGGATAACTTGGCGCGGAGCACCTTCCTCGACGACCTCAGCGGGCGCGTGTTCCTAAGCCAGCATCAAGCAATGGAGGCCCTGGCCCCGGACACGGTCCGCCGTGCCCAGGTAGCTACGGCAACATGAGCAACCATGGTCTTCGAGAGGGCCCGCATGCGCACGAGTCAGACCCACTGACGTACGCTCCGGATCATCCCGACGCTCGGCTCGTTCGAAAAACTCGATCAAGCTGGTCGAACATATTCATTTCACAACAAGTGACAGGTGGCTTATCTCCCGAGGAGAGATAGCCACGATAAGGAGAACCTCGATGGCATACCCGAAGGTTCCGATCGCCGCCGCCCTTCTCGCAGCGAGCGCGATCACCGTCAGCCCCGCACTGGCCGAGCGCGTGACACCCGGTCCCGTCGTGAACGCCGACTGGCTGGCCGAGCACCGCGGCGAGGTCGCTGTGTTGGACGTGCGCCGCAATCTGGACGCCTTTGCTGAGGCTCACATCGCTGGTGCCGCACCCGTTAGCTGGGACGCGGTGCGTACCACGCGCGTCATCGACGGGGTCGAGCGGCAGAAGGTCCGCCTGGACGCCGAGACCTTCCAGCAGCTGATGCGCGACGCCGGCGTCGACACGGACGAGCCTGTGGTTATCACCTCTCCAGGCAAGGCTGCCGGGCAGATCACCACGCAGGCGCGGCTCTACTGGACATTCGCCTATTACGGCCATGACGACGTCGCGATCCTGGACGGCGGCAACGCGGCCTGGCGGGCGGCCGGGCACGACATGGCGACCGGCGAGGTCGAGATCACGGCGGGCGACTACACCTCCGGAAACCCGGACGAGAGCGTGCTCGCCACGGTGGCGGAGGTCGACGCCGCACGCACCGACGCCGGCGTGCAGCTGACCGACAACCGGCCGATGCCCTACTACCTCGGCCTTGAGCAGGCGGGCTACGTCTACGCTGCCGGCCACATCCCGAGCGCGGTGAACGTGCCCTTCACCCTGAACGTCTCAGCTAAGGGCCCAGCCACGCTTCGGGACACGGAAACGCTGCGCGCGGTCTACGCCCACCAGGGCGCGTCGATGGACAATGGCGCGATCGCGTACTGCAACAGCGGCCATGTCTCCGCGCTGACCTGGTTCGTGATGTCGAAGGTGCTTGGCAACGAGAACGCCCAGCTCTTCGACGGCTCGATGCACGTCTGGACGCAGGACGCCAGCCGGCCGGTTACCAACCCAGCGCGGCCGTAAAGCCGATCACACAAACCCACGCCCGAAAACCTTAAACAAATGGAGACCTAGGATGAATGAAGCAGTCGTTCAGAGCGAATCTGAACAAACACCCATCACCGTGTTGTGCGACGTTCTGGCGGACAGCTACTTCCTTTACCTAAAAGCGCACAACTTCCACTGGAACGTCGAGGGTCCGCGGTTCCGCAGTCTGCATAACATGTTCGAGGAACATTACAGCGACCTGTGGAATGCGCTGGATGATATCGCCGAGCGGATTCGGGCGTTGGGCGCCTACGCACCGGGCACCTACGCCAAGTTCAAGGCGCGCAGCTCGATCAAAGAGAACGAACAGATACCGACGGCGGAGGCGATGCTCGACGAGCTGATCGCCGACAACGAAACCGTGCTCCGCACGCTCCGGGCGTCGGTATCGGTCGCGGAGGCGCACGGCGATTCAGCCACCGCGGACTTGCTGACCGAGCGCCTTGGCGCGCACGAAAAGCAGATCTGGATGATGCGCAGCATGCGGGCGTGACGTCCGCACGTGCACAGCGCACGCGGCCGGTATCTGAGGAGCCGCCGCTTGCGCGCACCTGACGAAAAGGGCCGTGCGCTTCGCAGCGCACGGCCCTTTTTCCTGCGGGTCTGGACTTCTCAAACCAGGAACCATATTCGCGTAGCGATGAGCGCGACGGTAGCTTCGAATGTGGTTGCGAGCTTGTCGAAGCGGGTCGCGAAGCGCCGGTAGTCCTTCAGGCGGTTGAAGGCGCGTTCGATCCGGTTGCGTTCTCGGTAGAGGTCGGCGTTTTGGGCGGGGCGTTGGCCGTCC